>JANOVK010000378.1:0-8754 GCA_031417315.1 Chitinophagaceae bacterium | reverse complement strand
GTAACGAATAGCATGTTTTAATAAACCTATTGAAACGTAACCATTTGATGGAGAAATAACTTTTAATCCAGGAATATTTGCATAAAAACTTTCAAATGCTGTACTGTGTTGTGCTCCAAGCTGACCCGCACTACCATTAGGTCCTCTAAAAACAATTGGGCAACTAATTTGTCCACCACTCATGGCTAACATTTTACTTGCAGTATTTAAAATTTGATCTAAAGCTAAAACTGCAAAATTCCATGTCATATATTCTACAATTGGTTTTAAGCCACTTTGGGCTGCACCAACAGCTACAGCAGTAAATCCTAATTCGGAAATAGGTGTATCGATAACTCTTTTTGCACCAAATTCTGCTAACATACCTTGGCTTACTTTGTAAGCTCCATTATATTCTGCTACTTCTTCTCCCATTAAAAAAACTCTTTCATCTCTACGCATTTCTTCATTCATCGCTTCACGTAGGGCCTCTCTAAATGCTATTGAACGCATATAAAACTATAATTTAATTAGGGTGCAAATATAAGCAGAGCAAATTATCTGTTACATAAAAATCGTCCTAAACAAATTGATTAGGACGATTAGTAATTTTTTAAAGAAATTTTATTTAAAAATTGTTATACTTCCACTTAGTTTTTGCCTGCCATTTTTTGGATCAACAATATAATAATAAGTGCCTGTTGGCAGAATGGCTCCATTCATTTTACCATCCCAATTTTTTCCATATCCAATTGAAGTAAATAACAATCTACCATATCTATCAAAAACTTGAACTGAACAGCCAGGATAACTGCCTAAATGCTCAATCACCCAATAATCGTTTATGCCATCTGCATTTGGAGAAAATGAATTTGGAATTACTGGTTCTCTTAAAATTACTACTTGAACACTTGCAGTATCGCTACAATATCCTTCACTAGTAACTGTTAATTTATATCTTTTATCATCATCAGGAAAAACTTGTGCTAATAATACTGTATCTGAAATTATATTATATTTTGGAGTCCATTTAAATGTTAAATTGCTACCATAATAATACAAAGGTTTTATAGTTAATAAACCACCTTTTAAAAAGGTTAACGATGCAGGTAATTTAATTATTGGATATGGATAAATTGTAATATTTTGTTTTGCTGTATCGCTTACACAATTTTGTTCGTTATAAATAAATAAAGTTGCAGTTAGTGTACCCGAATCTGTATATAATTGTATTGGATTTTTTGCAGTTGAAGTTGCACCTAAACCAAAATTCCAATTCCATTTATTTGGTGGGCTACTTTTTCCATTACTTCTATCAAAAAATTTAATTGTACTTCCATAACAAATAATTGTATCGGGAGTTAAAATAAATTTAGCTTTTGGTTGAGGATAAATTGTTGTAAGAACTTTTGTTAATGAATCGATACATCCATCTTTTGAAGTAATTATTAATTTTACATTTTTTGGAATGGTATCGAAATATTTAAAAGTTGGGTTTTGAAGTACTGATGGTGTTGGGTTTGAGACATCTCCAAAATTCCATAAATAAGCAAATAGTGCTTCGCTGTTATCACCAATTGTTGAGCTATCTAAAAATGTTCCATTTCCATTTGGTAAACAAATTGAGGGCAATCCAAACTTTACTTTTGGTAAAAAATTAATTTTTACAGGCAAAGTTTTCGAATTAAAACAACCACTATCTGTGGTAACTTTTAAGGTTGCAAAATAATTATTTGCATTGTTATATTGATAGGTAAAAGGTAAAGGAGAAACTCTATTAATAATAGTTCCATTTCCAAAATCCCAATTCCATTTAATTATAGTTCCAACACTTGTTAAAGAACTATCAAAAAATAGTAAATTATTTTTTTCGCAAGCAGGAAACCCAAATCCAAATTTTGCTAATGGTGACCTCCAAACTGTAATTGTTTTTGAAGCAGAATCAATACATGCAAAATTGGTGGATGTATAGGTATATTTTATTGTAAAAATACCTGGTATTACCGATTGTGGATTAAACAATCCTGTAATATTATTTGTAATTCCAACTCCAGTAAAAATGCCAATTCCAGGTACACCGCCAGTTTCAGTAGCTTCAGAAATTAATCGGGGTGTGGTATCGTTACAAATTCCTTTTATATTTATAAATTGAACTCTTGGACTTTGGTTTAAATTAATTTGAATGGTTTTTGTATTTACACAACTAATTCCAGAATATGCAAAAACTTTTATGTAATAAATTTTTGAAGATGGCTGCTGAAAGTTTAAATATTTTGTTGAATAAATTTTATTAAAGAGTGGATTATTATCTGTTGTTTTTAATGTAGGATTATTTACAGTATCCCAATAAATTTCAAGTTTTGTAATTTTACCAAAATCTACTGTAGACGAATTTTGAATTTTAACTGAATCGTTGCTACATAAATTGGAAGAACTTAAAACTGTAAAATTTGCTTTTGGCGTAGAACCATTAACAGTAAAGCTTTTGGTAATAGAGTCTGCACAAAAATTATTACTTGCAATAAATAATTTTACATTATAAATTCCTGTATCAGAATATTTATGTATTGGATTTTTAATATTTGATGTATTTGCATTTAATGGTGGAGTTGCATTTATATCTCCAAAATTCCAGCTATAATTAAATAAGTTTTGAGAGCCATCAGAAATTTTAGAAGTATCTGTAAATTGTGCAAAGGCATCATCTAAACAAACATCAGGTAAAACAAAACCTATATGTGGTAAAGGGTTTGATTTAATTTGAATGGGAAGTGTACTATCTCCTTTACAACCTTTACTATTAACCACTCTTAATTTTACAAAATAAATTCCTGTGGTATCGTATACTTCGTTAAAAGGATTTGGTAAACTATTAAAAGTATAGGAGTGACCATTGCCCATGTTCCAACCCCACTGAATTAGTGTTCCAACATTTGCTTTTGAAGTGTCGTTAAATTTAATAGGTCTTTTTTCGCAAATTGGATTTGAAAATGAAAAACCTGCGGTTGGTAAAGGATTAACAACGGTTGTTTTAAATGTTGTATCACTTACACAGCCCTTATCTGTATAAACAAAAAGTTTTACTGTATCTAAACCTACTGTGTTGTATAAATGTTTTGGATTTTGAATGGTATCGGTAAAGCCATCTCCAAAACTCCAACGCCATTTAATAACAGCACTTCCTTTTCCATCACTCATATCAAAATAACTTGTTGTATCTCTTAAACATACTTCGTTGGTAATATTAAAAATTGATTTAGGTTGAGGATAAATAGTATTTAAAACCTTTGTATCATTTTGTGTGCAACCAAATAAACTGGAAACTGTTAATTTAACATTAAATGGACCTAAGGCACTATAATTTGTAGCTGGATTTTTTAGATTAGATGTTTTACCATCTCCAAACTCCCATTTATAAATTAAGCTACTTGTTGTTCCATCGTTTATTGAAGAATTATTGCCAAAACTTGCCAATCCAACTGGTAAGCAAATAATATTGGGCATTGTAAAATCAACCACTGGATTTGAACGAATTTTAATTTGTTTACTAAATAAATTACTTCTACAACCAGAATTTGTTTCTACCATTAATGTTATTGTAAAAGTTCCTGTATCTGCATAAGCAACAATTGGGTTTGAACTTGACAATAAAGTATCTTTTATTCCATTTCCATAATTCCAATACCATTTTGCAATACTACTTGGAGCAGTGAATGTAGAAGAATCAGAAACTGTTATTAAAGAATTTACACATAAAGAATCTTTTATTCCAAATTTTGCAATTGGAGGAGGTGTTAACACTACATTCTTTGTAGTATCTGAAATGCATCCCACATCAGTAGTAATTGTATATTTAATTGGAAAAGTTCCACCGGATGTATAAAGTTTTGAAGGATTTTTTATACTATCAATAGTGCCATCTCCAAAATCCCATCTCCATCTTATTAAATTTCTTCCAGAGGTTTGAGATTGGTCGTTAAAAGTTAAAGCACTACTAGTACAACCATTTGAATTAATTGTAAAACTTGCTATGGGAGGATTAAAAACTTCAACTTGATAATCTA
Source organism: Chitinophagaceae bacterium (assembly GCA_031417315.1). Taxonomy (GTDB): domain Bacteria; phylum Bacteroidota; class Bacteroidia; order Chitinophagales; family Chitinophagaceae; genus CAIVPM01. Next base: position 4,711 of record JANOVK010000378.1, on the reverse strand, counting down.
TTTCTTGATCTCCTGAACATCCATCTGTTGTTGGATTATTTACTAATACCTTAATATTATAAGTTCCTATTTGACTAAATAAATAATTACTACTTAGCTTATATACATATAAATTTTTTCCATCTTTTATAAATGTGCTATCGTATATGGGATTATTATTTATAATGGGGGTACTTGGGCTTAAATTAGCAGCATTATTAAAATCCCAATTTAGTTTTAGTGGTTGATAAGGTAGTGTTATTGAAAATTTAAAAGGAGTATTTTTACAAGTTGCAGGAAAATTAACTGTTGCGTGTTGATTTTGCAAGGTTACATACTGATACAAATCAACAATATTAGTTCCACCATTATAGCCATAACTTTCTACATTTCCAAAGCCATAAACTATTGCTGAAAAACCTGTATCAGCAGTTACTTTATGAACTGGGTTTGTTGCAGAACTTACAGTTAAATCTTCTTGCAAATAAGCATAATTGGTTCCAGGTATATCAACAAAAAAAGATGTAGGAATTGAACCTCCATCAACTTTTAATGAACTCTTAAAATTTTTATTAATTATAATATTTACAAAATGCAAATCAACATTCGACTGTCCTGTAGGAACAAAGTTTTTATGAGCAGAAAAGAAAGTAATTTCTTTTAAGGTTTGTTCAATTGGATTTAAAATTACCATTTCTGGATCAGAATAACATAAAGTGTTTGCACCACCAGTTGTACATCCTGTTTTACAAGTTTGAGAAGTTATATATTGAACAACTGAAATTGGCTTATCGGCTGAAATATAAACCGGATTGCCGGTTTTATATTGATAAAACTTACCTGTTGCATTATATTGAGCACCTCCCATAATTTGAGGTACGCCACCATCTGTTAAAATTACTTGTGTTGTGGGATCAATTACAAAAACTCTATAAATATCCGAAGGTCTATTTTTAAATGGTGCTGTAATAAATTGTCTTCCCCAAGATCGGGTTGGAAATAATTGTTGGTATAAATTATCTCCACCAGATGCTCCAGCACAATCAAATGCACTCCAAGTTGATGCAGAAAAAACTGCAATTGGTTTACATCCACCAGTAGCACTTGATACAGATTTTACAGTAGAGCCAGATAAATCTAATAAAGATCCACCATGTAATTGATAAATATCTCCGGGGTTTACTAAGGTAATTTGAAATGGGTTTCCACCACTTCTTAAACCATTTCTACTTGCAATTGTTGGATTAATTTCTATAACTGTATTGGGTTGAGTAGCAACAACAGACAATAAACCAATACCACCTTGTTCTGATCCACCACCAGATGTGCTTACACTTGGATAACTAGGAATAATATATTCTGTTCCTAAAACTGGGGTTGGTAAAATTAATGATGCTGCCGAACGAGCCGATCTAATGATATGAGAATACACTACAACAGGAACATCAGAAGTTATTTTAATAGCTGCATCAGTTTTAATTCCATCCTGAATATCTAAATAAACATAATTATTACTACCGTCATTACCTGCTGATGAACCAATAAATTTTCTGGTAATTTGGTTTGGAGTAACTGTAAAAGGAATATTTGTTCCATTTACATATATATTTCCATTAGCAGATTTGTCTGAAGTAATATAGATGCCCATTACAGATAACTTTGCATCAATATGTGATGAATATGCTATCCAGAATTCTTTGCCTTTATTCGAAAAATCTTGTGCTGAAATAGTATTGATGAATCCAACCAAAATTAGCAGGACGAAAAGTCTTTTTTTCATATATAAAAATCGGTTTGCAAGGTAAGCAAAAAGACTATAATAATTTATTGAAGTTTAATAATAAATTATTGAGTTAGAATTTCGTTAGAATGTGGTCCCAAGCACATTAATAAATCTATAATGCTTAAATTTTGAATGAACCCAAATCTTTCTTCAAAAACTTGGGGGTAAGAAATAGACTTAATAAAATCAACTGAAAAATTTCGAAAAGGAATTTCTAAATCATTTGAGTTTTCTACTTCTATTTCAAGATTTAATTTCAAACATTTAATCAGTTGTTCAAGAATTTTTAAATTCAACTCAAACATCGTTTCAAATTTATTCAACATTATTTTACTGATGATAGGGTAGTAGTGATCGAAAAAAGGAGCATTGCCATAACAAGACTTTAAAATGTTAAGATGGTGAGTTCTCCAGTTTTGATCGTATGAAATTTTGACATCTTTTAGTTTTGATTTTTGATTTCTTCCACCAAGCAAAGGAACTGATAAATTGATCAATCCATTCGCTCCGCTAACTATTGTCTTATTAAAGTTTTCACCCTTTTTATAGAGTAAATTAGGGCAAATAATAATTTTTTTACTATTTGTTGAATTTAAATAATAATTAATATTTCCAAAATATTGTAATTGAATTATTTGCATATTATAAATTGTGATAATTAAAATATTAAATTTAAACTCTATTTTAAGAAATATTTTAAATAAAGTAGTTAAATTTTAATTGGTATAAATATTAATATAAAATGTATAATGCATTATTATATACATATTTAGTACTAAAATTTAAAACTAAATAAATGAGATAAATAATTTTTCTAATTTAGTTAATAAATATACCATTTTGCCAAATTATTTAGCAAGAAAAAATAAAAAAAATTGAACAATATTACACCTCTTTTTCTTCAAAATCTGTCTTCAAAAATCAAGTTTTAAAATAATTCTATTTAATGCCTTTTTGGCATAAAATAATAATTAATTATCAATTCAAATTTTGAATGAAATAAATAAAAAATTAAAAACAACTAGTTTTCTTGGCTATTAATTTTTTGTTCCCAATTCCAAGCCGATAATAACATATCGTTTAAAGAAAAATTAATGCTCCAACCTAACTGTTCTTTTGCTAAATTATTATTAGCATATATGGCAATTACATCACCCGAACGCCTTGGTCCAATTTCGTAATTGAGTTTTATTTTACTTACTTCTTCGAACGATTTTATAGCTTCAAAAACAGTAACTCCGTTTCCTGATCCTAAATTAAAAACTTCACAAATTGCTTTATTTTTTCTATCAATTAAATATTTTAGGGCAAGAGTGTGAGCATTTGCTATATCACAAACATGAATAAAATCTCTTACACAACTTCCATCTTTAGTATTATAATTGTTACCATGAACAAACATTTTTGGCAATTTTCCAATGGCAGTTTGTGTTATAACTGGTACTAAATTCATAGGTTTTCCAATAGGCAATTCACCGATTTCTGCTGATTGATGAGCCCCAACTGGATTAAAATATCTTAACAATATTGCATTTGATTTTGGTGTTGTTTTTATAAAATCTTCAATAATTCGTTCCCCAATCTGTTTAGTAGAACCATAAGGCGATTCTGAATTTTTTTGTGGAGTTTGCTCTGTAACACAAATAGAATCTGGGTTTCCATAAACTGTGCACGATGATGAAAATACAAAATGTGGCACATTAAACTCTTCAACACATTTTAAAATATTGGTAAGTGAGCAAATATTATTGTGGTAATATAATAAGGGGTTTTCAACAGATTCTTCTACCGCTTTATAAGCTGCAAAATGTATTATTCCAACAATATCTTTATTTTCTATAAATAGATTTCGTAAATTATTAAAATTGGTTAAGTCAATATTATAATTTACAACTTGCTTCTTAGTAATATTTTTAATACCATCAAAAACATTTGTTGAAGATCGAGAAAAATTATCTACACTAATTACATCAAATCCATTTTGTAATAAATCAACGATTGTATGAGAACCAATATATCCAGCACCTCCAGTAACTAAAATCTTCATTTAATTTAATATTATTTAAATTTCAAAATCTACATTTTCTTAAGGATTACTTCCAATCCTTCCTTTCATTAAAGCAGGAATTCCTTCACTTAACCATTTTGCAGGTTGCTCCCCTTTTAATAACCAATCAAAAAATTGTTGCTCACGAATTTGAATATCTTTTCTATTCTTTCGTTCAATTAAATTATGTGCTTCTCCATTATAATTCAACATCCAAACTGGTTTATTTAATCTTCTCATATCTGTAAATAACTCAATTCCTTGATACCAAGGCACAGCACCATCAGCATCATTAGCCATAATTACCATGGGGGTATTTACTTTTTTTAAGTGAAAAATAGGAGAGTTTTCGATATATAAATTGGGTTTGTCCCAAATAGTGGCTCCAATTCGGCTTTGAGAATGTTCGTATTGAAACTGACGATTGAAACCACTTTCCCAACGTATACCACCATAAGCACTAAACATATTTCCTACTGGAGCACCTGCCCATGCTGCTTTGTATAGATTTGTTTGAGTAATAATATAAGCAGTTTGATAACCTCCCCAACTTTGGCCTTGCAACCCAATTTTGGTGCTATCAATAAATCCTTTTTTAATTAAAGCTCTAGTTCCACTTACAACATAATCGTATGAATTTTTTCCTGGGTGACCTGTGGTGTACCAAATATCTGGAACAAAAACAACATAACCATTACTTACAAAATAAGGAATGTTCAATCTGCTTGGAGTTGGAGCTGGTGCTTGATATTGATGAAGCGTTTGATTGTTACGTTCGTAGAAATAAACAATCATTGTCCGCTTTCCACCTACCGGGTCCAGATCACGGCGGAGTTCGACCTGGACGCTGCCGCCGGCATCCTCGACTATGTCACCGCGCTCGGCGTGGACTGGCTCTACCT
>JANOVK010000377.1:0-5034 GCA_031417315.1 Chitinophagaceae bacterium | reverse complement strand
GGAAGATTGAAGCAAAAATGCTATTTGGGAATCTCAACACTTGTAAGTTAAAACCTTCAACAGCTTTATTATAGTCTTGACGAGCTACATTAATTCTGTTTTCAGTGCCTTCAATTTGAGTTTGAAAATCTTGAAAAGCTTTTGTAGTTTTTAAATCTGGATATGCTTCTGCAACGGCCATTAATCTGCTAAAAGCTCCTTGCAACTGACCTTGTGCTGCTTGATATTTTTGTAAACTTTCAGCATCATCTATATTTACTGTAATTGCAGTTGCTTTTGCACGTGCATCTAAAACTTCTTTTAAAGTGCTTTTTTCGAAGTTTGCAGAACCTTCAATAGTTTTAATTACACTGCTATACAAATCTGTTCTACGTTGATAATTAGTTTCAACATTACTCCAAGTTTTTTTTACTTCTTGGTCGCCAGATGCAAAACCATTGTAGCTACTACATCCTTTAAATCCCAATAATAGAATTACTGCTCCAATAATTATGAGCGTAAGATTTTTTGTTTTCATTTTTATTAATTTTTAATTTTTTATTAAGTTTATTATTATCAAAGTAAATACCAATATTTTATTCTGCCATTATAACAGATAAAATTAATATTTGTTTTCGCAGATTTTTATACTACAATAACATAAATAGAATTTATTTTGTAAAAGTAGATTTTCAAATACAATAATAATCAAAGTAAGTATTAAGTAATTAATAATTAATAAATAATTGATGAATAGAGAAGACTTATTAAAAGCAATTGATGAAAAGTATGTAGCATTAGGACAAGATACCAATGTACATTTAGCTGGTTTGCTTGCATCCAACTCCATTACCTATTGGGATTATATTCAAGTTGATGCTTTATTGGGTTTACAAATTCAACGCACATCAATGCCAGATGAAATGGTGTTTATCATGTACCATCAAATAAATGAACTATTATTTAAAATGATTTTATGGGAGATAGAACAAATTTCTAAAACAACAGAAATCTCTACAGAAAAATTTTCATTACATCTAAATCGAATTAGCAGATATTTCGATATGCTTTCAGAATCTTTTTCAATTATGAGAGATGGAATGGAAGTTGAACAATACATGCAATTTAGAAACACATTAACCCCTGCAAGTGGCTTCCAGAGTGCACAATATAGAAAAATAGAATTTGCATCAACCGAATTAATAAACTTAATTGATATTAGATTTAGAGAAAATATTGATAGAAATACGCCATTTGAGCATGCTTTTGAACATTTATATTGGCAGGCTGCAGGTAAAGATTATACAACAGGCAAAAAAAATTCTTTATTAAGAAATTTCGAAGAAAAATATAAAAAAGAATTTACAGATTTTATGGTTGATCATAACACTTGCAATTTGTACACAAAATTTAAGTCGTTACCAAAAGAACAACAAGAAAATAAAGTACTAATTAATGCATTGAGGCATTATGATTATACTGTAAATATTCGTTGGGTAATGGCTCATTTAAACACTGCCAAAAAATATATTGGAGATGGAGAAGCTACAGGAGGAAGCAATTGGCAGAAATATATGCATCCTAAATATCAAAAAAGAATTTTTTACCCAAGCTTGTGGAGTGATGATGAAATAGCAAATTGGGGTATAAATAATTTAGAATCAATTATTATACTTTAATTGCATTTTAATTTTATAAATTATTAATAACGAGTGTAATAAAATTTATCATTTCATTTAATAATAAATTAATTTATTATCTAATTAGAAAAAAATATTCACTTTATTAATGTTTGTTTTATTTCGTTTTAATAATTATTAATTATGTGGATAAAAAACATAAAATAATAGCATAAATCTTATGCTGTTAACTCCTCAAAAGTTATCTTCGCGAACACTAAAAAATAAGTTGGAAACATTGTAAAAATCAAACTTCAACTTTCACCTCATTTAAAAAAAATATTTTAGTAGAATTTAGAATAAATGGAAGACAATCAAACCCCAGAACAAACAACCGATACCGATAGAATTATTATAGTTCCTATTGAAGAGCAAATGAAAACTGCTTACATTGATTACTCAATGTCAGTTATTGTTGGCAGAGCTTTACCAGATGTTAGAGATGGTTTTAAACCAGTGCATCGTAGAGTTTTGTTTGCGATGAATGAACTTGGAAATGGCAGCACAAAAGCCTATAAAAAAAGTGCTAGAATTGTAGGAGAAGTTATGGGGAAATATCATCCACATGGAGATGCTTCAATTTATGACACTTTAGTTCGTATGGCACAAGAGTTTACCATGAGGCATACTATGGTAGATGGTCAAGGTAACTTTGGCACCCAAGATGGTGACCCCCCAGCAGCAATGCGTTATACCGAAGTTCGCTTGCAAAAATTTGCTGAAGCTATGTTAGAAGACATAGAAAAAGATACTGTAGATTTTCAATCTAATTTCGATGATAGTTTAAAAGAACCAACAGTTTTACCAACAAGAATACCACAACTGTTAGTTAATGGTTCAAGTGGTATTGCTGTGGGCATGGCAACCAATATGATGCCTCATAATTTAAGCGAAGTTTTAGATGGTTGTTTGGCTTATATTGAAAATAGAGATATTACACCTGAAGAAATGTTTCATTTTGTAAAAGCTCCTGATTTTCCTACAGGTGGCGTAATTTATGGAATGGAAGGTGTAAAACAAGGTATGTTAACGGGTCGTGGTAGAGTTGTTGTTAGAGGAAAATGTTCTATTGATACAAAACCAAGTGGAAGAGAGCAAATTGTTATTAACGAAGTTCCTTATCAAGTTAGCTTAGATGGATTGACAGATAAAATTGGTCAGCTAGTTAATGATAAAACTATTGAAGGTATTGCACACGTAAATAATGAAAGTAATAAAAGAGAAGGCACTCGTATTGTTATTGATTTAAAAAGAGATGCAGTTGCACATATTGTAATAAATTTATTATATAAATTCACAGAATTACAAACAAGTTTTGGAATTAATAATGTTGCCATAAGTAAGGGCAGACCAAGAATTTTTAATACCAGAGATTTAATAGCAGAATTTGTAGATTTTAGAATGGAAGTAATTATTCGTCGTTCTAAATTCGAATTAAAGAAAGCAGAAGAAAGAGCTCATTTACTTGAGGGATATTTAAAAATTATTGCAGATAAAGATCATTTAGATGCAGCCATATCAATAATTAGAGGCAGTGCAACACCAGATGAAGCAAAGAAGGCATTAATAGAAAAAAGTGTGGCTGATAAATGGTTTTTACCAGCTACTTTATTTAATGAAGAAGCTATAACTCATTATCAACAAGGCATTGGATTATCTGAAAGACAAGCACAAGCAATTCTAGAATTACGTTTACAACGTTTAACTGGAATGGAGCGTGAGAAAATTATTGAAGAATTTAATGGCTTGATGATTACCATTGGTAGATTAAAAGAATTATTAGCAAGCGAAACACTAAGATTTGATTTAATAAAAACTGAACTTTTAGAAATTAAAATAAAATTTGGCGAACCTCGTAGAAGCGAAATTCAATATTTAGCTGACGAAGTGAATATGCTTGATTATATTAAAGAAGAAGATGTGGTTATTACAATATCGCATTTGGGCTATGTTAAACGTACCACAGGTTCCGATTATCGCCAACAACGCAGAGGTGGCCGAGGTTCTATTGGTGCAAAAACGCGTGAAGAAGATTTTGTAGAACATTTATTTGTTGCATCTACTCACGATACTATGTTATTTTTTACAGAAAATGGCAGATGTTTTTGGTTACAGGTTTACGAAATTCCTGATGGTGAAAGACAAGGGAAAGGTAGAGCTATTCAAAACCTAATTCAAATTCCTCCAGACGATAAAGTAAGAGCAATCTTAAATGTAAAAGATCTTGCAAATAAAGAATTGTTAGAAGGAAAATATATAGTTTTATGTACTAAAAAAGGAATTATTAAAAAAACAGATTTAGCCGATTTTAGTCGCCCAAGAGCCAATGGAATAAATGCAATTAATATTAACGAAGGGGATCAGCTTTTAGAAGCAAAACTTACAGATGGAAATTGCGAAATAATGATGGCTGTTAAAAGTGGAAGAGCCATTCGTTTTCCTGAAGAAAAAGTTCGTTCAACTGGTCGTGGTGGAATTGGAGTTCGTGGAATTTCAGTAAATTCTAAAACAGATGAAGTTGTTGGGATGATTTGTGTAAACAGAGAGGATAAAACTAAAACAGTTATGGTGGTTAGTGAAAATGGATTTGGTAAAAGAACACCTTTAATTGATGAAGATGGAGATGAAGTATATAGAATTACAAACCGTGGTGGCAAAGGAGTTAAAACAATAAATGTTACTGCAAAAACTGGTAATCTTGTTGGTATTTTAGATGTAACCGAAAAAGATGATTTAATTATTACTTGTCAATCAGGCATAACAATTAGAACAGCAATTTCTTCTATAAAACAATCTGGTAGAGCAACACAAGGTGTTACTTTAATTAGATTAGATAAAGAAGATTCTATTGCAGCAATATCTAAAATTGAAGAACAAGAAGATGAGGAAGAAATTATTGTTTCCTCCGAAGAATCTCAAAATATCATCCCAGAAACAGAAAATGAAAACCCTGAATCTGAAACACAATCATAAAAAAAATTATTCTTTTCAATTATGAAAAAACTTTCAATATTTATTTTAAGCTTAATTTGTTTAGTAACAACAATTGCCCAACCTAAGGATTTATTTAAAGAGGTTAATACCGCATTTTTTGTAACAAAAAATATTGAACAGGCAAAAATTGCAATTGATAAAGTATTTAATGATGCAAATAATGCTAAATATGCAGAAGCATGGCTTTGGAAAACTAGAATTGAATCGGAAATTATTAACAACGAAGCGTTGTTAATAAAATATCCAACTTCTATTACTTCTTGCTTTGAAGCATTTAAAAAATATGAAGAATTAGATAACACTTACACATTAATTTCTGATGCTTTAGTTGGTTGGAAACCCTTAGGCAGTATGTATGATAAATATTATAATATTTATCATA
>JANOVK010000376.1:0-2080 GCA_031417315.1 Chitinophagaceae bacterium | reverse complement strand
AGTCATATTACAACACATGTATTAGATACATCTATTGGTAAACCTGGAGTTGATATTAGTATTAGATTAATGAGTTTTGAAAATGAAAGTTGGAAAACTATTGCACAGGGTGTAACCAATAATGATGGAAGAATTATAGACTTATTACCATCTGAAAAAATAATTCCTAAAGGAAATTATAAAATGGTTTTTAGTATTGGAGATTATTTTACAAAACAAAATATTAAAACATTTTATCCATCAGTTGAAATTATGTTTACTGTATCAGATGAAAGTCATTATCATGTTCCATTACTCATCAATCCTTTTGGTTATAGTACTTACAGAGGAAGCTAAATAATGGTTAATGATAAATGGTTAATTGTAAATTTATTGTTAATATAAAACCGAAAGCATCGTTGAACTCTTTTATTTTGTCTTACTAAAAACATTTATATGAAAAAAATAATTATTCTATTTTGCATTATCATCACGTTTAATAATGCTTATTCTCAATTTGAAAAAGGTTCTAAATGGATTGCTGGTTCTTTTAATTTTAGTTTAGGAAACTCTGAAACTAATTTTACTGTGCCAGTTAAGAATAACTCATTTGCTGTAGGTTTCAGACCTTCACTTAACTATTTCAAAAGCGACAAAGTGATTAATTCTTATTTTTTAGGGTATTCCATAGGCAGTTCAAAAACTGAACAACAATCAATTAATATTAATAAAGATTTGAACCAAGGATTTTCTCTTGGTTTTGGAAAATCTTATTTAAGCCCGCTCTTCAATAAAATTTATTCAACAATCAATACCAATTATTTTTTAAGTTATCAATATAGTAAAAATGAATCTTCAAATTATTCTCCTGTTTATAAACAAACCCACATCCAAAATACGTATGGTTTAAATTTTAATATCGGTTTAGGTTTAATATATAGAGTGAATAATAGATTTGCTGTTTCTACCAGTATCAATAATTTATTATATGGAAGTTTGTACAGCCAGAATCGAAAGCTGAATTCTACAGGAAATCCTGAACAAACCACAAAAGCTGTTGGATTGGATGGCGGATTTGGTTTGTCTGGCTTTAATTTTGGTAATTTGCAATTTGGGCTGATGTATAAATTAAAATAAAATTCATAATTCATAATCCATAATTCAGCATTCAGATGACTATTCCTCAATCAAAAAAAGAACAATTATTCAATAGCTTAAAACAAGCTAATACCGCATTTCAGCAAATTTATCCAGGCGATAGAAGTGAACGACAACCTGTACACACTTTATATGGTGGTGCAAATTTGTTTAAGTATGATGCTGCAAAAGCATTAGGAGAAAGAGCTTTAGAAATTTTAGAAACTTATGCTCCCAATGCTGAAGAGTTTGGAAGAGCATTTGGTTTAATAGGCGATATTAATTTTCATCAAAAAATATATACTAAAGTTATTGCTAAATTGAAGAGAGAAGCTATTGAGGATTTTAGAATTGATTTTGAAGATGGCTTTGGCAATAGAAGTAATGAAGAAGAAGATGAAACTGCTGTAAATGCTGCAAAAGAAGTAGCAAAAGGAATGAAAGAAAATACTCTTTCTCCATTTATTGGTATTCGTATAAAACCTTTTACTGAAGAAATGAAAGAAAGAGGCTTAAGAACATTAGATATTTTTTTAACGACACTAGTTAAAGAAACCAATGGAAAATTACCTAACAATTTTGTTGTAATGCTTCCAAAAGTTACTATACCCGAACAACCAGCAACACTCGCTAATTTTTTTGAAATTTTAGAAGAAGAATTGAAATTAGAAAAAGGTATTTTAAAAATGGAAATGATGGTTGAAACTACTCAATCTATTATGGCTTACGATGGCACAAATCCTTTAAACAAATTTATACTAGCCAGTAAATGCAGGTGTATTGCTATGCATTTTGGTACTTACGATTATACTGCAAGCTGCAATATCACTGCAAAATATCAAGAGATGAATCATCCTGTTTGCGATTTTGCACACCACATGACTAAAGTTGCATTAGCACATACCGGAATTTGGTTAAGTGATGGTGCCACTAACACCATGCCTATTGGTCCTCACAGAGGTGA
>JANOVK010000375.1:0-6338 GCA_031417315.1 Chitinophagaceae bacterium | reverse complement strand
ATCGTTATCATTACAATCTGTACCCAGTGTAGAAGCAATATAGCCAGTTGGAATATTATTTCCATAACAAATTGTTGTTTGTCCAGCATCGTATCCATCCAAATCAACATCAATAAATAACAATGCGTTTTGAAAAATAATTGAATTGTTATCATCACAATCACCAAAAACTCCTCCAACTAAATTCCACCCAATTCCAGGGCTATTACAACTTAACTGCGTATTAATAAAATGCCCATCGTTATCAAAATCAAAATACCAAATTAATCCACTATGAATGGAAGAATCGTTATCATTACAATCTGTACCAAATGTAGAAGCAATATAGCCAGTTGGAATATTATTTCCATAACAAATTGTTGTTTGACCAGCATCGTATCCATCAAAATCAAAATCAACATATAAAAAAGAACTGTGAAAAATAAATGGGTCTGCATCATCACAATCTCCAAAAATTCCACCGGTTGTATTCCAACCAATACCCGGACTTAATGTATCAAAAACTGAATTAATATAATAGCCATCATTATCAAAATCTAAATACCAAGTTTTAAACGAATCAATACTTGACTTTGACAAATTTTTATTTATAAAATTCGTCTCTTGCTTATTCTTTTTTAAACTATTTTTTGATGTTTGAGATGATGCACCTATTAAAAATGACATTACACAAAAAATAAAAAATAAGAATTTCAAAGTAAATTGTGTGTTAAATTGATACTTTTTCATAATAATTTTTTTTGTAGCTTAATAAAATAACAAAGAGCATTTTTTAAAAATATAAATGTAACAATTTCAACCCAAACTTGTTTGTATCTTTTTTAACATTTTTATTTTATTCATACTTAATTTTTTACAAAGGCCTTTTTATTCACATATTAATTATATTCAAAAAACTATTGCATTATCAGTAGATTTCAATTCTATATTTGGCACATTATCAAATTAGCGTTTTTGAAGTGATAGATTTCAATTCATTATTACATCAATTTATTTACGACGAAAAAAATCCATTATTATTTAATGATGGTTTTTTTCTATTTGTATTTACTGCTTTTATTAGTGTATATTATTTCTTTAGAAACAATTACAAATTACGAACTTGGCTTTTTTGTGCTTTCTCTTTATTTATATTTTATAAATCGAGTGGAGCATTTGTTTTTTTAGTAGTAGTTTCTGCAATTGTTGATTTCTTTATTGGAAATCTAATTTTTGAAGTGCCTAGTAAACAAAGCAAGAAAATTTTACTTTGGGTGGGTTTATGTTTTAATGTTGGATTACTTATTTATTTTAAATATTTTAATTTTATTTTAAACACACTTCACGATTTAAGTAGCACAAATCATCAACCTTTAAAAATTATTAGCATCATTGGAATTTCGTTTTATACTTTCGAAAGTATTAGTTATATGGTTGATGTTTACTATAAAAAAATATTACCCGCCAGACGATTTGCAGATTATTTATTATTCCTCTCTTTCTTTCCAAAATTAGTTATGGGGCCAATTGTAAGAGCTTCAGATTTTTTACCACAAATTAGTAAACCATATTTTGTTAGTAACGAAACTTTCAGCAAGGGGTTTTATTTAATTGTTTCTGGTTTATTTATGAAACTTATAATTTCAGATTACATTTCTGCAAATTTTGTAAACTATGTTTTTGATGAACCCACAAGGTTTAGTGGATTAGAATGTTTAATAGCCACTTATGGTTTTGCTGTTGTTATTTATTGCGATTTTTGTGGTTATACAAACATTGCCATTGGTATAGCAAACTGGCTTGGGTTCAGCGTTCCAGAAAATTTTAATTTACCTTATACAAGTAAAGATATTAGTGAATTTTGGAAAAGATGGCATATCTCCTTATCAAGTTGGTTAAAAGATTATTTATACATTCCATTAGGTGGCAATAGATTTGGGCAGCCAAGAAAATATTTAAACTTAATTATTACTATGTTTTTTGGAGGTATTTGGCATGGTGCCAATTTTACATATATTATCTGGGGTTTATTACATGGAATTGCATTAGTGATTCATAAATTTTGGACTGAGAAATCGAAATATGTGTTGTTTAATTTTAGACAAACCAAATTATATAATGCAATTTCAATATTTATAACTTTTCAATTTGTTTGTATTACTTGGATATTTTTTAGAACAAAAAACCTATCCGATTCAAAAGCAATGTTTGTTCAAATTAAAAAACAATTTGGCTGGGATAAATTTGGTGAAATTTGGACAAACTATAATACTGTTATTTTAATGATAGTATTTGGTCTTTTAATTCAATATATTCCGAAAACTTTTAAAACTAAAATTCAAAATCAATTAAGTAAAGAAGGCGTTTTAGGATACTTATTTATTTTTTTAATTTTTATTTTAATTTATGGTTTTTTTAAAACTGCAGAACCTATTCTTCCAATTTATCTTCAATTTTAATTTAACGAAAGCCAATTTCTAAATAGTTCTTCACCACATTCTGTCATAATACTTTCTGGATGAAATTGCACTCCATAAATATTAAAATACTTATGCTTTATTGCCATAATAATTCCATTAGCATCTAAAGCTATAATTTCTACTTCGCTTGATATTTTTTCATTATCAATAACCCAGCTATGATAGAGACCTACATTAATTTCAACAGGAAAATTATAAAAAATACTATTTGTATTTTTAAGTTCACATTCGTTGATTTGAATTAAAGAATCTATTCCATGATAAACATTTTCAAGATTTTTTAATTCACATCCAAATGCTAATCCAATGGCTTGATGACCCAAGCAAACTCCTAAAATATTTTTTTCATTTTTAAATCGCTCTATCACTTGCATCATTTTTCCTGCATCAGCAGGCAATCCTGGGCCTGGAGAAAGAATAATAAAATCATATTGTTCTAAATCGTTTAACTCAAAATTATCATTTAAAAGTACTTCAATTTTAGTACTAGTTATGTTTTCAACTAAGTGAACAAGATTATAAGTAAACGAATCGTAATTATCAATAATTACTATTTTTTTATTAAGCATCTATTATTGAAATTAAAAAGTAGAATAATTGTTAAATACAAAATAACAATTAGTTACCTAAATAATTTTATGTTCTTTTGTAATTCTCTATTTCAGCAACATTTCCATCATGAATGAAATTATTATTGTAGAAAAACTTTATAAAACATTTGGAAAAATTGAGGCAGTAAATGATTTATCGTTTACAGTAAACAAAGGTGATGTTTATGGATTTTTAGGACAAAATGGAGCAGGCAAGAGTACTACAATTAGAATGTTATTAACACTTGTAGCTCCAACTAATGGATCAATAAAAATATTTGGAAAATCATTAATACATAATAGAAAAAACATTCTTTCTGATATTGGAGCAATGATTGAAAGACCCGATTTATACGAATATCTTTCAGCTTATAACAATTTAAAAATATTTGCACAATTAAGTGGAATAAGAGTTACAGAAAAAATATTACTTGAACAATTAGAAGTTGTTGGTTTAAAAAATAGAGCAAAAGATAAAGTAAAAACATTTTCTCAAGGAATGAAACAAAGGCTTGGAATAGCAATTGCTTTAGTGCATAATCCATCATTAATTATTTTAGATGAACCAACAAATGGTTTAGACCCACAAGGGATTGCTGATATAAGAAATTTAATAATTAGTTTAAGTAGAGATTTAAAAAAAACGGTATTAATTTCTTCGCACTTATTAAACGAAATTGAACAAGTTGCTACAAGAATATTAATTATCGATAAAGGCAAAAAAATTATAGAAGGCACTACAAAAGAGTTATTAAATCCAGAAAAAACTATTGTAAAAATTGAAACCAATGATATTAAAAACGCATACCAATTGCTTTTAAATTCTGCATGGCAGCAACATTTACAACCCTTAAATGCAAACTATATTTCACTAGTTATAAACCAAAATGATATTCCTATGCTAAATAAAAAATTAGTAGAATTAAATATTGAGGTTTTTAGTTTACAACACAGAAACAATTTAGAAGATTATTTTTTAAAAATAACGAACTAATATGTACACACTTTTTAAAGTAGAATTATTTAAAATATTTAAACGTCAAAGAACTTATTTGTCTTTCATTGGCATAGGTGCATTTATCATTATTATTCAATTAGGGCTTAAGGTTGATGGCAAAGAATTAATAGAATTTGTATTAGGAGATTTATCAAATTCATTTCAATTTAATGGCAAAATGTTAAATGGATATTTTGTTTGTTTTGTTTTATTACAATCACTTTTAGTACATGTACCATTATTAATTGCATTAATTTCAGGAGATTTGATTAGTGGTGAAGCTAATATGGGAACTTTAAGATTATTATTATCAAAACCAATATCGAGAACAGAATTTGTATTAGCTAAATTTTCTGCAGCAACAGTTTATACTTTGCTTTTATTAGTTTGGGTTGCATTTTTATCTTTGTTTATTAGCATGTTCATTTTTGGAACAGATGATATGTTTCTTTTAAAAAATGATTATGCTGTGCAAATTGCAGAAAATGATGTTTTTTGGAGATATATTGGTGCATTCTTTTTTGCAGGCATTGCAATGACAACAGTTGCAGCATTAGCTTTTTTTCTATCTCAATTTTCCGAAAACTCTTTAGGACCAATTGTTGCAACCATGCTAATTATTATAATACTAACAATATTTAGTACAATGAGTATTCCAATTTTCAATAGAATAAAACCATTTATGTTTACAACACATATGGTTGCATGGAAAGAGTTTTTTGATGTTAAAGTTGATGCAGAAAATATTAATATTAAAGGTTCAATTCAACATTTTGAAAAGATAATACACTCAGCATTAATTTTATTAATTCACATTGTTGCATTTGTTTCTCTTACAATTTTTACAATTCGAAAAAAAGATATTTTAAGTTAGCACAATAAATAATTATGAGACATTCGACATTTTTTTTTATATTATTTTTTTGCTTAAAAGCCACATCAGCACAGAGTAATGATGACTTATTAAAAAAAGTAAAAACTAAATTAGAACTAGTTAATGATTACATTGTTGATGCAAAAATGAGAACCAATGTAGCATTTATTAAAGCTCCAATTGGAAGTATTAAAATATATTTTAAAAAACCAAATCTTTTAAAAATTGTAAAGGAAAAAGGCATTTCAATTCTACCTAAAGGAGGCATAAATATTAATACATTTTCTATTTTAGGAATAACAGACTATACAACAATAGATGCAGGAGAATCTATAATAAATGGTATAAAAACTAAGGTTATTAAATTACTACCATTAAATGAAAATAGTGATGTTGTTATTTCAACTTTATACATAGATGAAACAACTGAACTTATTAAAAAAACATCGATAACAACTAAGGAAAATGGAAGTTTTGAAATGGAGTTTACTTATGGAACTTTTGCAAATATTGGTTTGCCAGATAAAATGATTTTTACATTTAATGTAAAAGATTATAAAATGCCAAAAGGAATAACTTTAGATTTTGAAGATAATTTAACTAAAGAAGAAAAAGCAAAACTTAAAAACAAAAAAGGAAAAATAGAATTTATATATTCGAATTATATTATAAATAAAGGAATAGCAAACAATATGTTTTAAACCTATTTTTAATTTTAGAATTCACTAAATTTAGCTTTATGAAAGAGCAATTATTGCAATTCATTTGGCAGTTTCAATACTTTAATAATAAAGCTCTTGTAACAGAGGCTGGTGAGGCATTACAAATTTTACACCAAGGAATAAAAAACAACAATCAAGGTGCCGATTTTTTACAAGCATCAATTAAAATAAATAATATTACACTTGTTGGTAATATTGAAATTCATATAAATTCTTCTCATTGGATTTTACACAAACACACTCAAGATAATAACTTTAAAAATATTATTTTACATGTAGTTTGGGAAAACGACAAACAAATATTTGATACAAATAAAATTGCTCTTCCAACTTTAGTATTAAAAAATATTGTACCAAAAACGCTTTTAGTTAGATATCAAGATTTGATGAATGAGTCACCTACTCTCCCTTGTAAAAATTATTTACCATCGTTAACAAATTTAGGTTGGGCTGCCTGGAAAGAAAGTTTAGTAATTGAAAGATTGAATATTATTTTTATTTTTTGATAATATATTTATTGGAGTTTTTTGTGCCATTTGTATAAATAAATCTGCATTAACTTTTAATCCAAAATTGTATGCTAAAATTTGCCAAAAAGTTTCTTCCCAATTATTGTTATTTTTTTTAAATAGTTCTAAAATTAAATTCGACTTATTTATAAATCTTTAAATTAGTAAACTATCTTTCCAGGCAGAC
>JANOVK010000374.1:0-24117 GCA_031417315.1 Chitinophagaceae bacterium | reverse complement strand
TTTTATTTTATAATGAAAATTTATACCCATCATTTCAACAAAATAATCGTACCTACCTTTTAAAAATGATACTTTACTTATTGCATCAAATCCATTATAAAATAAAAAACATAAAAAAGACGAAACAATAAATGCTACTACAGCATTATTTGTGTAAGTGCCTATTGAAATTCCAATTGCAATATAAACTGAAGCTAAAAAAAATAATGCAATATAACTTCCTAATGTTGCTGCAAAATCAATTCCGTTATTACTACTCAACAGTTGAATTGAAATTCCATAAATTATTGTAGGTACTAATGCAGTTACAACAATTAATAAACTACCAAAAAATTTACCCAAAACAATTTTAAAATTAGAAAGTGGAAGAGTTTTTAAAATTTCGAAAGTGCCCACTTTAAATTCTTCCGGAAAACTTCGCATTGTAATTGCAGGAATCAAAAACAAAAATACCCAAGGAGCAAAATCGAAAAAAGTTGATAATGATGCATACCCAAATTGCAAAATACTTGTTTCAGGAAAAATAAAAAGCAGTAAACTATTTAGCACTAAAAAAATTCCAATTACAATAAATCCGGTTAAGCTATTAAAAAATTGTTGCCATTCTTTTTTACAAATCATCCACATAAGGCGGTAAAAATAATGGTGATTGATGTAAAATAAATGTTATGAAATTTATAACAGATAAAATAAGTAATCAGTATTATCTATTTAATAGCCATTCTTTAAATAAATTATAATTA
The DNA here is from genome assembly GCA_031417315.1 of Chitinophagaceae bacterium. Classification (GTDB taxonomy): domain Bacteria; phylum Bacteroidota; class Bacteroidia; order Chitinophagales; family Chitinophagaceae; genus CAIVPM01. The sequence goes on along the minus strand of JANOVK010000374.1, from coordinate 23,374 downwards.
GCAGCTAACTTGATTGATTGTTTTTCTTTATTGAACAAATACTTCATTTCTTCTGGAATTTCAACTTTTTTCCCAATAGCTTCTTCAACTATTCCTGGAAATTTTACAGGATGTGCAGTTTCTAAAATATACCCCCCACCTTCAGTTGTATCATTTTTTTTATTTAAATAATTATCTAAAGCGAAATAAGCAACAGCACCATGTGGGTCTAAAATATAATTACTATTTCTATAAACTTTTTCAATAGTATTTTTTGTTTGAATATCTGTTACACTAATGCTGCTTAAATTATTTTTTAATGTATTAAAATCGTTCTTAAATATTTGTTGAATTCTAATAAAATTACTTGGGTTACCAACATCCATAGCATTTGAATAAGTTGCTATTGCTTGTTTTGGCTGATATTGTTCTGTTTGCAAATAATTTGTAACTACATTATTTGCATTGCAAGCAGCAATAAAATGTTTAACAGTTAAGCCAGATGCAAATGCCATCATACCTGCACAAATATTTCCAAAATTTCCGCTTGGCACACATACAATTGGGGCATCTTTTTGTTGCCATTGTTGTTGAGCAAAAAAGTAATATAATTGTTGAGATAGCCATCTTGCTATATTAATTGAATTAGCTGAAGTAAGGTTTAGTTTTTGATTTATTTCTTTATCAACAAATGCATTTTTAACTATAGATTGACAATCATCGAAATTGCCATTAATCTCTAATGCTGTTATGTTTTGCCCCAAGGTTGTTAATTGTAATTCTTGTATTGGGCTTACTTTTCCTGATGGATAAAGAATAATTACTTCAACTCCTTCAACTTCTAAAAATCCATTTGCAACTGCCCCTCCTGTATCTCCTGAAGTTGCAACTAAAACAGTAATTTTTTTATTTTTATTACGATTAAAATAGCCCAAACATCTGCTCATAAATCTTGCTCCAACATCTTTAAATGCTAAGGTTGGACCATGATACAATTCTAAACTATAAATACTTTGAGTAATTTGTTTAAGTGGAATATCAAAATTTATTGTTTCAGAAATAATATTTTCAAGCACATTAATTGGCAAACAATTACCAATAAATGGCTGCATAACTGTTACTCCAATTTCTTCTTTTGAATACTGCTTTAAATTTTCAACAAATCCTTTTGGTAATTGTGGTATGTTTTCAGGAAAATATAAACCTTTGTCTGGTGCTTGACCTGTAATAACAGCTGCTTCAAAATTTACAAGAGGAGATTGATTATTTAAACTATAATACTTCATAAGTTATAACTACAAAGCATTTAAATATTCGTTTAATTCAGTTTCAGTTTTATACCTTACTTCTCTTGCTTTGCTACCTAAGTTGGGCCCTACAATTCCTGCATTTTCCAATTGATCCATTAATCTTCCTGCTCTATTATAACCTAATTTCATTCTGCGTTGAATTAAAGAAGTGCTTCCAACTTGATTTTGAACAATAAGTCTAGCTGCTTCTTCAAATAAAGGATCCTTATCATTTACATCAAAATTTTTCCCCTCCATTTCTTTTTCGTCAACATATTCTGGTAAATAAAAAGCATCGGGATAACCTTGTTGTTTACTAATTTCTTCACATATTTTTTCAACTTCAGGAGTATCTACAAAAGCACATTGTACTCTTGTAATTTCTCCATTATAACTAATTAACATATCTCCCTTACCAATTAATTGTTCTGCTCCTCCTGCATCTAAAATTGTTCTACTATCAATTTTACTCGATACTTTAAATGCAATACGTGCAGGAAAATTTGCTTTAATAGTACCCGTAATTATATTTACAGATGGGCGTTGAGTTGCAATAATTAAATGTATACCTACTGCCCTTGCAAGCTGTGCTAACCTTGCAATTGGCATTTCAATTTCTTTCCCTGCTGTCATAATTAAATCTGCAAATTCATCAATTACTAATACAATAAATGGTAAAAATTGATGACCTTTTTGAGGGTTTAATTTTCTATTAACAAACTTCTCATTATACTCTTTAATATTTCTACAACCAGCTTCTTTTAATAAATCGTAACGATTATCCATTTCAATGCAAAGTGCATTTAATGTATAAACCACTTTTTTTGTATCAGTTATTATACTATCATCTTCACCAGGAAGTTTTGCTAAAAAATGTTTTTCAATTACTTTATATAAACTTAATTCTACTTTTTTTGGATCGACTAATACAAATTTTAATTGTGATGGATGTTTTTTATAAAGTAATGAAACTAACAAAGTATTTATACCTACAGATTTTCCTTGACCAGTTGCACCTGCCATTAACAAATGAGGCATAGTTGCCAAATCAACAATAAAATTTTCGTTATCAATTTTTTTACCAATTGCAATTGGCAATGAATAATTATTGTATTGAAATTTTTCGCTACTGATAAGTGTTCTCATACTTACCAAAGTCTTTTTTAAGTTTGGAACTTCAATACCAATTGTACCTTTTCCAGGGATGGGTGCTATAATACGAATTCCAAGAGCAGCAAGACTTAGAGCAATATCATCTTCTAAATTTTTTATTCTACTAATTCTTACTCCAGGTGCTGGAACAATTTCGTATAAGGTAACTGTTGGTCCCACAGTTGCTGCTATACGTTGTATCTCTATATCATAATTTTTTAATGTCTCAATAATTTGATTTTTATTAGTCTCCAATTCTTTAGGATCATGAATAATTTTTTCACTCCCATGAGTTTCTAATAAATCAATTGAAGGATATTTATAATTACTAAGGTCTAATGTAGGCTCATAATTAGTGCCCAATGTTGTTGCAGTTTTTTCTGAAACTATAACTTTCTTTTCATCTTCAACTTCAGTAATAACATCTTTAATTTCTAATGGCAAAACATTTAGTGAGCTTTCAATTGTATTAGTATTTAGTGTAGAATTTTCATTTTTTGTTTCAACTAAAATGTTATTCGTTTTTTTTTCAGTTAATTCCATTTTATCTAACTCTTCATCATCATCTGGAAAATCAATAGAAATAACACTATTATTATTTTTTAATTTATTTGCACTAATTGGATTTCCATTTTCATCAAATTCAATTAATCCTAATTTAACCTCATCTTCTAAAATGTCATCATCAATAAATAATTTTCCTTCGTTTTGTAAATCAACATTAGACTCAATATTATTTCTTGTTGCTTTTTTCTCAGGCCATTTAAATTTTGGATTAAATTTCCAAATAAAAAATATAAATAAGACTAAAAACAAAATTGCACCTGTTCCAAATCCACCAAAAATACCTTCAAGCCAATTAGAAATAAAAACTCCAAAAGCACCACCCCAGCTAAATTGGCTATTCGAAAATAAAAACGAAAGTGATGTGCTTATAACAACAGAACTAATTAATATGAATTTAATATTATCAATTAATGAAAATATTTTTTTACTAAATAATAAATTCAATCCTAAAATAAAAAAGAAACTTGAGAAAATAATTGAGACAATTCCAAAGCCATTGTACACAATATTGTGAGCAAAGTAAGCACCAATAGTACCCAACATATTTAGAACTTTTGGAGCATCAGAAGAAAATATTTTAATTCCACCTGAGTGAACAATATCTTGATCGTTTTGCCAACTAAATAAATAAGATATTATAGAAACAAAAATAAATACTGAAGTTATTAAACTAATTGAACCAATAATTTTCGATGTTCTTTCATCTTGAATTATCTCAGCAACAGAAACATCTACCTCCTTATCTTCATTCAGTTTATCAGGATTTAGAGCTGTTGGAGTTCTTGTCTTCAATTTATTACCCATATATCGCAAAAATAATCACGTAATGTATACAACTAAAGGTAAAATGTATTTTGTGTGGAATACTTTTAAATTAGTGTTGTTGCAATATTAATTAGTGGATAACTATATTAAAAAGATTAATACTTTGTTACACTTCTTATAACACTTAGTTAAACTTTAATTATTTAATATTGCTTAATCATAACTATTCGCAAATGAGGCAACTTATAAGTATTATTATTCCTGCATTAAACGAAGAAAATAATTTAAAAGAAATTTCTGTTGCAATAAACAATGTTTTTGCAGAGTTAAATTATGATTATGAAATAATTTTTGTAGATGATGGAAGCAATGATAATTCTGCAACTGTTATGAGAGAATTACATGGTTTAAATAATAAAATAAAATACATTATTTTTTCTAGAAATTTTGGGAAAGATAATGCTCTTAGTGCAGGTTTGCAATTTGCAAATGGAAATGCTGTAATTACTATGGATGCTGATTTGCAGCACCCTCCAGAAATGATTATGCAAATGATTAATTTATGGGAAAATGGGAATGAAGTTGTTTATACCTTTAGAGAAAATAAAAATCAACATACCAGTGCACTAAATAATATTGGCTCATCATTATTTTATAAAACTATAAATAAATTATCTGATATTGAATTAGAAGATGGAACTGCTGATTTTAGATTAATTGATAGAAAAGTTATTGATGTTTTAAATGCATTGCCAGAAAGTGATCCATTTTATAGAGGGTTAGTAAAATGGGTTGGCTTTAATCAAAAAAGTATTCCTTATACTCCAAATAATCGAAAAGAAGGAAATACAAAATATAGTAAAAAAGCACTTACTAAACTAGCCTTAAAAGGAATTACTTCTTTTAGTACTAAACCTTTAAACATTGCTATTTACTTGGGTTTTATTTTTTCTTTACTTTCATTATTATATATTCCATATGCTATAATTAGTGTATTAAATAACTGGGCAATTTCTGGTTGGTCTTCAATTATAGTAACCATAGCATTTTTTGGAGGATTACAATTAATGATTCTTGGAATTATAGGTTTGTATCTCGGCAAACTTTTTATGCAAAGCAAACAAAGACCTCATTTTATTATTAAAGAAACTAATATTAAATAATGAATGAGCCAACTGTATTTTTAACTTTTGATGTTGAAGAATTTGATATGCCATTAGAATATCATCAAATTATTTCTTCTGACGAACAAATGGAAATTGGATGGCAAGGTTTACAAGCAATTACTCCTCTTTTAAATGAATTGTTTTTAGAAACTACACTTTTTACAACTGCAAATTTTGCTCAACATTTTCCAAACGAATTAAAAGAATTATCAAAAAAACACGAAATTGCTTCTCATAGTTTTTATCACTCTAGTTTTAATAATGTTGATTTAAAATTATCGAAAGATAAACTTGAAGAAATAATTGGCAAATCAGTTACAGGATTAAGAATGCCAAGATTAAAAAAAGTTGAGATGAGTGAAGTTGAAAAAGCAGGCTATTACTACGATTCATCAATTAACCCAACTCTAATTCCTGGTAGGTATAATAATTTAAATTTGCCAAAAATTATTTATTCAGAAAATAATGTTATTCGAGTTCCAACTGCAGTAACTCCAAATTTTAGAATCCCATTATTTTGGTTGACATTTAAAAATTTCCCCTATTTTTTATATAAAAAATGGGCGTTACAAACACTTCATAAATATGGATATTTATCACTTTATTTCCATCCATGGGAGTTTACAAATATTGGCAATTATAACTTGCCAAATTATGTAAAAAAGCCTTGTGGAACAAGGCTTTTAGATAATCTTTATAAATTAGTAACCGATTTAAAAGTTGAAGCTAAATTTAGCAGTATCCAAAATTATTTAGTACAACAGAAATATTAATTTATTTTATTTTTTTAAATATTCTGTTCCATCTTGGTCCATGATCCCAGCTAAACCAAATTAAAGATGCTTTACCGACAATATGGGTTTCTGGTACAAAGCCCCAAAATCTACTATCCTGACTATTGTGCCTATTATCTCCCATCATCCAATAATAATTGTATTCAAAAGTGTAAGTAGTTGCTTTTTTATCATCAATATAAATGCCATCACTTCTTTTTTCTAAGTTATGATGTTCGTAAACAGTAATTGCTCTTTCGTAAAATGGCAGTAAAGAATCGCTTAAATTAATTGTTACATTCTTTTTTGGAACCCAAATTTTACCATAATTATCAATATCCCAATTACTACAAATATTATTTTCAAAAGGAAAAACCCTACCTTTTGTTGCTGATCGATAATTATCGTTGCTACTTTGTTTAATAGTTACAAATGATAGTTTTTTTATTTTTTCAACATCAGTTAATGTAAGTGAAATTTCTGCATGTCCAGAAACTCTTAAAGAATCATTAATTTGAGTATAATAATCTTCGTATTTATCATCATTTCTAACATTAATTTTTAAATCATTTTTTAATAAATCAAAATCTAACATTTGATTATTTGTTGTTGAAATTGTATAAGTTGTTTGAGCATCAATTCCAACATGAGCTTTCTCGTTATTTACAAATAAAATTCCATTTATAATTTGTAAAGTGTCTCCAGCAACACCCACACATCTCTTTATATAATTATCAGTTTTATCAACTGGATGAACAATTATTTGTTCTCCAAAATTATTCCACACTGCCTCTCTTCCATAAGCTCTTACTACATCATAGTATGGAGTTAGTGAGCCAAATTCGGGTAAATTAATAATTGTATCGCCTGCAGGAAAATTAAAAACTACAACATCGTTTCTTTTAATTTCTGTAAACCCTGGTAATCTTTTATAAGGCAATTGTATCCATTTTAAATAAGATGGTTTTTGAGAAAATGGTAATAAATTATGAACAAATGGGAAGCTTAGTGGAGTAGTTGGAATTCTTTGTCCATAAGACATTTTTGATACAAATAAAAAATCATTTACCTGCATTGTTTTTTCCATACTGCCTGTTGGAATAACATAGGGTTCAAAAACAAAAGTTCTAATTATTGTTGCTGCAACTATTGCAAAAATTGCTGCATCAATCCATTCTCTAGATACTGGTTTTTTATAATTTTCAATTACAGAATGTCCTACAAATCTTGTATGCTTACTAAATCCTAACCAAGGAAAATAAATAAAGGGAACTAATGTAGCCAATGTATGATGGATAACATTTACTTTACCAAAATGCATAGTAAACATTATTGTAATCCAAATAGTAATAAACTGCCCAGCTATTGGAATGAGTTGTAACCAAAACCAATATTTTTTTAGTTTACAAATATCAACAATTAACCAAGTATTATATAATGGAATAAATGCTTTCCAAGCTTCAATTCCAGCTTTTTTAAACATTCCATACATTCCAATATGCCAACCTACAAGCCAAATAATAATTAGTGTAATTCCCATAAATAATTTTTCAGTTACAAATGTATGTTTCTAAGTGGTAATGAATTAATGCTTTAAGATAATTAGTTGTTAAATTATTATTCAAATAATTCTGGTTGATTGGATGATTCTTTTATTTGTTCCTCCCAATGCATTTGAACAGATTTAGAATAATCTAAAAGCTTTGCTCCTATTGCTTTCCATCCCATCACATCAACCATTTTTGCAATTTTTAGTTTGCCTCTTCTAATTTCAGTTCCTCTACCTTGTTGTACAGCTAATATTGGTTCTTGTTGGCTAGTAACAGTTTCTAAATAATTACCTTTACCTTCTTTAATTATTGAATATTTTGTTCTTAATGTAGTAGCATCGATTTTAAAACGTTTAACTGTGAATTGTATTTTATCAACGTCATAATAAACTGCTGTTAAAATTTTACTAGAATCGAACTTTTCTATCAACTTAATTTTTTCGGCATCAAATCTTTGTACTAATTCTGTATCAGTAATTTCATAAGTTCCATCTTCATAAAACACAAGCACTTTATCATCACCTTCAAATCCTCCAAGATATTTCCCTTTACCATCAACATTAATTCTTCCAAATTGTTCATCAAACCAAATTTTTCTTCCGGCCAAGGTACTTTTACCAGCTTCTTTTAATTTAATTGTTTTGATAGGATATTTTGTTACAATATTACCCTGAGAGCTTCTTCCTTTAATTTCTAAATCTTCAAATAAATATTCCAACTCCTTAATTCTTGCTGAGCAATTAGGGCTTAAAATAATTTTTAAAACTTCTGCTTCACCATTAGGATTTATTGTTAAGTAATGAATTTTAGATTTATCTGAACCCTTAGTTAAATCGTATTCTTTATCTCGAGAAACACTTGTTACATTAAATCTTTTTGCATAACTAATATTACTTTTCCCATCTACATATATTAAATTATAAATGGTTCGTTCATCATTTTTATTAAATATTGCAGTATGCATAATATCCTTGCCTATAAAGGATTTATCTCCCACACGAACAATTTTTAAAATGCCTTTTTTTGTAATACAAATAATATCATCAATATCGCTACACTCAAAAAGAAATTCATCTTTTTTTAATGATGTACCCACAAACCCTTCTTCTCTATTAATATATAATTTTGTATTGGCAATAGCAACTTGCTGAATTTTTATTGTATCGAATAATTTTATTTCAGTTTTACGCTCTCTACCTTTGCCATATTTTTTTAATAAATTTTCAAAATACGAAATTGTAAATTCTGTTAAATAAACTAAATCATTTTTAACTTGCTTTATTTCTATTTCTATATTTTTTATTTGTGCATTCAATTCATCAATATCTAATTTATATATTCTTCTAACAGGCTTCTCTGTTAGTTTTAAAATGTCTTCCTTCGAAATTTCTCGTTTTAAATTTTTAATAAATGGTTGAAAACTTTTTTCTATAGCTATAATAACTTTATCCCAAGTTTCATGTTTCTTTTCAAGTTCTTTGTAAATTTTTTCTTCAAAGAATATTTTTTCAAGAGATGTATAATGCCATTTGTCTTCAAGTTCTTTCAACTTTATTTCCAATTCTCTTTTTAATAATTCTCTCGTATTTGTTACAGATGATTTTAATAAATCTGAAACATTTCCAAATAAAGGTTTATGTGCTTCAATAACACAAGCATTTGGCGATATACTAACTTCGCAATCTGTAAATGCATATAAAGCATCTATTAAAATACCAGTTGAAATACCAGGTGCAAGTTCAATAACAACTTCAACATTTTTACCAGTAAACTCTGTTACTTTTTTAATTTTAATTTTGCCACTTTCGTTTGCTTTCGTAATGCTTTCGCAAAGTTGAGAAACAGTAACACCAAATGGTACATCACGAATTACTAAATTTTTTTTGTCCAATTCTTCTATTAAACATCTTACTTTAATTTTTCCACCTCGTTGTCCATCATTATAATTACTAACATCAATCATTCCACCAACTTGAAAATCGGGGAATAATTCAAATTTTTTATTCTTTAAAAATTTAATTGATGCATCAATAACCTCACAAAAATTATGAGGTAATATTTTTGTAGATAACCCAACAGCAATGCCTTCTGCACCTTGTGCTAAAAGCATTGGAAATTTCATAGGTAATGTTATGGGTTCTTGTTTTCTTCCATCATAACTTAATTGCCAATTTGTAGTTTTACTATTAAAAGCTACATCTAATGCAAATTTGCTAAGTCTGGCTTCAATATATCTTGGTGCAGCTGCATCATCTCCTGTTCTTATATCACCCCAATTTCCTTGAGTATCTACTAACAAATCTTTTTGGCCCATATTTACTAATGCATCTCCAATACTCGCATCGCCATGAGGATGGAATTGCATGGCTTGACCAATAATATTTGCTACTTTATTAAATCGTCCATCATCCATTTCTTTCATAGCATGAAGAATTCTACGTTGCACAGGTTTTAAACCATCTTCTAATGCAGGCACTGCACGTTCCAAAATAACATAAGATGCATAATCTAAAAACCAATTTTTATACTGATCTCTTACACCAAGCTCTTTATTACTAAAACTATTTTCAATTATTTCATCCATAATTTTTAAGTGAATTGTTTTTTATAAATTGCTTGATATTAATTCACTCAATTTAAGTTTAACCTCAATTTCTTTCCAACCTTTTTTAAAATCTCCTTGCATTTCTATGATTTCTTTTTCAATTAATTTATTAATTCTTCCAACTAAAAAAACATCTCCAGTTTGAACTTTCATTTTGCCCAAAACGTTATGCAATATTTTACTTAGTTTTTGAAAATCGTTTGAAATTATGCTTAATATTTCTTTATCAAAAAAATCTTCATTTTTGCCAACAATTTTTTTTCCTCCTTCCAAAATTCTTATTGTTGCATTTTCATCGCATAACTTTGTCCATTCATCTGGATCAATTTCAAACTCGCTTGTAGTAACAACTCTAGCTAATTTTTTTGCTTTTAAAAATTCTTTAGGCTCAATTTCAAATAGATGTTTAGGATAGAAAATTTGACCTTTATCGTTAATAAAAGGAAGGTTATTTAAATACAAAACTTCTACCCTACCTTGAAATTCTTTTAATTGACTGATTAACCAATAATAACTACAAACATCATGTTGATTTTGGGCCATCCATATCCAAATTACTTCTTCTGAATTTTCGGTTAAACTTCTATTCAATTTTGAAACTGTAAGCTTATCATCAACTAAATCTAAGGAACTTGTGTAAGGCGAATTTTCTAGTAAATTTTCCCACCAATCTCTTCTTACTTGGTATCCAACTGTTTCGTAAATTTTTAAAATTGGTCCCACAGCAAAATCGTCTTTTATCAAAACTATTTCTCCCTGCAAGCTTTCATCTAATGCCAAAGCATTTTTTAAAACTTCAATATTTGCTTCTTCAAAAACTATATGTAACATTTTATTTTTTTGGTTGAATTAAATAATAAACACAAGTAGTAAAAAAATTTCTTACCCATGGTATATCTCTTAAAATTGGAATTTGTTTTTTAGCCCTAATACCAAATTTATATACGTAAATTGGATTAAAAAGATAATGAGTTTTATTAACAATCTTATAACCTGTTTCTTCTGCAATTCTTTCGAATTTTTCTATCGAAATTTTTGTTTCTTTAATTTCAAGTAGTGCATCAACAGGGCCATTAAATTTTTTTAAAATCCATTTATAAATTTTATTTGGTAGTAAATGATAATAAGGAAGTTTGCTTAACCACTTATTTGAGTTCATTTGTTGATGACCTCCAAAAGGCATTTGCCAAGGAGGAAATCCGAAAAATACACAACCATTTGGATTTAGTAAACGTTTCATTTCTAAAATTAACTTGGATTGGTTATGAATATGTTCAATCACATCTTTAAGAATAATGATATCGAATTTTCCACCTAATTCTTTTTCAGGATCTACATTATAAATATCTTTTCCAATTAACAATAACTGATTAGTTAAAATATAATCCGACAAAAGTTCATTTGCTAATTCTAATCTGGGCAAATCAAACTCAACACCAACGGCAGTACAGCCTTTATCTAAAAATGGCTTTAATACACCTGCTTCTCCACAACCAATTTCTAACACTCTTGAATTACTATTTATTTGATAAAATTCGTTAATAAAAGGCAACACAAATTTTGTTGCATTTGCAACTTGTATATCGAAATATTTTTTTCTGTCAGCATGAAAATCAAACATTAATTACCAAATTTTAAGTTGGCAAATAAAGATAAATTTATTGTTATAGTATAAAGGAACCTGAAGTTGAATGTTGAAAACTTTGGCTTTATTAATTGCTTTCAACATTTATGCAACAAAAAAAGCCTTACATATTGCAAGGCTATAAATACTTAAAAATTAATTTAAAATGGTAAATCATCAATAGCTTCTTCAGAGCTATTTTTTTGGGCAATTGATTCGTTGTTGGAATTAGTTTGATTGCTTTGTTCGTTAGAATTTCCATCTCCAGTTTTTCCGCCAAGCAATTGTACACTTTGAATTTTTAAACTTAAAGTAGCACCATTTCTTCCATCTTGTGTTGTGTAAGATCTAACATCAGGAGTTCCTTCAACATACACTTGTGTTCCTTTTTTTAAATAAGGTGCAACAGCAATTCTGTCTGTCCAATATGCACATTCAACCCATATTGTTTTATCTACTGGGTTTCCTTGTGCATCTTTATATTTTTCTGTATGTGCTACCGAAAAATTAATTACAGTTTTACCATTAACTGTATTAACAATTGCATCTTTTCCTAAATTTCCAATAACTTGTAATTTTATCATAATAGTTTATTTTAGTTTTTGCAAGATATTAGAATTTTAATAAATAACGAAAAAATTATGTATTAATTATGGGGTAAACCTTAATTGGAAAGTTGCATGAATTTGCAATAAAACATTTTTTATGTGCTAAAAAATGGAGTTCAATTGCAAGCTGAATTTTATCGGAATTTTGAATTTGAATGTTAGGAAATAAATTAACCTCTACAAACTTTCCGCCTTCTTCAAACCCTTCATTCATAATCCCTTTAGCATTATCATAATATTTTTCTACTATAATTCCTGCATCAGAACATAAATGCAAATACCAGAGCATATGACAGGCAGAAATTGAAGATAAAAACAAATCTTCGGGATTGTATTTTTTTGTATCGCCTTGAAATGCAGGGTCGGAAGATGCAAATATTTTTTGTTTTGAATTGATGGATATTGTGTGATCTCTAGAATAGTTTTTATACCCAGAAGTTCCAGAACCTAAATTTCCAGTCCACTCAATATTTATTATATAATTATGTAATTTATTCATTTCATTTTTTATTAAGGATTTTAGATTATGAAACTCTTATTAACAAATATATAGATTTGCTTAAAGTCATAAAAACTATGATTAAAATAAAGTTAAGTTATCAATTCGAATAAAAGACTAGTACCCATAACCCTAACTTTGTACATATGCAAAGTGTTGAAGTAAAGATTATTAATAAATCGACTAATAATTTGCCAAAATATGCAACTAGTGGCTCGTCTGGCATGGATATTTATGCATTTCTTAACTATGATATTATTTTAAAACCCTTTGAAAGAAAATTAATTAATACAGGTTTATTCATTGAGTTGCCAAATGGTTACGAAGCACAAATTAGATCGAGAAGTGGTTTAGCTATTAATAATGGAATAATGTGTTTAAATAGCCCTGGTACAATTGATGCTGATTATAGAGGTGAAATAAAAATTATATTAATTAACTTATCACAACAAGATTTTATAATTCAGAATGGAAATCGAATTGCACAAATGGTTGTACAAAAAGTTGAAAAAATTTCGTTAATTCAAGTTGCAGAAATTGAAAATACTTTAAGAGGCGAAAATGGATTTGGACACACTGGAATTAAATAAAAATAATAATTAAATGAGAAATAGTTTTCTTTTGGGTTTAATAATATTGATGGGATTTATTGCTTGTAAACCAACGAAAAAAGTTCAATCAATACAAAATGCTATTGATAAAAAAGATACTACTCAATCTGTGATAATTAAAACAATAGATGCTGTAGATTCTGTTGCATTAGTAAAAGAAATTATGAGTAAAGTATTACATCAAAAAATTGATTTTAATACATTCAATGCCAAAATTAAAGTTGAATATTATGGTCAAGATGAAAATCAAAATGTTACTGCTTATGTTAGTATGATAAAAGACAGTATAATTTATTTGCAAATAAAAGGTTTCTTAGGGGTTGTAGGTTTACAAGCAAAAATTACAACTGATAGTGTTACAATTGTAAATAAAATTCAAGGTAAATATGTTCAAAAAAGAGCCATTTCTTATTTACAAGAAGTAACACAAATTCCATTTACTTTTAAAACCTTGCAAAATATTATTATTGGCAATCCTGTTTTTTTAGATAGCAATATAATTTCTTACAGAAATATTTCAAAAAATCAATTATTAGTATTAGTTATTGGAGAAGTTTTTAAAAATTTGATAACAATTGATAACGAAAATTATACTATTCTACACATTAAATTAGATGATATTGATATGCAAAGAAATAGAACTTGTGATATAACACTAAGCCAATTTGTAGCACTTAATGATTATAAATTTTCTACCTATAGAAGTATATCAGTTGCAGAAAAGTCTAAACTCGATATTAATATGGAGTTTAAAGAGTTTACTATTAATGAACCATTAAAATATGTGTTTACAATTCCTAAAAATTATAAAATCAAATAATTAATAAATTTATATTACGTTTTATTAAAAATTAAAAAGAACTTAAATGAAAAGAAATGCAATTATTATTATGTTTTTATTTGTTGCATTTATACCTAAAGTAGTTTTTGGTCAACCTACAAGTAGAGAAGATTTAACCAAACAAAAAAATCAAATTCAGAAAGAAATTGACGAATTAAATATTAATTTAAAAAATATTCAAAACAATAAATCGTCTGTCTTAAAAATTTATAATATCATTCAACGAAAAGTTGAAGCAAGAGAAAAACTTGTTAATAATATTAATAAGGATATGAAAAGATTAGACGATGATATGTATTTAAAACAAATTGAAATTTATAGATTAAAAAAAGAGTTAGATACACTTAAGAAAAAATACGCTCAGAGTGTAGTATTTGCTTATAAAAATAGAAACAATTATCAGTATTTAAATTTTTTGTTTTCTGCAAACTCTTTTAATGATGTACTTAAACGAGTTAGTTATTTAAAAAGTTATAGAAAACTAAGAGAAATTGAATCAAGTACAATTGAAAGAACTCAGATTGTTTTGCAAAAAAATATTAAGCAATTAAATATTAGTAAAGAAGATAAGGTTGGTGCTTTAAAAAATCAGAATGAACAATTAGAAGTTTTAGAACAAGATAAAAAAGAAAAAGATGATGTAATAAAACAATTACGGAATCAAGAAAAAGAAATTCATTCTCAAATTTCAAAAAGGGAGAAACAAAGACGTGAAATTAACAATGCAATAAATGCAGCTATCAAAAGAGAAGCTATAGAAGCCGAGCGAAAAGAAAAAGAAAGAATTGCAAAAATAAAAGCAGAAGAAGATATTAAAAGAAAAGAATTGGAAGCTGAATTAGCAGCAGCAAAACTTGCAGCAGCAAAGGCTAAAACTGAATTAGAAGCAAAAAGAAGAGCAGATGCTGCAGATAAATTTGCAGCAGAAGAAAAAGCTAGAAAAGCTGAGGATGTTGTAAATAAAGCTGAACAAAAATCAAACACATTTAGTGAAAATGCAACTGCATCAACTCCAAGTAAAACTATTACTTTTCCAAATGGTAAAACAAGAGACTATAGTGTTTTCGAGAGTACTCATGAAGGATTAAAATTATCAATAGATTTTGAATCAAATAAAGGCAAACTTCCATGGCCAGTAAATACAGGAATTATTTGTGGAAGATTTGGAATTGAGAATATATCAAAAACAATGACGGTAGTAAGAGATGGAGTTTTTATTTGTTTACCAGTAGGAACTCAAGTACGATCAGTTGCAGATGGTGAAGTTTCATTAATTCAAAATTTAGATGAATATAAATTTGTTATGGTGCGTCATGGTAAATATATTACCATTTACAATAGATTATCTGATGTAAATGTTGTTAAAGGGCAAAAAATAAATGCGGGTACTTTAATAGGTAAAGCTGCTGTTGGTGATGCTGGTGAAGGAGAATTTGAATTTAGAGTAATGAACGGTAGCAATAAATTTGTGAACCCAGAATTTTGGTTAAAAAATAGATAAGTCTTAATCTTATTTTAAAAAATATTAGTGCAAACAATAATTATAAATATTAAGCAATTAGTAAATGTTCGTAAACAAAATAGTTTGTTACGTGGCATTGAATTATCTAATTTACCCATAATTGAAAATGCATTTTTAAAAATTGAAAATGGTTTAATTGTAGATTTTGGCAAGATGGATGAATTAATAATTGATGAGACTGATAATTCAAAAATTATTAATGCAAACTTTTCAACAATTCTTCCTACCTATTGTGATAGTCATACCCATATTGTATTTGCAGCAAGTAGAGAAAATGAATTTGTTGATAAATTAAAAGGATTAACTTATGCTGATATTGCTGCAAAAGGTGGTGGAATTTTAAATTCTGCAAATAAATTAGCCAATACAAGTGAAGAAAATTTGTATACGATGGCTTTTACACGATTGCAGGAAATAATAAAATTAGGCACTGGTGCAATTGAAATTAAAAGTGGTTATGGGCTTAGTGTTGAAGCAGAATTAAAAATGCTTAGAGTAATAAGGGAACTCAAGAAAAATTCACCAATACCAATTAAAGCAACTTTTTTAGGAGCACATGCATTTCCACAACAATACAAAGAAAATAAACAAGCATATATAGATTTAATATTAAACGAAATGTTGCCAATAATTGCTAAAGAAAATTTAGCAGATTATATTGATGCATTTTGTGAAGAAGGATTTTTCAGTGTAGATCAAACAGAAAAAATTTGTACTGCAGGAAAAGATGCTGGGCTAAAAGTAAAAATTCATGCAAATCAATTAAGCATATCAGGTGGAGTGCAGTTAGGAGTTAAATTAAATGCTCTCTCAGTTGATCACTTAGAAATGATGGATGATGATGCAACAAATACATTGGCAAACTCAAATACAATTGGTACACTTTTACCAACAGCTGCATTTTTTTTAAGAATAAATTATCAGCCTGCACGAAAATTAATTGATGCTGGTTGTGCAATTGCATTAGCTAGCGATTATAATCCTGGAAGTAGCCCAAGTGGAAACATGAATTTTGTAAATTCAATTAGTTGTATTCAAATGAAAATGTTACCAGAAGAAGTTATAAATGCATCAACAATTAATGGTGCTTTTGCAATGGAAGTTGAAAATGAAGTAGGAAGTATTACAATTGGTAAAAAAGCAAATTTTATTTTTACAAAACCTATACCATCATTGGCTTACCTGCACTACAGCTTTGGAACTAATTTAATTGACAAAGTAATGATTAATGGAGAATTTATATATTAATTATACCAATTCAATTACAGTTATTTCTGGTAAAATTCCTACTCGTCCCGGATAACCAATAAATCCAAATCCTCGATTAATATATAATTTTTGTTTTCCATCTTCATATAATCCAGCCCATTGTTTATACATCCATTGTACAGGACTAAATTTAAAAAATGGTAGTTCAACTCCAAATTGCATACCATGCGTATGACCAGCTAACATTAAATCAACATCAGGGTATAATCGTTTTACTTCAGCATCCCAATGACTTGGGTCGTGGCTCATTAATATTTTAAATGGATATTTCTCAGTGTTTGCAGAAGCTTCATTCATTTTCCCATATTTAGGAAATCTGGCTTTATTTCCCCAATTTTCTACACCTAATAATGCAATTTCTTCACCATTTATATTTATAGCTACATGTTCATTTATAAGTAATCTCCAACCTAAATTGGCATGTGCAATTTTTAAGTTTTGCAAATTTTCTTTCTTTGCTTCATCAGTTTCCCATTTTACATAATCTCCATAGTCATGATTTCCTAAAATGCTATAAACTCCTAATGGTGCTTTTAGTTTATTAAACACAGGAATGTATTCAAGAATCTCTGTATGCCTATCATTTACTAAATCTCCAGTAAATAAAATTAAGTCTGCATTTTGTTGTAAAATTAAATCAACACCATGTTCAACAGCTTTTGTATCCCGAAAACTTCCACTATGTATATCACTGATATGTACAATTTTTAAACCTTTAAATGCTTTGGGTAAATTATCAAAATCCAAAGAAATATTTTTTATTTGATATTTATATTTATTAGAAAACCCATAAAGTAAACTTCCAAATAAAGTGCTTCCTAATGCCAATCCCAACCAACTTAAAAAAACACTACGTGATATTTTGTCTTCTTCAATTCCTAATTGGTTTCCAATATTTGGAAATACTTTATTTACACTCCATAAAACTCCTCTCCTTCCATCATCAATTAAAAAGAAAACTATTGCAATAATTTTTGCAAAAAGCAATCCAACGAAAATCACAAAAAAATAGTTTCTAAAAAATTTTGAAGTTTGTAAGTATTGAATAAAAGGGAATATTAAGACTAATATTATTGTTACACTCGAAATACTCCAATAAGTATAAAAAATAATATTTCTTGTTCGTTCACTGCTCGAATTTGAAACAGTTTTTACTGCTTGAAAAACATATAAATCTAAAATAAACATGAGTGCTGCAATAAAGAACCAAGTTGTTGGATTTTTCATTTGTTCTATTCTAATTCTCAATTGAATCTAATTCTACACGTAAATTCTCAATAATAAACTCTTGTCTTTTCGGTGTGTTTTTACCCATAAAATATTCTAATAATTGTTGTATATGCTCTCCCTGATCTAAAATTACAGGTTGCAATTTCATATCTGCAGCAATAAATCTTTCAAATTCATCAGGACTAATTTCACCCAACCCTTTAAATCTTGTAATCTCGGGTTTATTGCCAAGTTTTTTTATAGCATTTTGTTTTTCTGCCTCATCATAACAGTAAATAGTTTCTTGCTTATTTCTAACTCTAAATAATGGAGTTTCTAAAATAAAAACATGGTTTTGTTTTACAAGATCAGGAAAAAATTGTAGAAAAAATGTCATCAATAATAATCGAATATGCATTCCATCAACATCAGCATCTGTGGCTACTACAATATTTTTATAACGCAAGCCTTCCAATCCATCTTCAATATTAAGTGCATGTTGTAGCAAATTGAATTCTTCGTTTTCATACACTACTTTTTTTGTCATCCCAAAACAATTCAAAGGTTTACCTCTTAAACTAAAAACGGCTTGTGTATTTACATTTCTTGCTTTTGTAATTGAGCCACTTGCACTATCACCTTCAGTTATAAAAATGGTACTGTTTTGTTGATTTTCTAAAAATTCTTCTTTGCCTTTATTTGGAATATCATCGTTCAAATGAACTCTACAATCTCTTAATTTTTTATTATGCAGGTTTGCTTTTTTTGCTCTTTCATTTGCCAATTTTCTAATGCCACTTAATTCTTTTCTTTCTTTCTCACTTTGTTCAATTCTCTTTTTTAAAGCATCGGCAATAGTTGGGTTGCGATGTAAATAATTATCTAATTCTTTTGCAAGAAAATCTTCAATAAATTTTTTCATGCTAGGTCCATTTTCATACACCACACTTGAACCCAATTTTGTTTTTGTTTGGCTCTCGAAAATGGGTTCTTGAACTCTTACACTTACTGCAGCAACAATACTTTGACGAATATCAGACACCTCATAATCTTTTTTATAAAAGTCTCTAATTACTTTTACAAATCCTTCTCTAAATGCTTGATGGTGGGTTCCACCTTGTGTAGTATATTGACCATTTACAAACGAAAAAATATCTTCGCCATAATCGTTATTATGGCTAAATGCAACTTCAATATCCTCTCCTTTTAAATGAATAATTGGATATCGTAATTCATCTTCATTTGCTTTTCGAGCTAACAAATCTAATAACCCATTTTTACTGATATATCTTTTATTATTAAAATTAATAACCAACCCTGCATTTAAAAAACAATAATTCCAGAACTGATTATCTAAATACTCGTGTAAAAATTTATAATTGTGAAATATTTTTTCATCGGCAGTAAAGGTTACTAAAGTTCCATTTTCTTCAGCAGTTTTTGTTTCTTTATATTCTTGTGTTAACACTCCTCTTTCAAATTCTGCAACTTTAGTTTTTCCTTCTCTAAAACTCTCCACTTTAAAATAACTACATAAAGCATTTACTGCTTTTGTTCCAACACCATTCAATCCTACACTTTTCTGAAATGCTTTACTATCGTATTTTGCACCAGTATTTATTTTGCTTACCACATCTACAACTTTTCCTAAGGGTATTCCTCTTCCATAATCTCTAATACTTACAACTTTTTGGGCTAAATTAATATCAATATGTTTTCCATATCCCATTGTATGTTCATCAATACAATTATCCATAACCTCTTTTACCAATACATAAATTCCATCATCAGCAGCAGAACCATCTCCCAATTTACCAATGTACATACCAGGACGCAAACGAATATGTTCTTTCCAATCTAAACTTTTAATATCATCCTCAGTGTAATTCGATTTTGTCATTAATAACAATATTTTTATTCAATTTTAACAAAGTATGCAAAATAATTTTAATATGATAGAAAAATATGAATGTGGAAAACTGTTAACGTTAATTTTTCACTTTGAATATTTCTATCTAACTTTTTCAAATAGATTTGAACCTTGCACAAAAAATAAGCAGTTAAACTATAATGCCATTTAAAGAACAAATAGATTCAGAATTAATAGACACAATCGAAATTTTTGGAGCAAGAGAACATAATTTAAAAAATATTGATATCTCAATTCCAAAAAATAAATTAGTTGTAATAACTGGTGTTAGTGGCAGTGGAAAAAGTTCTTTGGCTTTTGATACAATTTATAATGAAGGTCAAAGGCGGTACATGGAAAGTTTTGGAGCCTATGCACGTCAGTTTTTGGGAGATATGGAACGACCAGATGTAGATAAAATTACTGGTCTTTCTCCAGTAATTTCAATAGAACAAAAAACTACAAATAAAAATCCAAGGAGTACAGTAGGCACAGTTACTGAAGTCTACGATTTTTTAAGATTGTTATTTGCTCGTGTTGGAGAAGCCTATAGTTATAACACAGGTAAAAAAATGGTTAAGTTTAGTGAAGAAGAAATTGTTGAAAATGTATTTGAAAAATTTGCTAATCAAAAAATATCTTTATTAGCACCATTAATTCGTGGTAGAAAAGGACATTATAGAGAACTGTTTGAAGAAGTAAGAAAAAAAGGATTTTTAAAAGTTAGAATAGATGGTGACATTGTTGAACTTACTCCAAAACTACAAGTAGATAGATATAAAATTCACGATATAGAAGTTGTTGTGGATAGAATGGCTGTAACAAAAGATATGAAAGTAAGATTGAGTCAAAGTGTTCAGCAATGTTTAAAAATGGGAAAAGATTTGATGTTCGTAGCCCCCCAACCCCCCGAAGGGGGGCATAAAAAAACATCCTCAGTAAAATCAAGTTCGCCAAAATCTTCAAGTTCCAATCCCCCTCTTTTGGAGGGGTTAGGGGAGGCTTCATATTCTCGTGCTTTAATGTGTTTAGAAACTGGAATTAGTTATGAAGAGCCTTCGCCTAATGCATTTTCATTCAATTCTCCTTATGGTGCTTGTTTAAAATGTAAAGGCTTAGGAAATGTATATTCAATAAATATAAATTCTATTTTACCAGATAAAACAAAATCTGTAAGTGAAGGAGGAATTGTTCCTTTGGGTGAAGAAAGAGATGCTAGTGTTTATAAACAAGTTGTTGCTTTTTCAAAAAAATATAAAATAAATCTAACTCAACCAATTAATCAATTAACTAAAGAACAAGTTGACTTATTACTTTATGGAGATAAAAATATTACAACAGAATTAGGGTTGGATTTAGATGATGAAAATATTCCAAATGCATATACTGGAAGTTATGAAGGAATTATACCTATGCTAAAAAGATGGTTTACTTCAACACAAAGCACCGATTTTTTAAAATCGTGGGTAGAGAAATATATGGAATTAAGCACTTGTAATTCTTGCAATGGTTCTCGCTTAAAAAAAGAAACGCTTTGGTTTATAATTGTAGAAAAAAATATTGCCGAATTAAGTGATTTAAATTTAGATAAACTAATGATTTGGTTTACTGATATTGAATCAAAATTAAACAACAAACAAAATGCAATTGCAAAAGATATTTTAAAAGAGATTCGAGAGCGAATACAATTTTTGTTAAATGTTGGATTATCATATTTATCATTAGGTCGGCCTTCTAAAAGTCTTAGTGGTGGCGAATCTCAGCGAATTCGTTTAGCAACACAAATTGGCAGTCAGTTACAAGGTATTACTTATATTTTAGATGAACCATCAATTGGATTACATCAAAGAGATAATCAAAGATTAATTACTGCTTTACAAAATTTAAGAGATATAGGCAATAGCATAATTGTTGTTGAACATGATAAAGATATTATGCTTGCAAGTGATTATTTAATTGACATTGGCCCCAAAGCTGGAAAATTTGGAGGAGAAATTGTTGCTGCTGGTACACCTCAAGAAGTATTAAAAACAAATTCAGAAACATCGCAATATTTAAGTGGAAAAAAGAAAATTGATATTCCAAAAGAACGAAGAGTTGGTAATGGAAAAACAATCGAACTAAGGGGAGTAAAAGGCAACAATTTAAAAGCAGTAAATATTGAAATCCCATTAGGCAAATTAATAATTGTGAGTGGTGTAAGTGGTAGTGGAAAATCTACTTTAATCAACGAAACACTTTATCCATTATTAGCCAAACATTGTTATGATAGCAAGTATCCAACACATGAATTTAAATCGATAAGTGGATTAGAAAATATTGATAAAGTAATTGAAATTGATCAAAGCCCAATTGGTCGTACACCACGAAGCAATCCTGCAACCTATTGTGGTTTTTTTACAGAAATTAGAACATTGTTTGCATCAGTTCCTGAAGCAAAAATTAGAGGCTATAATGCTGGTCGTTTTTCATTTAATGTTAAAACAGGAAGATGTGATGTTTGTGAAGGTGGTGGCTTGAGAGTTATTGAAATGAATTTCCTACCCGATGTTCATGTACATTGTGAAAAATGCAATGGCAAACGATATAATAGAGAGACTTTAGAAATACGTTACAAAGGAAAATCTATTTATGATGTATTAAATATGAGTGTTGACGAAGCTTGTGAATTTTTTAATACCATCCCATGGTTGTATAGAAAAATAAAAGTATTGCAAGATGTAGGATTGGGTTATATAACATTAGGACAATCTGCTGTAACCCTTAGTGGCGGTGAAGCACAGCGTGTTAAACTTTCAACAGAGTTAGGAAAAAAAGATACCGGAAAAACATTTTATATACTAGATGAACCTACAACTGGTTTGCATTTTCAGGATATAAAATTATTAATGGATGTATTAAATAAATTAGTGGAAAGAGGAAATACAGTTTTAATTATTGAACATAATCTGGATGTAATTAAAATGGCTGATTATATAATTGATTTAGGTCCTGAAGGTGGCGATGGTGGTGGAAAAGTATTATTTACTGGTACTCCTGAGGAAATGATTAAAATAAAAAATAGTCATACTGCTAAGTTCTTAAAAATTGAAATGAATAATTAATCTTAAAAAAATAGTCATCTAAAAAGACGACAATTTTAAATAATACAAAAAAATAATTAACTCAACTTAGCTTTTAAATTAGCATCTAAAGCATCTAAAAATTCTTCTGTATATAAATAATGTTCTCCATGGTTTACTTTATTACCATGAATGCAAACGGCTAAATCTTTTGTCATTTTACCACTTTCAACTGTTTCAATGCAAACTTGCTCTAAGGCATGGCAAAAATTAATTAGTTCTTTATTGCCATCTAACTTTCCTCTAAACTCTAAGCCTCTGGTCCATGCAAATATTGAGGCAATTGGATTTGTTGATGTTGGTTTACCTTTTTG
>JANOVK010000373.1:0-7047 GCA_031417315.1 Chitinophagaceae bacterium | reverse complement strand
TGGGTGGTTATTTATTTGACATGGTTGGTATGAGTGGAAATGGTGTTCCTGGTGTAGGTGCAACTGATTTAAAAAATATTTTTACAACTTTTTTTGCAGGTGCATTAAGTGGTGGAACAATGATGTTGGCAATTGGATATTTAATTGGAATTAAGAATAAAAAAGATAACTAGTTTGGATTAAAGAGTAAGTTAATTTCAACAGATTTTTCAGGCAATAACTTTCGAAATGACGATAAAGATTGGACAAATTCCTAATTAACCAATCAACTTCTCAACTAATTAACTAACACGTTCCTTCCACATTTCGTTAAATGTTTTTGGGCTAAACTCTAATGTAGTTCTATGTTTTGCCCAATCTTTAAAAATTGTATTCACCACTTTTGTTTTAAGATTTCCATTTCCCATATTCATCATAGTTCTATTTAAGCTTGCAGTTTTCCAAGCCTTCCAAGATATTCTTTCTAATAAACTACTAGTGCCTTGTTTTACTGCTTCGTGCCTATTATCCAAAAGTAATTCATGTAAATTAATTCTAACAGGACAAACTTCTGTGCAATTACCACATAAAGAAGATGCATTACTTAAATGTTTGAATTCATCCATGCCACTTAAGTAAGGAGTTATCACACTTCCAATAGGACCACTATAAGTTGTTCCATAACTATGACCACCAATATTTTTATAAACAGGACACGCATTTAAACAAGCACCACAACGAATGCAGTATAAGGCTTCACGAGTTGTTGGGTTGGCTAATAAATTCGTTCTGCCATTATCTAATAAAATCACAACCATTTCTTCTGGTCCATCTGTTTCATTTGTTTGTCTTGGTCCAGAAATAATAGTGTTATAAACTGTAATTTTTTGTCCTGTACCAAATGTGCTAAGCAATGGCCAAAATAAAGAAAGATGATTGATTGATGGTAACACTTTTTCTATGCCTACAATTACAATATGTGTTTTAGGAATGGCACAACTTAATCTTCCATTACCTTCATTTTCTGTTAATGCAATACCACCAATATCTGCCAAAATAAAATTTGCTCCAGTTACTCCAACTTCGGCTTCAGCATATTTTTCTCGTAAATTTTTTCGTGCAACTTGAGTTAGTTCTTCTGGAGATAATCCTCCTGGAACTCCTAATTTATCTGCAAATAAACGAGCTACATCTTCTTTACTTTTATGCATAGCTGGAGTAACAATATGGTAAGGTGCTTCTCCATCTAATTGTTGAATATACTCTCCTAAATCTGTTTCAATACTTTCAATTCCATTTTTTTCTAAGTATGCATTTAAATGAATTTCTTCAGTAACCATACTTTTGCTTTTAACCAATGTTTTGCATTTTTTTTCCTTGCAAATTTTTCCAATTGCTTCTAAAGCTTGTTCACTATTTTCTGCCCAAATTACTTGTGCACCACGAGCAATAATATTTTTTTCGAATTGCAGCAAGTAAGTATCTAAATTTTCTATTGCATTACGTTTAATATTTTTAGCAATTTCTCTTGCTAACATTACATTATTAAATTGCTTTTTTCCATTTGGCACAACCGAATTGTATTTGCCAATATTGAAATTAATTTTTCTACGATGATTTAAATCTTCAGATTTAATAGTGCTTTTTGCAATAAATGAGGATGCTGTTTTATTCATTTCTTTAGAATAAAACAAAGTTATAGTTTAAATAAGATTGTAAGCTTGTAAATTTCTAAATTACTATTGTTTAAAAAATTTTCTTTTTAATTGAATAAATGTGTCATCATTTTCTTCAAATTTAAAAATTAACCATAAAAACAACAGCAATAAAATTGTTCCAGAAATTAGTTCTAATACTAATGAATTATTAAAATTGATAAGAGCTTTTTGAATAAAAAATAATATAACAACTATAGCAATATATGCTGAAAGTTTTTTCCAAGCATATGGAATTGGATATTGTTTTTGTCCCCAATTGTAGCTCACAAACATCATACTACCATAACAAAAAAATGTTGCCCATGCACAAGCAACATAACTATAGATAGGAATAAAATAATAATTAATTGCAATTGTTATAAAAGCCCCAATAATTGTTATCCATGCTCCAGCCATTGTTTTATTTGATAATTTGTACCAAATACTTAAGTTGTAATAAATACCTAAAAACATATTGGCTAATAATAATATGGGTACTACTTTTAATCCTTGCCACATTATTGGGTTTTGAATAAATTGTTTCCAAACATTTAAAAAAAGCACTACAGATAAAAACATGATACAAAGAACTATCACAAAATATTTCATCACTTTTGCATAAATTTTTGGTGCATCTTTTTCGGTTGATTGTTTAAAAAAAAAGGGTTCTGCTCCCATTCGAAACGCTTGTACAGCAAGAGTTATAAGGATAGATAATTTATAACAAGCAGCGTAAATACCTACTTCACTTTTTGCATCATTAATAGTATTAACTGGAGCCCACCAACCTAACATAATTCTATCGAAGGTTTCATTTATCATGCCTGCAAAACCTGCAATAATTAAAGGCAAACTATAAAGCATTATTTGTTTCCAGAGTTTGAAATCAAATTTTAAATCAATTGCAAAAAATTCTTTACTTAATAAAAGCAAAGTAAAAAAAGTTTGAATAAGGTTTGCTAGTAATACATAACCAACAGCCCATTCTTTTTTATAAAAACTACTGCACCAATGGTTGGGGTTTTCTTGTAACCAATTCGGGCAAACACTTAAGAAAAAATAAATTGAAATTATATTTATTAAAATACCACCAACTTTAATACTTGCAAATAATTTTGGTTTCCCATCTTGTCTAATCTTCGAAAATGGAATTGTAGATAATGCATCTATTGCAATGATAGCAGCACTTAAAGAGATATACTCGGGATGGTTTTGAATTTGTAATAATTGGGATAATGGAACTTGAAATATAATTACGAAAATACTTAAAACAATTGTTGAAAAAATCATTGAAAGACTTGTAGTATTATAAACTGTTTGTTTATTATCTGTTGTAGAGAATTTAAAAAAACCTGTTTCCAAACCATAAGTAAAAATTACATTCATAAATGGAATGAAAGCATAAACTACACTCATTTCTCCATACTCAGCACTTGTAAATTTAAAAGTTAAGTAAGGAGTTAATAAATAATTAATAAATCTTGCAGCAATGGAACTTACGCCATACCACATTGTTTGATTTGCTAGTTTTTTTATACTACTCAAAAAGTTTTTTAATTTTAAATTAGTTGATATTGATTTGAATTTTTGGAAATCAAACTACTTGAATTCATAATTTGTCAAATTTAATGTTTATCTCTAAAACTCGGAATTGAATTATATTTTATTGGTGCAAACATTGGGTTTGAAACAAAGGTTGAATCAGTTAAGGTATATAAAAAAGAAGTTAATTGTCCTATTTCGAAATTTGATAAATATATTTTGTTTTGCAAAAGAGAATCTGTGGTTGATGATAGAATTATATTTTTTCTATAGTGATCGAAAACATTTGAGAGTGTAAAAAATCTACCATCATGTCCATAAGGAAAACTTAAAACGATGTTTCTAAGTGATGGAACTCTAAATTTTAATGAATCATTTTTATTATTTGTATATTTTTTTCTTCCTTCATCTTTTAAAATGTGGTCAAGTGGCAACCCAGTATTTCTAAAACTATGATCAGTAAACAATGGTTCTTTATGGCAAGTCTCACATTTCTTTTTAAAAATTTCGTGCCCTATTTGTTCAGCTAAATTAAAATTTACTTCGCCTCTCATTACTTTATCATATTTACTATTGCTGCTTACAAGCATAAGTATAAACTGACTAAATGCATTGTTCATGTTTTCAATACTAATTTTAGAATTACCAAACGCAGACTTAAAAAGTGTTTTATAAATTTTGTTTTTATTTAATTTTAGTAAAACATTTTCAAGAGATTCGCCCATTTCAATAGGCGAAGTAATGGGTGTTTTTGGTTGTTGATGTAAATGTTGAATACTACCATCTGCCATAAAATTATTTTGCCAAGCTAAATTCTGTAATGTAGGCACATTACGAGTTGTAAGGTTATTAGCAATGCCATGAGATAAGTTATGATCGTATGTAGCAAATGCTGCAAACTGCTGATGACAACTTGAACATGAGGTTGAAGAATCTTTACTTAAAGTTTCATCGTAAAATAATTTTTTGCCTAATTCAAATCCTTCTTTTGTTATTGGGTTTTCTTTAAAATTATAGTATGGAATTGGCCAACCTTTTGGAATAATAAATTTTATTGGTGTATTTTTTTTTGTAACATTAATAAAACTTAAAGCTACTAGAGTTGTAATTAAAATGGCTAATATGGTAAAATAAATTTTCAATAAATTGAGTTATAAATCATAAAATTTAATATTTCTTCTGTTAAATTTATTTTCGGAATGTTGTTTTTTAATTTGAATTCTTTTTTCGTTAGCTACTTTTGAAATTTTAGTTGCAATTCTTAACTTCTTTTTTATTAGTGCTGCATTAATAAGTTCATTTAGTTTTAAAATTACTAATTCTTTATTTGCAAGTTGAGTTCGGGCTTCTTGAGATTTTACTTGCAAATAATTTCTAGAATCAATTTTATTATATAATTTTTCTTTTAGTAATACTTTTTGCTCTTCGTTTAAAAAATTACTTAAATCAATATTAAATTTACCAATAACCATAGTTTCTACTTTATTTACATTCTGCCCACCTTTTCCACCACTGCGTGCAGTTTTAAAAATAATTTCAGTTGTAATATCTATCTTCATTTTGTAAATTTAATAAACAAGATGAAGGTAGTTATACAAAGAGTAAGTGAAGCTTTTGTTAAAGTAAACAATTCTATAACTGGTGCAATAAAAAATGGATTATTGGTTTTTGTTGGAATTGAAGATGCAGATACTGATGAAGATATTTTTTGGTTATCTAACAAAATAATAAATCTAAGAATATTTAACGATGATGATGGTGTTATGAATAAAAGTGTTTTAGATTTAAGTGGAGAGATTTTACTAATTAGTCAATTTACTTTGCATGCTTCTACAAAAAAAGGAAATCGCCCATCATATATTAAAGCATCAAAGCCAGAAATTTCTATTCCGATTTATGAGAAATTAATTAATCAACTTGAAAGAAATTTGTTGAAACCCATAGCTACTGGCATTTTTGGAGCAGATATGAAAGTGAGTTTATTAAACGATGGACCAGTGACAATTATTATTGATTCAAAAAATAAAGAGTAACTAATTTAAAATTTCTCTTAATTTTTCTCTTAATTCATACTTGCGTAAGTCAACTGCAATTATTTTTCGTTGAGGATTAATTAGAATATTAAATGGAATAGATTTTACAAAATATTTTTTAAGCACTTCACTATTAAATCTAAATGTATCAATAGTATGTTTCCACACTAAACTATCCTGCTTAATTGTTTTTTTCCAAGCCGAAAAATTACTATCAATTGAAATACTTAAAATTTCGAAATTTTTATTTTTAAATTGTTTATATGTTTCAGTAAAATAGGGTACTTGCTCTCTATATGTTTTATTTCCACTTTCCCAAAAATCTAGCAAAACATATTTTCCATCAAACGATTTTAAATTAAGTGTTGAAGAATCTAATCCTAAATAATTAAAATCAAAAGCAGGTTCATTTATTAAAAATAACTTTGGATTTGTTTTTATTGATAATCCAATTGTGTTTTTTAACCCCAATAATTGCACATGGTTTGGAAAAGTATTACTCGAACTTAATACTAATTTAAAAAGATCATTATCTGTTATTAAGTTTGATTTATAGGTATAAAATAAGTAA
This sequence comes from Chitinophagaceae bacterium, assembly GCA_031417315.1. Classification (GTDB taxonomy): domain Bacteria; phylum Bacteroidota; class Bacteroidia; order Chitinophagales; family Chitinophagaceae; genus CAIVPM01. The sequence continues at coordinate 1,225 of JANOVK010000373.1, read as the reverse complement.
AAATATTTTAATGCTGGGTTATTTGTTGTTGCTACAGCTGTTTTGCAATAGTTGGATATATTATTTTTTGTTAAATTGTAATCTTTTCTTTTAATAGATATTATGCTATCTCTTTCTCTATGTTTTAATAAGGTATCAATAGTTGATTTTATAAGTCTGGCATTAGCTAAAAGCGAATCTAAATTATTAATAAATAAGTGAAGTTCTTCTGAGTTTTTTGAACCAGTAATTTTATACGTTTTATAATTAGCATTATCAATTTTTATTGAAATTTCTGCAGCATCGTTTGTTAACCAAATTTCAGGATTGTTTTCAATTTTAATTGCATACAATTCTTCGGTAGTTGATAAAGTTTTTAAAATAAAATTTCCTTTATTATCACTAATTGTAGTGTCTAAAATTAGTGTTGCGTTTGTAGAATCGAAACTTAACAATGAAATTTTTATTTTGCTTCCATTCTCAATAACTCCATTTATTGTAAAGGTTTTATGTTGCATTTGTTGGCAACCAAAAGTTAGTAATAAAATAAATGAGTATAAAATAAACTGTTTCAAATTTCTTAACTGTTTAATTTTTTATTTAATAATTCGGTAACAATTTTTGGGTCAGCTTTTCCTTTACTTAACTTTTTTATTTCTCCAACAAATAAACCAATCAATCCCTTTTTTCCTTTTTTATATTCATCAATTTTATCAGGCATTAGCTCAAAAACTTGGTTAATCCAAATATCTAATTCATTTGTATCACTTACCTGAATTAAATTTAATTCTTCTGCAATATGTATTACACTTTTATTTTCTTTTATTATTAAAGGAACAATTTTAGTAGAGGCAACAGAAAAATTTAAACTTCTATTGTCTATTAATAAAATCAATTCGGCAATATGTTTTGGGTTTAAATTAAGATTAATTAATTCAACATTATTATCGTTTAAATACTGTTTAACGGGTCCAAGTATTAGATTGGCAATAGCTTTATAATTATTAGTATAATTCGTAACTTCTTTAAAAAATTTTGCAGTATTTATATCATCACAAATTAAATTTGCATCGTAATCGTTCAATCCAAATTCTTTTTTAAATTCATTTGTTAGTTCAAGTGGAAGTATAGGTAATTTAAAAAAGAATTTGGATTGAACGATTACGATGCAAATTTAATTTGTGATGATATAAATACTGCAAAGTTTTTTAAAGAAGTTACAAATTATACTAATAATTTTAAAGCT
>JANOVK010000372.1:0-2719 GCA_031417315.1 Chitinophagaceae bacterium | reverse complement strand
GCCACCAATCTTTATCTTCATAAGATTCTGATAAAGTATAAATATAATTATTTGAATTGGCATCTTGTTTTCGTTGATATCCTTCAGCTGAAGAGTTTGCTGGCGGAGGAACTCCAAAATAATTAATTGTTACTGAATCTAGAGTTCCTACTGCAATGATTGTTGATGGAAGATTAATATTCAAAATATCTAAATTACCACTAACAGGGAAACTAATGCTACATTGTATTCCATGATAAAATACTTTTAACGAATCGTTGTTAAATGAGTTTTTATTAAAATCGAAGCTAACAATATTAATATTTGAAGTGGTTGTAACAAAATGAGTGGTTACATTTCCTTTTAATGATTTAGAAACGTCATCAGGATCTGCTGTCCAATGAAGTCTATGATATACCACATCTATGTTTGAGCCAGTTCCTGTATTGCCTGAAGTACGTAATAAAGTATTTAAATTAGTATGATGAGAATAATTTTCTTCATTATTTGATTGGCCAAAAGTTGTAAAAACATTGAAACAAATAAATAAAAGCAACCAAGCACTAACTAATTTCATAAACTAATAATAGAAAATTGTAAAGACGTAAAATTATGTTTTAAACGCGAATGTGAGTTTCTAGATTTTTAATTCCAATTTATTGTATAAATTTAATTTATTAAATAATTACAAATAAATGTTTCAATCAATCATCAATCACTTTAGCACATTGGATCAAAGACCTATTGAAAGATTAATTTTATTAATAAGTGGTTTACTATTTTTTTGGATTATTGAAGGAAGTATTCCTTTGCTTCAACTTAATTATAAAAAAACAAAAAAGAAACATGCTTTTGTTAATTTAGGATTTACTTTAATTCATTTAATTATTCACTCTTTTTTAGCATTAATAATTATAAAAATTAGCGATTGGTGTACTAGTAATAATTTTGGATTAATTCAATTTTTTAAAGTAGGCCTTATTGGAAGTATACTAATTACTTTTTTTATTTTAGACTTTTTTGTGGGCTGGTTAGTTCATTTTACAGAGCATAAAATTCCATTGCTTTGGAGGTTTCATGTTATTCACCATGCAGATAATAATGTTGATGTAACTACAGGTTTAAGACATCATCCCATAGAAAGTATTTTACGTGGATTATTTTTTTTCATGGGAATTTTTGTTGCAGGAGCCCCAATGTATGCAGTAATGATCTATCAAACCATACTAATTTTTGCCACTGGCTTTACTCATGCAAATATTTCTTTGCCAAAAAAAATCGATCATTTTATCAGTTATTTCTTGATTTCGCCCAACATGCACAAAGTGCATCATCACTACAAACAACCATTTACCGATAGCAATTATGGTGCAGTTTTATCAATATGGGATAGAGTTCTAGGCACTTTTTTAAAATTAGAACCTACTAAAATTATTTATGGGTTAGATAAATATTATCCAAATGAAGAGGATGAAAATTTTAATAAACTATTAATTAGTCCGTTTAAAAAAATGGACAAAAAAAATTGAATTTAATTATGTGAATAATTTTTATACAATTCTAATGCCTTACTCATATATATTTACAGAGTACAATTAAATTACTAACCTAAAAAAAACTAAAATGGATACAAGTAAAATGATTAAAGCGTATTGCTTAAAAACAAAAGAAAAAAATGTTCCAATGCAAGATGCTGTAATTAAGAAAACAGCAAGAGGTGGTTATATGGCTGCTGGGCATGATGGAAAAGGAAATAAAATGGCTGCAATTCTAGGCGAAGCAAAAGCTTTACAAGCTATTGCTGATGGAGTTGCTAAAAAAGAATTCTAATATCTTTTTAAAAAATTAAAAAAAGCAGATTATTAAATTAATCTGCTTTTTTTATAAATTCCATTTTAATTCTGGAACAATTACAAAACTTCTGGTTAAACCATCTGGTCTTGCTTTTCTAACAACAACAGGACTAGCAATTAATAAATCAAAAGAAAGTTTATTATTTAATTTAAAATTAAATCCTGCATTAATATTAAAAGTTAAGCCAGTTGATTCTTTAATTTCAATTTTAGCACCACTTATATCTTTATAACTATCATTTCCTAAATGATAAATTGCCAAACCTCCCAATCGAATATTAATTGTTTTGCTTGTTTCAAAAACTTTTGTTGCTCGAATTAATATATCTGAATTTCTAGTTAACTCTTTTGTTGAAATAAAATTTTTAAGTGGCTCTGTTAATGGAGAAATAAAACTATTGGTATTATTATTTGCAATTGGAATTTGAGCAGCAAACGCAAACGACCAAGTTTTTACTTGTGTTGAATAACCTAAAATAAAATCAGTTGTTCCTAAAGTTGTTTGATAGGCTAAAGGCAAGCTAATTGCATTGTTCGATTTATTATCGGAATTATTTAATGGAAATTTTATTCCAAAACTAATTGCATCTTTTCCTTTGTTTTTGTTGCCCCAAGTTTTTGTTGCAATTAAATATGCATCACCTAATCCACTAATAGAATAACTAAATTTACTAGCACTATTGTAAGTTATTTTTGTTTGAATTTGCAATCTGTTTTTGTAACAACACCCTATTTACAATATGATTTGGGTTTAAAAAATGATTGGCAAATTCAAACAAAAATAACTTACAACAGTGCTAGTAAATTTAATTATTCAATTAGTGGAATGGGAGTTGCATATTTAATTGCAATAAAATCTTGGAGCAATAAAATCAAAGGAAAAGATG
>JANOVK010000371.1:0-1841 GCA_031417315.1 Chitinophagaceae bacterium | reverse complement strand
TTCTGGTTCAACAAGCCGACGGCGATCTTTGCCAACATGAAGGCCTTTTTGGTCAACCGGGTTGGTGATTTCGGCTTTATTCTCGGCATCGGCTTGATCGCGGCCTACACCGGCTCATTGAATTACAGCGAGGTGTTTGCCAAGGGGGGCGAACTTGCCAAACTCGTTTTCCCAGGTACCGAGTGGATGATGATCACCGTGATCTGCATTTGCCTCTTCATCGGTGCCATGGGCAAATCTGCCCAGTTTCCGTTGCATGTCTGGTTGCCCGATTCAATGGAAGGCCCAACCCCCATTTCCGCGCTGATCCATGCCGCGACGATGGTGACGGCAGGCATCTTCATGGTGGCGCGCATGTCGCCACTGTTTGAGCTGTCAGACACGGCGCTGAGTTTCATTCTGGTGATCGGCGCCATCACTGCGCTCTTCATGGGTTTCCTCGGCATCATCCAGAACGACATCAAACGGGTTGTGGCGTATTCCACCCTGTCGCAGCTGGGTTACATGACGGTCGCGTTGGGTGCCTCGGCCTATTCGGTGGCGGTGTTTCACCTGATGACACACGCGTTCTTCAAAGCGCTTTTGTTCCTCGGCGCGGGCTCGGTCATCATGGGCTGCCACCACAACCAGGACATCCGCTGGATGGGCGGCTTGCGCAAATACATGCCCATTACTTGGATTACCTCGCTCCTGGGTTCATTGGCCCTGATCGGCACGCCGCTCTTCGCCGGCTTCTATTCCAAAGACAGCATCATTGAGGCTGTGCATTTCAGCAACTTGTGGGGCTCGGGCTTTGCCAGCTTCGCCGTGCAGGCCGGTGTTTTTGTGACGGCGTTTTATTCGTTTCGCATGTATTTCCTCGTGTTCCACGGCAAGGAGCGGTTTGACCAAAACCCGGACGCCCATCATGACGGTCATCATGACGCGCTTGGCAAACACCATGGTGCCGATCACGCCCATGCGGCCACCCCTGCGCACGTTCCCCACGAGTCCCCGTGGGTGGTTTGGGTGCCGCTGGTGTTGCTGGCCATTCCATCGGTTGTGATTGGCTACATGACCATCACGCCGATGCTGTTTGGCCACTTGTTGAGCGATTCAATCGCGGTGAATGGCGCGCTGCACCCGGCGATGCCTGGACTGCTCAAGGCTTACCACGGCCCCTGGGGCATGGCGGTCCACGCCTTGACGACACTGCCGTTTTGGCTGGCCGTCGCTGGGGTTGCGCTCTCGTACTACATGTATTTGGTCAACCCGGCCTTGCCCGCAGCCATCAAAGCGCGTGTTCAGCCGCTCTACACCCTGCTTGAAAACAAGTACTACATGGACTGGTTCAATGAAAACGTGCTGGCCCGTGGCGCGCGCGCCCTGGGCGTTGGCCTGTGGAAGGGCGGCGACCAAGCCATCATTGACGGCACGCTGGTCAACGGCTCCTGGAAAATCGTCGGCGCGGTTTCAAGTGTCGTGCGCTGGTTCCAAACCGGTTACCTCTACCACTATGCGCTGGCCATGATCGTCGGTGTGTTCGTGCTGATGACGTATTTCGTCTGGCTCAAATAAGCGCCCCCGAAGGAGAAGAATAAAAATGGGTTTGTTGAGTCTCGCGATCTGGACGCCAATTGCATTTGGTGTGATTCTGCTGACGTTGGGCCGTGACGAGCAGGCAGGCGCTGTGCGTTGGCTGGCGTTGGTGGGCGCTGTTGTCAGCCTGCTGGTGACTTTGCCCCTGTACAGCCAGTTCCAACTTGGCACGTCAGCCATGCAGTTCGTTGAAAACGTGCCGTGGATCGAGCGCTTCAACGTCAATTACCACCTGGGCCTTGACGGCATTTCCTTCTGGTTTG
>JANOVK010000370.1:0-2627 GCA_031417315.1 Chitinophagaceae bacterium | reverse complement strand
TTTAAAAATAAAAATGATACTAGTGCTGTTGTAATAAAAAATAAAATTTTCATAGTTCTGTAAAAAAATTAATAGTGGCGAAAATATTCTATTCATTATTTTTTTACAATAAGATTAGTCACAGTAATGTAAAATTTTTATTTTTGCTCTTTTTTATTTTGAAATGAAATATTGTAATTTTAAATAACAGAATTAGAGGCATTTAGATTAAATTTACCTTTATAAGCCAATTAATAAAATGCATATAGCTTTAAAACTTTCAATAAAACAATTATTAATTAAAAAATTCGATGTTTAGTTTTTATTTTATTTCTGCTGTAATTGTATTAACTGCTGCATTTGCTTTTATTAATAAAAAATTTATTAAACTGCCTACTACTATTGGATTAATGTTGTTGAGCACAATATTTTCGATAATATTATTTATAATCAATTATTTTTCTCCAGAAATTTTGCAACCTATTTTAAAAGCAATAAATCAACTTAATTTTAGTATAGTTGTAATTGATATTATGCTTTGCTTTCTTTTGTTTGCAGGAGCAATGCATACAAATTACGAACATTTAAGACGAAACAAAACTTCTATTATTGTATTTTCTTTTTTCAGTGTAATTATATCTACTTTTTTAATTGGAACAGCATTGTTTTATGTTTCAAAACTTTTTGGAAATGGAATTAATTATTTGTATTCTTTACTTTTTGGAGCATTAATTTCTCCAACAGATCCCATTGCAGTGTTAGGAATATTAACAAAAGCAAAAGTACCAAAAACAGTAGAAATAAATATTGTTGGAGAATCGTTATTTAATGATGGTATTGGAGTTGTTGTTTTTATTTCTTTATTAACTATTATAAATTCTGGAATTGAAACTGTTGCAATTTCAGATGTTGTTTTATTGTTTTTTCGTGAAGCTTTGGGTGGTGTTTTTTTAGGGTTGGTAATTGGGTATATAATTTTTTTATTAGTAAAATCTATTGATGATTATGAAACAGAAGTTATAATTACTCTCGCTGCAGTTTTAGGAGGAAATTGGCTGGCTCACAGTATACATGTTTCTGGTCCATTGTCAATGGTAGTAGCTGGTTTAATGACGGGATATAAATCAAAAAAACAAGCAATGAGCGATATTACACAAGTATATTTAGATAAATTTTGGCATCTAATGGATGTTTTAATGAATGCAATTTTATTTGTTTTAATTGGGCTTAAAATTTTATCAATTCAATACGAATGGAGATACTTATGGGTAGCATTAACAATTATTCCAATATTATTAATTTGTAGATATATTTCTTTAATAATTCCATTTTCATTTTTCAGAAAATGGGTACATATAAATTTAAATACATTAACATTAATGACATGGGGAGGTTTAAAAGGTGGGCTATCTATAGCAATGGCATTGTCATTGCCTAATTCGGTTTCAGTTAAAAATGAAATTGTTTTTATAACATATATTGCTGTATTTTTTTCCATTTTTGTGCAAGGACTTACAGTTGAAAAAATTGCAAAAAAGATTTATTCAAAATGATTTTGTTTAATAAAAATATTATAAACAGTTTTAAACTTTTTGGAGAAAAAGAAGACTTTAATTTGGTCATTGAGAACATTGAAAAAAGTGTTCCATTCAAAGGCACTAATCTTTGGATCTTAATTTTCGCCATTCTAATTGCTTCACTAGGATTAAATGTAAATAGTACTGCAGTAATTATTGGTGCCATGTTAATCTCTCCTTTAATGGGACCCATAATGGGTATGGGTTTAAGCCTAGGAACTAATGATTTAAGTTTACTTCGAAAATCAATTCAGAATTATTTATTTTCTCTTGTTGTTGGATTAATTACTTCAGCAATTTATTTTTTCTTATCACCAATAAACGATGCTTACTCAGAAATTTTATCGAGAACTCAGCCTAATATTTATGATGTTCTTATTGCTTTTTTTGGGGGATTAGCAGGAGTATTAGCTTATAGTAGTAAACAAAAAGGCAATGTAATACCTGGTGTTGCAATTGCAACTGCATTAATGCCACCATTATGTACAGCTGGCTATGGCTTAGCTACATTTCAATGGAATTTCTTTTTCGGAGCGTTCTATTTATTTTTAATTAATACAGTTTTTATAGCATTGTCAACATTAATTACAGTTCGATATTTAAGATTTCCTATAAAGCATTTAATAGATCCAAAAGCAGAAATAAGAAACAAGAGAATCATTTGGGTTGTTACTCTATTAACAATAATTCCAAGTATATTTTTTGGATACAATTTTATACAAGACAATCGCTTTATTTCAAAGGCAAATAGTTTTATCGAAACTGAAGCAAAACTGCCTAATGAATATTTATTAAATAAAAAAATTGAAGCTAATAGCCGAAAGATAATATTAACTTATGGTGGTGCAAAACTTACAAACAGCGATATAGAATATCTTAATAGTAATTTTAAAAAATTTGGATTCAATAAAAAAGCCACATTAGAAATAAATCAGGGATTTTCTTATTTAGATGATTTAGAAAATAAAAATTCTAATAATCATATTCTCACTCAAAAAGATGCTATGATTATGAATTTACAAAATAAATATGATAGTGTAATACAAGAAAATATTTTAAAACCATTATTAT
>JANOVK010000369.1:0-10201 GCA_031417315.1 Chitinophagaceae bacterium | reverse complement strand
CATTAAATAGCCAAATTGTACTGCACCCAAATATTTGGTAATGATAAATATGGTTACAATCTGACTTAAAAACTGAAACCCTCTATCAACTAATAGAATAAAAAAATTTTGAACAAACGAATGTTTAATAATTTTTTTCATGAATTATTTTTCATTCGTTTTAAAACTCGAAGTTTTGAAAACTAATAATAAGTATGCACAATAAATAACACCTGCAATAACAGAAAATAATAAGGTAGTTAACAAATAACCAAAATTTACTTTCCTCAATGGAAGAATAGGTTCGTCAATAATTTGTATTAAAGGAGTTTCTCTTAGTAAAGTTATTTTAGATAATGCCAATTGCTTTAATACTTCAACATACATGGCGGTATTGGCTTGCACATCAACTTGTTTTTTTTGCGATGCTGTTTTAAGTATTTGCTTATTTGGATTAACATTTAAATCGCTGAGTGCTGCAATTTCTACAATATTTCCTGTTAATAATCTCTTTAAAGAATCTGCCTGAGATTGCATTAAATCTACATTGAATTTAGATTTTTTAGTTTTGTAATTCGTATAATATTCAATAGTGTTGTTACTTAAGGCTTCTGAAAATCGTTTGGCAAATAATTCGTTGTCATCTTCCATTTCTAAATAAACAAAATTTAATTTCTTATCCTTTTTTTCAACTACTAATTGAGACTTTATAATATTTTGATATACCCTGCTCAACACACTATCCCTTCTTCTATTAGGAGAAGAAATATTATTAAAATTAAGTGTATCGAAAAATTGTTTTTTTGCTGCTCCTTTATTGAGTTTATGATTTTCAATATAATCATGAATCAATAATCTTTTTTCATTTTCAGAATTAGTTGGAGTTAATAAAGTTTTTACTACCAATTTTCTACTCTTAAAAACTTCCAATAAATTTTCGCCTTCAAAAGCACCGCCACCACCACCTAAATCAACACCAAACTGTGCAGCCAACCCTGCATAACCACCTAATTTATCTCCTCCTCCATTTTCTGCAACAAAGCTCATTTCAGCTTTATACACAGGACCCATCCACCAACGATATCCAATTCCAATGAGTCCAAAAATAAATCCAACTAAAAATATTTTTTTCCATTGCGATAATAGAAATAGTATATTATTTTTAACTGTGGTTAAAAAATCTGCTACTGAATAAGTTTTAATTTCTTCCATAAGTTTAAATCAATAAAAATTATTTTTACTTAGTAATGTTTATAATTGCAATAATAATTCCAGCTAAACTTCCTATTGCACTTGCTATACCAATTGTCTCTGCTGTAGACAATTTTTTACTATTCTTCTCAACAATCTTTGGTATTAATATTTCCGAACCTGCTTCTACTTTGGGATAAGTTTTAAAGAATAAAAATTTTTTAGTTTTTGCTGCAATGCCATTTGCTTTTAAAACATATACTTTATTTTTTTGAGCTTCATCTGTAAATCCTCCGGCTCTATCTAAATAATAATTTAAATCCTCTCCTTCAACATAAACTACTTCTGTTGGAAACAACACTTCACCACTTACTTTAATTTCCCTTTTTTGTTTGGGTACATTTACTACATCATCTTCTTGTAAATAAATATTTTCTAAACTATTGGTATCTGCTAATAATTTTTTTACATCTAAGCCAATTTTTACGGTTGGGTTTAAATATTCAGCAGCAATATTTGATGTTGTGTCTTTAATTTGTTGTTTTAATCTTTTAAAATAAATATCACTTGTATCTTTAATAATATTTGATTTATTTATTCTTGTAATACTTACCCCATTTAAAAAAGCAGATTGAGTTAGCCCTCCTGAACGAAATAATAAATTACTTACTTTTTCATTTTTTGATGACAAAATATAAGTTCCAGGAAATAAAACTTCCCCTTCAATCCTTACTTTTATTTGAGATGTATAACCAGGTTTTGTTCTTATTGTAACAATATCCCAAGGTTTTAATTTTACATCCTTCCCTTTTAAATTTAAATCCTTTTCAGTATTAATATTTATTACTTGTGCTATTTCTTTTGAATTAGAATCGTATTTGTTTAAATCTAACCTACTAGCAATTTCAATTCTTTCAATAGAGGAGCCATCTGTAAAACCCCCTGCTGCAAAAATTAAATCTTTTAAAGATTGGTTTTCGAAATATGGATATCTATCGGGTTTTCTTATTTGCCCTTGTATGGTTACAAAATAATCTTCTTTAAAATCTTTTGCTTCCCCAATTAATATTTCATCATTTTTTTTAAGCTCTATATCTTTTTGAATTCCCTGAACAATTTCAATTGGATTAAACGATAACATTTCTTTGCTATAATCATCGTTTACTCTCATAATTACACCACGTTGTTTAAATGCTTCATCAGTTAATCCATCAGCATTAATTATTAGTTTTAAAAGTGTAAGTCCATCAGATAATTCGTATTGGCCAGGTCTGTAAACTGCACCTTTAATATTAACTCTGTTAGAAAATCTATCCAACACTTTTCCAATTTCAATAATATCACCATTATTGGGTTGATACGAATTATATTCTGCTTTTAAAACATCTTTAATTTTCTTTTCTTTTTCTGTAGTTTGAATGATATGTATTGAAGCTGAATATGCACCAGCAGAAAATCCTCCAGCATATTCAAAAATTTTAGAAATTGGTTCACCGTCAATCGACTCAAATACTGCAGGTTTATTTATTTCTCCTGTTAAAGTAATAATTTTTTTTGCCGAAGGAATTTTAATTACGTCTCTATCCATTAACCTTACATCGCTCGACTGATCTGCATTATGCAAAAATTTATACGCATCAAATTTTGTAACAACTTTACTATTTCTAATCAATTCAATATTTCTTAAAGATCCTTTATCACTTGGCCCTCCACAAGCATATAAAGCATTAAATAAAGTTGATAACGATGATAAAGTGTAAGTGCCTACTTTTCTTGCATCTCCAATAATGGTTACTTTAATCGATCTAATTTTCCCAATATTAACTTGTATTTGAGATTGACCATTTGTAATACTTGCATAACCGTTTTTAGCCATTCTATCTCTAATTCTTTTTGTAGCTGCTTCAACAGTCATTCCATTTACATTAACTAATCCAATATTTGGAATAGAAATATTTCCTTCGGGACTTACAATTAATTTTTGACTTACTTCTTGATACCCATAAACATCAACAATTAATTCATCATCTGCACCAATAATATAATTTTTTGGAGTTGGAATTCTTAAGTTTGGATCAAACGTAATATTATCGTTATTAAATAAGTCTCCACCAAAAATAAAAGTTGAGAATGTTTTTTCTTTTAACTTTTTTAAATCTTTGTCAAACCCAGTAGTATCGGTAGTTCTACCTCCTTCAAGTTGTTCTTTTTTAACTCTGTTATCGTTCTTTAACTTCATAGCAGGAGTAATTGAAGACGCATCTAACTTAGCTAATCTGGCTCTAAGTTTTACAACTTCTGATACAGGAAACCCTCTTTGCAAAGCCAATTGCTCTGCCTGATTTTCTGATAAGCCAGATTGCTGAAGTTGCAATTTGTATTGAATAATTTCTTCGTCGGTAAGCATATCAACTTTTATAGATGAAATATCTTTTCCTTTCAACAAATCTTGTGCTTTAGTGTTACTATTAAAAAATAATACTAAAGCAACAAGAAGTATAATCTTGTTTTTTATTAATCTGTTCATGCTAAATAAATGAAATCGAAAATAATTTTTGTGAGGTAGAGCTAGATGATGAGCTTTCTATTTTGTTTATCAAATGTATATTAAAAATTCTTTTTTGGTAAATTTCTAAATGTTTTATATACAATATTACTTTTAGGAAATATGATTACCCAAAAAGTAAATATCAGAATTAGAAAATCTACTACTATGCTATTGTGTTGTGTATACCAAATTTCTAATGCTCCTTTATAAGGAGAAATTACAGTTTGATAAAACTCTTGTGGTGGTAAAGAAGAAGCAGAAACCAACTCTTCTTCGTCTCTAAATACTATACTTCCAATTCCAGTAATACCAGGTTTACTTTGCATAATTTGAGTTTGCATTTCTAAAGGGTAATAACCAAATTGCTTTGCTACTAATGGTCTTGGTCCAACAAAACTCATGTTACCAATTAACACATTTAAAATTTGTGGCAACTCGTTTAGTTTTGTAATTCTTAAAAATTTACCCATTGGTAGCACCCTTGAATCGTTTCTGGTTGTAATTGTTCCGGTACCAATATTTGGACTATTTTTAAGCATTGTTGCAAACTTTATAATATTAAAATTTTTACAAAATTGCCCTATCCTTTCTTGATAATAAAATATATACCCTTCTCCAGTTAATTTTAATCCAATTATAATTGGAATTAAAAATGGTAATAAGATAATAATAGCAATTATTGAAAATAGTAAATCGAAAAAACGTTTAACTATCGAATACATTTTTTGTTTTTTGTTTCACGCAAATCTGCAAAGTAGCAAAGACGCAAAGTTTTTTATTTAATAAATCGTACAACTAAAATCGTAAATAGATTTACATTTTCGAATCCAAACTAATTCCAGTATTTATATGCTGAAATGTTGGAATTGCTTTATTTAAAATATCAACAATTTGAAATTTTTCTATGTTTTGATTTGATGCAAACAAGTTTTGAAACTCAGATATTACATTTTGAATATTTTCTGTTTCACCGGTTTTTCCTTTTTTAATAACCCCTAAAGAATGATATTTATTTAAATCATAATCCTCATCGGCAGTATAAAATTCTTCGTATAGTTTTTCGCCATCGCTTTCACTAGCAAAGAAATAAACTGGATAATTATTATCTTTTAAATTAATGGCTTTTTCTTTTGCCTCTGTTTCAGTTTTACATTCATCAACTTCTAAATTAAACATATTTAGAAATGGTTTTACAATTGATGCAAATGTTACCAAATCTTTTTGCTCATCTAATTTCGGAAAAAAGATATTGCCAGTTTCTCCAAGTATACAAGCTAATAAACAAATTTGACCACTTTCCTCTGGCGATACAAAAAATCTCTTCACATCATTTGGGCAACTTAGTGGTTGCTGTTTAAACATTCTTTCAATAAATCCAGCTAATAAACTTCCATTACTAAAAGCAACATTTGCAAATCGAGCAGTTTTTATTGGCAAAATATTGCTGTAACTCATTATTAAATCTTCCATTAATTTTTTACTTGCACCCATTATGTTTACTGGGTTTGCAGCCTTATCTGTACTTACACAAAAAAAGTGTTTCGGTTTATTTTCAACTAACTTATCTAATAATTTTTTTGCATTTATAACATTATTATTCACCATGGCTTCAATACAAAAAACATCTTTTTCGCTTCGAACATGTTTGTGTGCTGCAAAGTTGGCTACAATATCAAATGGTGTATGTTTAGCAAATAATTTATAAAAAACTTCATCGCTAAAGTTTATTGGATAAGTAATAAATTCTTTAGGTACTGTAATATCGTTTCTACTTCTTATATCTCGTGTTAACTCTGTTAATCCATTTTCATTTATATCAACTACAATTACTTTTAAAGGATAATATTTTAATAATTGTTTTACAAATGATGAACCAATTGTACCTGCACCACCAATTACTAGTACAGATTTTCCTTGAATTTCATTTAGTAAAGTTTGATGATGTTCTTGTAAATCTTTAGTAAAAAAACTTTCATTACGTTTTGTTATATGCTGTTTAATAAAAGTTTCGATGTTGAAAAACATAGTCTTTGGGTATTAGTCTTTGGTCTTTTGGTGAAGAAAGTTTTTTGTTGTTACACTTTTGTTTTTGGATTAAGGATTGCTTCTTTCCAAACTTCTAAGTCTCTAAAATTTCTCATTATTTTTTGGTCTTTGGTAGTTTGACTTTGGGTATTGTTCTTTGGGTGTTGGTCTTGGTAAAAAGTTTTTTTTAGCTAAAGACCAATGTCGAATACCTAAAGACCAGATTTCACCATTTTTTCAATGCCGTATTCAGTTGTAAACGGTGGCACAAAATTCAACTTCCCATTGGTTGCTTTTGTATCTATTACAAAACTTCCAAACAATCTATTATATAATGATGGTTTAATTGTCTTAATAAATTTTCTTAAAAAAATTGGAATAGAAATTAATTTTACTTTTTTACCTAATGCTTGTTTAATCATCCTAATTAATTCATCGGTAGCAATGGGTTTTTTATCTCCTGGTATAAAAATTCCCTTTGCTTCTTGATCGATAATTGTATTAATAAGTTCTATTAAATTATCAACAAACACCATGGTTCTTAAATTGCCAATATTACCAAATGGCAATGGATAATTTTTTTGGCAGAGATGTATCAATCTATCCATATTTCCTTTAACACCTGCACCATAAACCATTGGTGGACGAACAATTGCTACTTTAAAATTTTCATCTTGCAAGTTTTGCAAAAATTGCTCTGCCTGTAATTTGCTTTTACCATAAGCATCTTCGGGAAAGCATTCACTTTTTTCTGTAATTAAACCTCTATCTTCTTTGCCATATACTTTTACAGAGCTTACATATATAAACTGATTTACGCCATCTTGTTTTGCTTTTGTAGCCAATATTTTTGTAATATCAACATTTATTTTAAAATACTCACTATCATCTTTGCAATTCATATCGTGAGCTTTTCCTGCTAAATGTACAATACTGTCAAACCCAGTAAAATCAAATGTTTTGTAGCTTTCATCTCTTACAGATAAAGTGGTAATATTAAATCGATCTTTATTGTATTCAATAAATTTTTTACCAATAAATCCTTTGGCACCTGTAACTACTATTTTTTGTTTGGTTATCATTTTTTATTTTGCCACAAAGCATTCTTAGTGCTTTAGCGTCTTTGTGGCTTTGTGTGAAATTGCTATTTGTTTTCTTCATTTTTAATAAACGAAATCCATTGTTCGTTTAAAGTATCAGCATTGTATTTTAATCTTACACAATCAAACGCATTTCTTCTTTTTTGTTTTAAATCTTCAATATTATTTGCAATGTTTTTTAATGTTGTGTAGAAATCATTTTTTATGGCTTCTACATTTTTTGTGGCATTAATATTTTGCAAATAAGCATCCATATTATTACTAGTAATTGTTACGTTATCACTTGCAGCATTTGAAACAATCCAGCCAACATTATTATCAATTACAAGATTGGCTAAGTCGCTCCAGCTAGGGCATACAGCTAAAATTGAAAGTCCGCCAGCCATCATTCCATAAGTTTTACTAGGCAAACAAACCGAAGCTCCTCCTGGCGATAATGTCACTAACCCAATATGATAATTTTTGATGTCTTGTCGCCAAATATTACTTGGAACTGCTGGAATAATTTTTATTGGCAAGCCCTCTAACGATTTTTCCAAAAAAGAAGCTTGTGCACCACTTACATAAAAATTGAATTCAAAACTATCTTTTAAATCTGATTGTAAAATATGTTTTATACAAGCGATAATTGATTTTGCATCGTGCAAATGACCAAGTTGACCACCATAATGAATAACAATTTTTTCAAAATTTATTAACTCTGGAAAAACATTATCATATAAAGATAAATCTGTTGAAATATGTATGGCTTTGTTGTGCAATGCTTTTCCCCAGCGAGATTCAGCGTGTTTCTGCAAAAAGTCGCCTAAATAAACTGTTCCATCGCAATACTTAAAATTTCCCTTTGATAATTGCCCTATTGCTTTTGATAGAAATCCATTTTGTTTAATAGAACCTGCTACTTCAATGGCATCTGGAAATAGATCGTAAAGCAAATGAAAGACTTTTGTTTTTTTCCAAAAAACTGACATCTTAGTAACTATAGGAGCATAAAAAGTATTACTTGTAACAATAAAGATGCTATTTCTTGGGCTAGTAATTGCTTTATACATTAAATAAATGGGATAAAAAATATACATTTTAATTCTTAGATATTTTTTTTTAAAACCACTTTTTTTTGCTAAAGTTCTATACTCTTTTTCTGAAATTAAAAATATAGGTTCAACTATATTTCCATTTTTACTTAAGGTTTTTCCAAGAAAAAAAAAATAATCTATGCCAACACTACTTGCTATATAAATTTTTAATTTGTTCTTGTCATCCATGCCTGATAAATTTCTTCGAAAGTTGTTTGTAAAGATTTTGTAATATCCCAATTTGGAAAATGTTCCTTCATTTTTCTTAAGTCGCTATAATAACAAATGTGGTCGCCAATTCTATTTGTTTCATCATATTTAAATTTCATAGGTTTACTACTAATTCTAGAAATAATTTCAAATGCTTCTAATATTGAACATGTATTATCTTTTCCGCCACCTAAATTATATACTTCAGCTATTCTTGGAGCAGCAATAAACTCTTCAATAAATCGAGCTACATCGTAAGAGTGAATATTATCTCTTACTTGTTTGCCTTTATAGCCAAATACAGTATATTCTTTTTCTTCTAAATTACATTTTACTAAATAACTTAAAAATCCATGAAGCTCAACACCACTATGATTTGGGCCAGTTAAACAACCGCCTCTTAAAACACAAGTTGGCATATTAAAATATCTGCCATATTCTTGAACTGAAATATCTGCTGCCACTTTCGAAGATCCAAATAAACTGTGTTTACATTGGTCTATTCTAAAAGATTCTGGTATTCCATGTTCGTAATTTATATCAGCATAATCCCATCTTGTTTCAAGTTCAGCCATTTCAATTTCGTTAGGTGCATCGCCATAAACTTTATTGGTAGACATGTGTACAAAAGGAACATTTAAATTATACCTACGTGTGGCTTCTAATAAATTAAAAGTACCAACAGCGTTAGTATCAAAATCCTCAAATGGAATTGCAGCAGCTTTATCGTGGCTGGGTTGTGCTGCTGTATGTACAATTGCATCTGGCTGCACAGTTGCTACTAATTTTATTAAATTTTCTCTATCTCTAATATCTAATTCATGATGAATAAAATTTACAATAGTATTTTTTAATCTATTCTGATTCCATCTTGTATCGCCACTAGCTCCAAAAAAAATAGCTCTTTGATTATTATCAACTCCATGCACTTCCCATCCAAGGTTTCCAAAATGAATACACACTTCTGAACCAATTAAACCTGAAGACCCAGTTACTAATATTTTTTTCATTTGTGTTTATAGTATTAATTAATAAATTACTCTTTTTCTAATTTCTTGTGCTGGATTACCAGCATAAATTGTATTTGCTAATAAATCTTTTGTGGCAATGGAACCAACTGATAAAATAGAATTTTCGAAACAAGTAACATTGGGGCAAACTGTTGCTTTTGCACCAACCCATACTCCAGACTTTAAAATTATTTTTCCTGTTATTAAATCAAAAGTTTTTTTCTTGTAATTATGATTTCCAGTTAATAAAAAAACTCCTTGAGATATGCAAACATTTTCTTCAATTATGACTTCATCCAAATTATCAATCCAAACATTTTCTCCAATCCAACAATAATTTCCTATAGATAACTTCCAAGGAAATTTAATACTGATGCAAGGCTTAAATCTTACACTAGTTCCAATTTTTGCACCAAACAATTTTAGTAAATATGTTTTAAGAGATGATGGAAAAGGTAATGATGATTTAAAGAAAATGATATTTATAAAATACCAAACAATTTGTGTGGGTTTTGATGCACCAATTGAAATAGTTGCTTTAAATGTGTTGAGTTGTACTTGATTCATTTTTTATTTTTTGCCACAAAGACACAAAGGCTCTAAGGTTTTTATTTTTGCCACGAAGACGCAAAGACACAAAATGGATTAATCGTTATTTCTTAGTGCCTTTGTGGCCAATTTATTCAAATATTAAATTGTAATCTGAAATTAAACTTGGGTTATTTATATATGTGTTAGCAATTTGCCAAGCTCCATTACAATTTTTATTAAATTCTTCTTGATTCCAATGTACTGCTTGATTTAAATAATTTGCCAAACAATTTTCTTCACTAATATCAACATCCCAACCTGCATTTTTTTTATTTAAATTTAACCAAGGTGTTTTATTGCTTATTAATACGGGTCTACCTATCATAAAAGCTTCAAAAATAGAATGCCCGAAATTTTCTCCCTTTGTAGGTAAACAATATAAATGATGTTCTTTTATTAATGGCATTACCTGTTGTGGGGTTATTTCACCTATATAATTAATGGTAATATTTTTTGGCAAATTTTCAATAA
>JANOVK010000368.1:0-4899 GCA_031417315.1 Chitinophagaceae bacterium | reverse complement strand
GCTTACAAGATTATTCACTTTAATGGTTGCATCAATATTTTTATAAGAATAAGCAAACAATAATCCTGTTAAAAATTGCGAACTTAATGAGCCATCTATTTCAATATTTTTTGGTTGTAACACTCCTTTAATTTTAAAAGGAAGTTTATGGTTATTTGTTTTTATTTCAACTTGCAACTGAGATAAAATTTGTTCAATAAATAGGTGTGGTCTATGTATTAAACTACCATATCCTGTAATTGTTGTTTCTATATTTAGTAATGCAATTATTGATGAAAATATTCTAAATGCTAAACCACTTTCACCACAATTAATTGTTGTAAAATTTTTTATATTATTTGGAAATTCACTTTTAATAATTAGTGAATTTTCTTTCTTAATAACTTTAGCCCCAAGTTGTTTTATTATTTCAATAGCATTTATTTCATCATCACTATTTCCAACATTGTTTAAAATAGATTTTCCATTTCTAAGCAAAGCTGCAACACAAGATCTTTGTGTAAAGCTTTTTGATGAAGGTGGTTTTATAATACCACTTAATTCTGATGGGTGAATTGTTACAAAAGAAAATTTATTTATCATAGTCTACTTTAATTAAAAATAAACCATGTGCAGGAGTATCAAAATACGAACTTGAAAAATTTTTGGCCTCAATAATATTTATAAATTCATCAATAGTTATAATTTCTCTCCCAACTTTTAGCATAGTTGCCACTAATGCTCTAACCATTCCTCTTAAAAATCTATTGGCTTTAACATGGTAAACTAAACAACCGTTTTCTATTTTCCATTCCGAAATAAAAATATTACATGAGAAATTATTTACTTGAGTATGTTTTTTAGAGAATGATGTAAAATCTTTATATTCTAATAAAATCTTGGATGCTTTTTGCAATAAATCCATATTAAGTTTAAACGGGAAAAAATAAGCCCTATCCGATAAAAATGGATTCTTAGCATTATAAATAAAATATTTGTATTCCCTGCTTTCTGCAGTAAATCTGCAATGTGCATCGGCCTCAACTTTAAAAATATTTAATGCAACAATATCACTAGGTAAAATTGAGTTGATATTATAAATATGATTTTGAGTAATTTCTACATCAGTATCAAAATGAAAAAAATTTTGTAAAGCGTGTACCCCAGCATCAGTGCGTGATGAGCCTGTTAATTCAAATGTAGATTTAAATAAAATAAGCAGTGCTTTTTCTATTTCAGATTGAATAGTGTTCGCATTTTGTTGAATTTGAAATCCACTATAGTTTGTTCCTTTATAAGATACTTCTAAAAAATAACGTGCCATTAATGATAATTTATGAATTCGATAAATTCATTTTTTAAAGATTCGTCATTAATTTCTGCAACTAATACTGAAATATTATTTTCATCAGAAATTGCATTTAATGCAAGTTTAAAAAAATTAAATTTCCCACTATCATTAATAAATAACACACTTAATCTTTTTAATTGATTAGTTGAATAGCATTTTTCTTTCAACTTTAAACTAGCAATTTTTAATTTATTTTTTAAGCTAATAGCATTTTGTAAATACACGCTAAATTCAGAAACATCATTTTCTTTTGCAGTTGTTTTACAATTATTTGATTTTTTTATTTTAGCATCATTATTAATACCCACCATTTTTTGTTCTTTATTTAAAATGGGTATAGCTTCTTTTATTGTATCAGTTAATTTTCTTAATTCTTCAGTAATAATTATTTTTATGGTATCAACTAAATTATCATTAACATCTATATAAACCTGTTCTACTCCATTATTTAATAGTGTTGTTGAAATTTTCTTTACATAGTTTTTGCTAATTATTTCTGTTGGTTGGCTAGGCTTTGCTTCATTTTGAATGGGTACAATTACTGGTACTGTTTTCCCTTCTTGAACAATTGTATTAAAATTATTTAAATCAAATAAAACCCAATCATTATCTGCGTTTTTTTTAAATGTAAAACCTAAATCTGCATTATTTATAACTAAATTAAATTTTGAATTTGAATAATTTTCTCCAATAAAATTTATCATATAATTTCCATTATTTAAATTTGGAATGATGATAAAATGTTTTTCGCCAGTTTCGTAAATGGTATTATTTAAATTAATTGAAAACGGTTCTTTATATAAATTTTCAATATACACAAAATGTACATTTTGAGCATTAGTATGCCATACTAACATAATAAATAAAATAAGTTTGGCAAGTTTTAGCATTGGACATTTTTTGCAAATAAAGTTCAATATTGGTTTATAAATATACGCTTATCCTTAAATTTCTTCAATAATCATATTTTGTGTAATTTTTTTTTAAGCATCTTATCTTTACATAAAATAAAAATATTAATGAAAAAGATTTTTACAGTTTGCACAATGTTTATTTCGTCTTTTTTGTATGCTCAATTTGCATTGCCTTCAAAAGACGATTCTTGGAAAAAAATTTATAGGGCATTTGAAACAAAAGAAAATGATTTAGTTCACACAAAATTAGAAGCAAAGTTTAATTACGAAAAGTCGCAATTAAATGGAAAAGTTTGGATTAATTTAACACCACATTGTTATGCAACAAATACGGTTGTTTTAGATGCAAAAGGAATGGATATACATAGTGTTGAGTTGTATAAAACTGGTAAAAAAAATATTCCATTAGCATACAACTACGATGATAATTTAATTTTAAAAATTACTTTAGATAAGGAGTATTTAGCAAATGAAAATTATACAATTTTTATTGAATACACTGCAAAGCCAAATGAGTTTGCAGCCGAAGGAAGTGCGGCAATAAAAGATGCTAAAGGGTTGTATTTTATAAATCCAAAAGGAGAAGAAAAAGATAAGCCTACTCAAATTTGGACACAAGGAGAAACAGAAGCAACAAGCGTTTGGGTGCCTACAATTGATAAACCCAATCAAAAAACAACACAAGAATTTTATTTAACTGTACCATCAAAATATGTTACCTTATCCAATGGAAAATTAGTTAGTCAAACTCCTAATAAAGATGGCACAAGAACCGATTATTGGAAAATGGACTTACCACATGCACCTTACTTATTTTTTATGGGTGTTGGCGAGTTTGCAATTGTTAAAGATAAATACAAGGGAAAAGAAGTTAATTATTATGTAGAAAAAGAATACGAAAAAGTAGCAAAAAGAATTTTTGGTAATACACCAGAAATGATGAAATTTTTTAGTGAAAAAGTTACAGGAGTTGAATATCCATGGATAAAATATGCTCAAATTACAGGACGAGATTATGTTAGTGGTGCAATGGAAAATACAACTGCTACATTACATCAAGAAAGTGCTCAACAAAATGCAAGAGAATTAACTGATGGTAATATTTGGGAAGGAACGATTGCTCACGAATTATTTCATCAATGGTTTGGAGATTATGTAACAGCAGAAAGTTGGAGTAATTTAACTGTGAACGAAAGTTTTGCTGATTATAGCCAGTATTTATGGGAAGAATATAAATATGGTGCAGATGCAGCTGGAGAAGAAAATGATAATGAAATGCAAGCTTATTTAAGAAGCAATAGCAGTAAAAAAGATTTAGTTCGTTATTTCTACTCTAATAAAGAAGATATGTTTGATTTAGTAAGCTATCAAAAAGGTGGAAGAATTTTAAATATGCTTCGAAATTATGTAGGAGATGAACCATTTTTTAAATCTTTAAATAAATATTTAACCGATAATAAATTGGGAACAGGTAATGCTCATAAACTACGATTGGCATTTGAAGCAGTTACTGGTAAAGATTTAAATTGGTTTTTCAATCAATGGTATTTTAATAGTGGGCATCCTAAATTAGAAATAAATACAACTTACGATTATGTAAATAAAAAAGTAGTAATAAATACTAAACAAACGCAGGATAGTCTTAAAATTTTCAAACTACCTGTTGCTATTGATGTGTATACAAACAATAAAAAAGTTCGTCATCAAATTTGGATTAACAATATAACCGATACTTTTTTAATTGATGCAAGTGCTGAACCTGAATTAGTAAAATTTGATGGAGATAATATTTTATTGGCAGAAAAAAAAGAAACAAAAAATATTCATCAATATAAAGTTCAGTATACTAAAGCTGCGAAATTTTTAGATAGAAAAGAAGCTATTGACTTTGCTGCTAAAAACAAAAAAATAGAAGGTTCTATGCAATTGCTAATTACTGCATTAAAAGATCCGTATCATAAACTAAGAATTAAAGCAATTAAAAACTTGCTTGATACAACAATTGATAAAGAAACCATATTGTTAATAGAAAATATTGCTGCTAATGATAAGTATAAAATTGCTAGGGCAGAAGCTATTAGTTTTTTAGGAAGTTTAAAAGATAATAAGTATAAAAATTTATTTTATACTGCTACAAAAGATTCGTCATATTCGGTAGCTGGGGCTGCTTTAGATGCGTTGAGAATTGTTGATGAAGAATCTGCGTTAAAATTATTACCCGAACTTAAAAAGGACATGAAAGGTAAATTAAAAAGTGCTGTTGCTAAAACTGAGATACTTACAAAAACAGAAGCTGATTTTGATGATATGCTAAAGAAATATGAAAGTAATGGTTTAATGGAAAAATTTAATGACTTTGGAATGTATGCTTTTTATTTTGGTAGAATACAAGATACAGAAAAATTTAAAAAAGGATTTGATCAGCTTGTAAAGTTTAGAGATATGGTAGCATCTTTTGGGCAAGGCTTAAAAGAAATGTTGAACAAATCAATTATTGAAATGAGATCATATAAAGAGAAAAGTAATTTAAAAATTACTAATTCTGCTGAGTATCAAGAACAAATAAAATATATCAACAAATCTTTGGAATAATAAATTTGTTAAAAAAAGTTGAAAAAAAGTTTGGTAAGTTAAATTTTGATATTATATTTGTCT
>JANOVK010000367.1:0-14301 GCA_031417315.1 Chitinophagaceae bacterium | reverse complement strand
AAAATACTGCAAGAAAAAAAACCAGCAATTTTTTCATCAATTATAAATTAATAGAGAAAGATTTTTTTGTTGGAGGTAAACACAACTTATCATTACAAACCATATACTCTACAATACCAGAAATTTTTGTTTTAGCTGGTGTTTTTAATTTAATAGATTGAATAAAAGTAACTTCATTTGAATAATACAAAACATTCACTTTAAAATTTTCATCAAATGTTTTTTCGAGTTTGCCATATTCTGAAACTTTGCCAACTTTAATGACTAAAGGATTATTATTAAAACAAATTTTCGTTGGTAAAGGGCCTCCATCTTCAGTATTTTGAGAATAAATATGCCAAGGTTTTGGCAAGGTAGCTGTAGCAATTAAATCGTAAGTTGTTGCAGTTTTTTTGTTTGCTCTATAAGTCCATGTTACAGGATCTTTGGTTTGTGCTAATAAAGTATTTACATAAAAAATTATAGTAAAAAGTAATAAGTATTTTTTCATTTTATAATTAAATTTTTATTTGATGCAAAATAATTAAGTTAGAATTTAATTTAGAAAACTTAATGTTAAACTTCGAATATATTACGATTGCTGTTTAACCCCTTTACACTATTTTTTCTTTTTTACCTTATTAATTAAATCTACTTTAAGCGAAAAAACGTGGGTAAATAATGGGTTTGATTGATTTGCTAAATTAGTAAAGGCATAATCTATGCCAACATTACTAAACTTAAATCCTGCACCAAGACTGGGTTGAAAAATCCAAACTTTTTTTTGATTAGTTGTATCTCCATCACTTAACCCTTGTTGAAAATTAGAAACCCCTGCCCTTAAAAAAAGTGCTTTGTTATACGATGCTTCTAGTCCAATATTAGGATCGATGTTTAAGATGTTTGAACTAATAATTGTATTTCTTTTTCCATCGAAAGTTAGATGCAAATTAGCTTCGGCATAAATATTTAATTCTTCATTAATTTTAAAATCTTTACCAACTCCTAAAACTAATCTGGGTGCTGTAAGTTCAGTGCTTTTTACAGGAATATCGTTTTTAGTTAAATACAATATTTCTTTTTCTCTTTCAGTAAACGTAAAACTCCATGCATTAAATGTTGTTGTTGCATCTCTTAAAGTTGCTGCAAATTTCCAGTTGTTTTTAAAATACATAGCTCCTAAATCAATTCCAAAACCCCAAGCACTTGCAAAACTTCCAACCTGTCTTCTAATAATTTTTACATTGCCTCCAACGCTTAAAAATTCTTTATCTGTTTTTTTTATTTGTTGTGCATACGATAATAATAAAGCATAATCTGCCGACGAAAAGGTAGAGATATTATTATAGTCAATAGAACCATCTGGATTTACTAAATACAAAGTATTGGGTATATCATCAACTGCAAAACGCAATAAACTTATGCCTAAAACTTTGTTTTCATTTTTTGTTGGTAATGCCAATCCACCAAAATCATATTTCCCAATACCTCCAAAATATTCTGCATGCATTAATGCTAAATTGGGTTGATTTTTTACAAATACTAATCCAGCTGGATTCCAATATCCTGCAGTACCATCATTAACACAAACAATTTGCGAACTTCCCATACCCAAGCCTTTTGCACCAGCACCAATATTTAAAAATTCATTTGAATATTTTCTAAACTGGGCAAAACCATTATGGCATTGTAGAATTAAAAAAGCGAAAAAAACAATTTTTAAAAACTTCATAAGTAAGATTACTTTGCAAATTTATAACTTGATACGCAAAAGAAATATAATCAATCAATTTATATATACAAATATTAAAATGCGTACATTCATTTTTCAATTAATAAATATGAAAAATATATTTGTATTAATTATTACTGCTTTTGCTACTGCATTTTTACTTAGTTATACTTTTAGAAAACCAGATTTAAAAACTCTCACACCCGAATGTTACATCAGTTGTTTTAATATTGAAACAAGAGAAATGATTCAATTAGATGCAACTAAACCAGGTTTTGCAATGTTGCATGCTAACCCTAATTATTTTAAGTTAGAAACCCCACAAGGAGAAAATGTTGAATTCCCTGCTGCAGATGGATTAAATGCTAAAGGATATTTTTTAAAGAGTAATAAAAAAAGTAATAAGTGGTTATTTGTTATTCAAGAATGGTGGGGATTGAACGATTACATAAAACTTGAAGCTGAAAAATATTATGGCGATTTAAAAAATGTAAATGTTTTAGCAATTGATATGTATGATGGTAAAGTGGCTACAACAAGAGATAGTGCTACTGTTTATATGAGTAATGCTAAAAAAGAAAGATTAGAAACAATTGTGAATGCTGCCTTATCTTTTGCAGGAAAAAAAGCAGAAATTTTTACTGTGGGTTGGTGCTTTGGTGGTGGCTGGAGTTTACAAGCAAGTTTGTTGGCAGCCAACCAAGCAAAGGGTTGTGTTATGTTTTATGGCAGACCAGAAAAAGAAGTTGAAAAACTAAAGCCACTTAAATGTGATGTGATTGGATTTTTTGGGAATTATGATAAAGGTATTAATATAGAAACTGTAAATACTTTTGAAAGTAATATGATGGCAATTGAAAAAAATTTAACCCTTTATAGATATGATGCAGGGCATGGATTTGCTAATCCATCAAACCCAAGTTATAATAAAGAATTTACAGCCGATGCTTACCAAAAAGCGATTGCATTTATAAAAAAGAGGATGTAGTAAAAAGTAATTAATCTTGCTTTTTATCATCAAACATTTTATCCTTATCTGTTTTATTAACTTTATCTCCTTCTTTTAAAGTTTTGCTTATTAAATTATATGGACCTGTTACAACTTCTTCTCCTTTTTTAATTCCTTGCAATACTTGTATATAATTTAAATCTTGAATTCCGGTTTTTACTTTTACTTTTTTTACTGTTAACTTTATTGCATCATAAACAAAAACTACTTCTTCTAACTCTTCGTTAACTACTTCTTTTTCTTGAGTGCTTTCGGTACTTGGTTTGTCTTCTTTGTTCGTTACAGATGCAGGTTTGCCATCTTTTTTATCGCGTGTTGTAACAGCATTTAAAGAAACACTTAAAACATTTGCTTCTGTTCTTGTTTGAACTTCTACACTAGCACTCATGCCTGGTCTAAAAGGAAATCTGCCTTTAGAAATTAAATCAGCATAAGAACTTTTTAATAATCTAATATGAACTTTATAATTGGTAACATCTGTAGTTGCATTAATGCCTAATCCCGTATTAGGATTTGCAATTTTATACACCAATCCTTTAAATTTTCTATTGCTAAATGCATCTACAGATATTATTGTTGTATCTCCAATTTTAACTTTTGGAATATCATTTTCTCCAACATCAACTTGTGCAACAATACTATTCATATCTGCAATTCTCATCATTTCAGTGCCTACATTAAAACTATTTCCTGCAACACGTTCGCCTTTTTTAACACTTAATAAACTTACAATTCCATCCATAGGAGAAATAATTGTTGTACGAGATAAATCTTTATCTGCACGTTGTAGTTGGGCTTGTGCACTTTTAATTCCTGCAACATTCGAATTTAACCCTTCTTTTGCTGCAGCATAGTTTGCCTTTGCAGAAAAGAAAGATTGTTGAGCTTGTTCGAATTCTGCTTTCGATATTATTTTATCCTCCAATAATTTTTTCTGACGATTATAATTTTTTTCAGATTGATCTAGTAAAGCTTTCAATGCTCCCAAACTCTCTGTAGCAAACGATAATTGTGCTTGGGCTTGTGTAACTCCTGCTGACACTTGATCTTTCTGAGAGGTATAAATATCTGCATAAATTTTTGCTAGTAATTGGCCTTTATGTACACTGTCTCCTTCGTTTACAGTTAAAGCAACAACTTCTCCACTAATATCTGGGCTAACTTTTACTTCAACTTCAGGATATATTTTGCCACTTGCATTTACTGTTTCTATAATGGTTCTATTTTCTGCTTTTTCAATAGATGCTTTAACACCTTCGTCTTTTCCAAAAACTCCAGCAGACTTCATTGCAACAAGTGCTACAATAAGAATTACTATACCAACTATTAACCAAATCATTTTCTTGTTCATACAAATTTGTTATTTACAATTACAAAAATAAAGATGCTAAGCATACGTATTAAATTGAATTTGTTTGTGGTAAACAAACCAATAAAATACTATTTAAAATATATTTAAGCGGTAGTTGAATTATCTTATTCAATTTTGCTAACTATTTCGGCCAATTCTTTATCAATAGCATTATATTTTCCATATTCTACAACTCTACCTACTTCGGTACCATCATTTTTTAAAACAATAAAAGTTGGAACATTTAAAATATTATATTTCAACGATAATTCGTTACCACTTTGCTTTTTTCTATCAACACCAACCAATGTTATTCTTTTTTGAGCGTACTCGCTTTTTTCAATTAGTTTATAAAACATAGGCAAAAGGTTTTGAGTATCCTCGCACCAAGTACCTCCAAAAACAATGAGTTTAAATTTATTTTTATTTTGATTAAAAATTGTCACTGCCGATGGTTCGGGATTTGCATATTTATAATTTAAACGAAACCATTTAAAACTTGTATCCGATTCTATAATGTTTCTATTAATTATTCCTTTTAAAGTTTTCTCTTTTGTATTTTCTTCACTTGTATAATTAATTTTATTTGTTGATGTACAACTCGAAAGAATGATTAGTATTAGTACAATTTTTTTCATTTATAAATTTGCTTTAATTTCTAATAAGAAAGATTTTAAATTATTTAAAGAGCTTTGTAATTGAACATGAGTTTCAATATTTTTTTGATTTGCTTTTAAATAATCTTTTGCCCCTTCTATACTTTGTTTTTTAATTCTTAAAAGATGATAAATAGTTTTTAAATTTTTAATGTCTTCTGGTCTAAATAATCTATCGCCTTTTTTATTTTTTCGTGGTTGTAAAATATCAAATTCTCGTTCCCAAAAACGTAGTTGTGATGTTGTTAATTGAAACCAATTTGCTACTTCACTTATTGGATAATAAAGTTTTTTGTTGAGAATTTCATCGGTAGGAATATTTACTAAATCTACATTTGCATAAGTTTCGGTATAAGATTTTCGACCTCGTTTCGATTTAATTTTTGGTGTTTCTAAATCTAATTTTAGTTTAGGTTTTCGTCCACGTTTCTTTGGTGCAACAGTGGCATCTTGCAATTTTGCATTTTTTATTTTTGGTTTCTGATTTTTTATTTCTAAATCAGATTCTTTATGTAAAGGTTGGCCAAATAAATCAAATTGTTGCAATGACATATTGTAAAAATAGTGAATTCGATAATACAATTAAGGTACTGGGTCGAAACCACTTTTTCCTTTTGGGTGACATTTTGAAATTCTTTTTAAACCCAATAATCCGCCATTAAAAATTCCATGTTTTTTTATTGCTTCTAAAGTATATTGAGAGCAAGTTGGCACAAATCTACATTTAGGACCAATTAATGGAGAAATACCAAATTGATAAATTTTTATTAAAACAATAAATGGAAATGAAAGCAGTTTATGAATCCAATTCATTGTCATACTTTTTTAAAATATTTGCCATGGCTTTTTTCATTTTCTCATTGATAAAATCGAAATTAATTGGTAAAGTTTTATCGATATATAAAACAAAAAATGATAGTTGTTTTTGATGAATTGTTTCTTTTAAAATAAATTTATTTAATCGAAAAGCTTCTCGCAATAATCGTTTAATTCTATTTCTATCTACAGCTTTAACAAAATGTTTTTTGCTTACTCCTACTCCGCATCGAATATTATTTTCATCTGCACAATCCTTAAAAAAATAAAAAATTTTTAAGGGATGTACTAAAAGAGTTTTGCCGTTAGCAAATAAATTATCTAACTCTTTTTTACTTTTTAATTTTTCGGCTTTTGTATATGTAAATTGATTTATCAAATTTATAATTCTATTAAAGAAACCTCTTTATTGTTTACATTAAGCTGATAATTTGCACCAATTTTTAAAGCCATGTTTTCGGTTTGATGACCCACTGGAAAATGATAACAAATTGGAAAATGATATTCTTTAAAATGTTCTTGCAGAATTTCGAAAATAGTTTTTCCGAAAGGGGTTACAGTATCTTTTAATTCTGTAAACCCACCAACAATTAAGCCACGTAAATTATTAAAAAATCCAGTACGTTTTAGCTGAATAATCATTCTATCAATATTATATAAATATTCTCCCACATCTTCTATAAACAAAATCTTATTTTTTGTTTTATATTGAGATTTAGTACCAACCGAATGTACTATTAACGCTAAGTTTCCACCAATTAACTCTCCTTTAGCAATGCCTGTATTATTTATTGGTGATGACTTAAATTTAATTTTTATTTTATCGCCTTTAATTGATTTTTTTAATGATAAAATATAATCATTTTTATACTCAACATTATTAAAAGCTGCTGACATAGGTGCATGTAATGTTGCAATTTTTATATTTGTGTTAATATGTGAATGTAATAATGTTACATCGCTAAAACCGATAATCCATTTCGAATTTTTTATAAATTTTTTAAAATCTATTTTGTCAATTATTCTACTAATTCCATATCCACCTCTTGCACATAAAATTGCACTTACATTTTTATCATCTAACATAGTTTGCAAATCAATTAATCGTTCTTCATCAGTGCCAGAAAAATAATTATTTTGAGTGCCAATTGTTTTTCCAAATTTAATTTGATACCCCCAACTTTTTAAAACTTCAATAGATTTTTTTATTTGTTGCAAGGGCATAAAACCACCTGGACAAATAATACCAATTGTATCTCCTTTTTTTAAACTTGGTGGTAATTTCATTTAATTAATTATGCTAAACTAATATTAATGCAACTTATTAAAAACAAAACGCCCAACTTATAAATAAATTGGGCGTATTAAAAAAATTAAAAATATTATAATCCGCTAATGGTTAAACCCACAGACAAAGTGTTCATTTCTGCACCAAAACCCGATTTAAGAACTGGAGTTAAAGTATAACCTGCACTTAAAGAAATATTTCCATATCCAATTCTTCCGGTAACAGATAATCGTGTTGTGTTAAAGAATTTTTTACTGTATTCTTTTTCAATATAAGTTGGGCCATAAACGGTATTGCCATTTTTATCTTGTAAATCTTTTCCTTTTGAATATGCTTTCAAAAGTGTTCCAACTTTAGCACCAACAGCAAATTTCCATGCTTTGCTAGGCTCTTCAGGATTGGTTGAATAACGCAATTCTACTGGTAATTCTAAAAATATTTCGGTTACTTTAAACTTACTAAAATGATTTGAATTTGATTGATCTGAAAAGGGTAGCTTGTTTGCATTTGCCTTAAGATTTACATAGGTTTTATCGAAATAAATATTACTACTTCCAATACCTAAACCATAAGCTACACTAAACTTTGGGTTTGTTTTAAAAGGTTTATCTGTAAATAAATAAAAGTTGAAATGTTTACCCCCATTGGTTCTTACACTATCAGTTCTATTAGTCCAACTATCACTTCCAAATTGAATTAAAAAATGATCGGCAGGATTTGCGTTTGATTTTTTCTTTGGAAAGTCTGAGCTATATGTTTTTACAGTTTCCTTTTTAGTAGTATTCTTGTCTTTTTTTTCTTGAGCTTTTAATGTAGTTAGAGCAACTAAACTAAAAATTAATATAAGCGTTTTTTTCATCGAAAAATAAATTCGTAATGTATGAGCAAAAATAAATGAAAACCTAACACATAATAGGTTAAAATAATGCCAATAAAAAAGACCTCATCTTTTTTAAAATTTATGAGGTCTTTATTATTTATTTATTAAATTTTATTCATCTTCATCAAAATTTAATGCTTCGCGAGCAGTTGTAAGCACTTCATATTCTTCTTTACTTCCAACAATCATATTTTCAAATTCGCGTTGGCCAGTACCTGCAGGAATTAAATGACCTGTAATTACATTTTCTTTTAATCCTAACATGGTATCTGTTTTACCATTAATTGCTGCTTGGCTTAATACTTTTGTAGTTTCTTGGAATGAAGCTGCAGAAATCCAACTTGGAACGCCTAATGATGCTTTTGTAATTCCCAATAAAACTGGGGTTGCAGTTGCTGGTTTAGCATCTCTAACCTCAACAGGTTTTCTATCAGAACGACGTAATACAGAATTTTCTTCTCTTAATTCACGAAGGGTAACAATTTGGCCTATTCTCATTTTTGTACTTTCGCCTGCATCGGTTACAACTTTCTTGTCATAAATTCTATCGTTTTCTAAAATAAAATCAAATCTATCTTCTAAATCTTCTTCTAAAAATTTAGTATCTCCTGCATCTTTTATTTCAACTTTTTTCATCATTTGACGAACAATAACTTCAATATGTTTATCATTAATTCTTACACCTTGCAAACGATAAACTTCTTGAATTTCATTTACCACATATTCTTGTACTGCAAATGGGCCTTTAATATTTAAAATATCGTAAGGTGCAATTTGTCCATCAGATAAAGGATTTCCTGCTTTTGTATAATCTCCATCTTGAACTAGTATTTGACGAGAAAGAGGAACTAAATATTTTTTAATAGTATCATCTTTACTTGTAACTACAATTTCTCTATTACCACGTTTAACATTACCAAATGTAACAACACCATCAATTTCGCAAACAACTGCTGGATTACCAGGATTTCTTGCTTCGAATAATTCTGTAACACGAGGAAGACCTCCAGTAATATCTCTTAATTTTCCAAGTATACGAGGAATTTTAACTAAAACTTGACCAGCTTTAACATCATCTCCATTTTCAATAACTATATGGCTACCTACCGGTAAGTTATAATGTTTTATTTCTTTTCCTTCAACTATAATCGTAGGAATTTTAGTTTTATCTTTTGTATCAATTACAACTTTTTCTCTATGTCCTGTTTGATCATCAGCATCATCTCTATACGTAATTCCATCTAAAATGCTTTCGTATTTAATAGTACCATTTTGTTCAGCAACAATTACATTATTAAATGGATCCCAAGTACAAATAACATCTCCTTTTTTTACTTTTTGGCCATCTTTTACCAATAATGTAGAACCATAAGGAACATTATTAGTAATTAAAAGTCTATCATTTTTTACATCGGTAATTCTTACTTCCCCAGTTCTTCCTATTACAATATGAACTTTATTACCTTCTACATTAACAGCAGAAACTGTACGTAATCCATCAAATTGAATTGTACCATCGAAACGAGCTGGTAATCCATTTTCAATATTTGCACTTCCGGCAACACCACCCACGTGGAAAGTACGTAATGTAAGCTGTGTACCAGGTTCACCAATTGATTGTGCTGCAATAATTCCTACAGCATCTCCTTTTTGTGTTAAATAACCTGTTGCTAAGTTTTTACCATAACATTTTACACAAACGCCTCTTTTACTTTCGCAAGTTAATACAGAACGAATTTCTACAGAATCTATAGCTGTTTCTTCTATTAGTTTTGCAACTTCAGATGAAATTTCTTCCCCTGCACGGATAATTAATTCTTCGGTTAAAGGATTATAAACATCGTGTAAAGAAGTTCTTCCTTCAATTCTATCTGCTAAGTTTTCAATAATATCTTCATTATCTTTTAATGCTGAAGTATTGATTCCTCTTAAAGTTCCACAGTCATCATCTCCAATAACTACATCTTGCGAAACGTCCACTAATCTTCTTGTTAAATAACCAGCATCTGCAGTTTTTAAGGCAGTATCAGCAAGACCTTTTCGAGCACCGTGAGTAGAGATGAAATAATCCAATACATTCAATCCTCCTTTAAAGTTAGAAAGAATTGGATTTTCAATTACCTCACTTCCACTTGAACCACTTTTACGAGGTTTTGCCATCAATCCTCTAATTCCCACTAACTGTTTAACCTGTGTTTTGCTACCTCTTGCACCACTATCAAGCATCATATAAACAGAATTAAATCCTTGTTTATCGGCAGCCATTTCACGAATTAAATTTTCAGTAATTCGCATATCTACTTTACCCCAAATATCAATAACTTGGTTATAACGCTCGTTATTGGTAATTAAACCCATATTGTAACTTTCTCTTACTTCTTCTACTTCTGCTTTTGCATTTTCAAGTAGTTCGTGACGAGTATCTGGAATAACTAAATCATTTACACTAAAAGATAATCCACCTTTAAATGCCATTTTAAATCCAAGTGTTTTAATCTCATCTAAGAATTTAGCAGTTTTTGGAACGTTTGTGATTTTTATAATGTCTCCAATAATTTCTCTTAAATTCTTTTTAGTTAAAAGTTGATTTACATAACCAACTTCTACAGGTACATATTGATTAAATAATACTCTACCAACAGTTGTTTCAATTATTTTAGAAACTAAAATTCCGTCTTCTCTAACAGGAGTTTTTACTTTAATATTTGCATGTAAGTCAATAATATTTTCATTATATGCAATAATTACTTCATCAATGCTATAAAATGTTTTTCCTTCGCCTCTTATTTTTTCTTCTTTGGTTGATTTTTTTCCTTTGGTAATATAATATAATCCTAATACCATGTCTTGTGATGGAAGGGTAATAGGTGTTCCATTTTGTGGATTTAAAATGTTATGAGAAGATAACATTAATAATTGTGCCTCTATAATAGATGCACTACTTAATGGAACGTGAACAGCCATTTGGTCACCATCAAAATCCGCATTAAATGCCGCAGTAACTAATGGGTGTAATTGTATAGCTTTACCTTCAACTAATTTTGGTTGGAAAGATTGAATTGAAAGTCTGTGTAATGTTGGGGCACGATTTAATAAAATGGGGTGACCTTTTAAAATATTTTCTAAAATATCCCAAATTACAGCTTCTTTTTTATCAACTAATTTTTTAGCAGATTTTACAGTTTTTACAATGCCTCTTTCGATTAATTTACGAATAACAAATGGCTTGAAAAGCTCAGCAGCCATATCTTTTGGTAAACCACATTCGTGCATTTTTAATTCTGGACCAACCACAATAACAGAACGACCTGAATAATCTACACGTTTACCTAATAAGTTTTGACGGAAACGACCTTGCTTTCCTTTTAATACATCAGATAAAGATTTTAATGGACGACCACCATCTGCTTTTACAGCATTTGATTTACGGCTATTATCGAATAAAGAATCTATTGCTTCTTGCAACATTCTTTTTTCGTTTCTTAATATTACTTCAGGGGCTTTAATCTCTAACAATCTTTTTAAACGATTGTTTCTGATAATAACTCTTCTATATAAATCATTTAAATCTGAAGATGCAAAACGCCCTCCATCCAAAGGCACTAATGGTCTTAATTCTGGTGGAATAACAGGAATATATTGCATTACCATCCACTCTGGGCGATTGGTAATTCGTTCTGCTGAATCTCTAAAAGCTTCAACAACACTTAATCTTTTTAAAGCATCTGCTTTACGTTGTTGAGAAGTTTCAGTTGCTGCAGCATTACGTAATTGATAACTTAATTCATCTAAATCTAAACGAGCTAATAAATCTGAAATAGATTCGGCACCCATTTTAGCGATGAATTTTTGTGGATCTTCATCAGGTAAATATTGATTATCTTTTGGTAGATTTTCTAAAATATCTAAATACTCTTCTTCACTTAATAAATCTCCTACGCCTAAACTTTCTTTAACGCCTCCTTGTATTACAACATATCTTTCGTAATAAACAATACTTTCAATTTTTTTAGAACTCATCCCTAATAAATACCCAATCTTATTTGGTAAACTTTTAAAATACCAAATATGTACAACAGGTACCACTAATTTAACGTGCCCCATTCTTTCTCTACGAACTTTTTTCTCTGTAACCTCTACTCCACAACGATCACAAACAATTCCTTTGTATCTGATTCTTTTATATTTTCCACAAGCACATTCAAAATCTTTAACTGGTCCAAAAATTCTTTCGCAAAATAAACCATCTCTTTCTGGTTTATACGTACGGTAATTAATGGTTTCTGGTTTTAATACCTCGCCAAAACTTCTTTCTAAAATAGAATCTGGAGATGCAAGGCTAATAGTGATTTTTGAGAAAGTACTCTTGGTGCGGTTGACTTCTTTTCTTAGTGCCATAAAAAATACTTATGATTTTATAATTTTTATAATGCCCCACATACTAACATATAGCTGCAGATGCACTTTTATTGTGACTGTAGTTCTTTGTGGCTTGGGGTTTGATTGACTTAGTTTTATATTGCCTCTAAGACGTAAAGGCACTTTTTTTATTACTATTAAACTTTATTTAAAAGATAATACTGTAACAAAAAAAAATTAACCCATTAAAAAAAGATACTACTTCCCAATTTTGAGTTGGCAAAAGTAAGGGTTGTGGATAACATATAAAAAAAGAATTTTGTAGTTTGGGCTAAAAACTCTAAAGATTGACAATAAACTTGTTAAAATTATTTAAAATCGTAAGATTTGATACAAAAAAATCAAATACAAATTTGCTATTTAACTTTGACAACCTAGCTCTGAGAAACATTTTCATTCGCAGTTTTATATTGTTGCTTCAAGTAACTTAATAAGGCTTTTAAAGCTGTAAGCTTTGAGGAACTCAAGTAAAGACTCTAAAAGTCATTGCGAGGAACGAAGCAATCGCATTGATTTTAATTTATTTTTTGTAGGAGACTGCTTCGTACCTCGCAGTGACGATAATTATTGCACAATAATTTTCTGTGTTTTTATTTCAAGATTTTTTAGAACAATTTTTATAAAATAAACCCCTTTATTAAATTGTTTGAGATTTATGGTTTGATGTTTTGATACATTATTTACCTGCCTAACTATTCTACCAAAGCAATCGATTATTATAATTTGTAATGCATTACCACAATCAATGTTTATCATATCTTTAGCAGGATTTGGATAGATATTAATATTAGAAGATGAATTACTAATAGCTATTTTTTTTGTTTCTGAATAATTTATTTTACCATCTTTATCAACAGCTGCAATTCGATAATAAATGAAATTATTTTTTATGGGAAGATTTTCATCTTCAAAAATGTATTCGTTAGTGCTTTTATTTTTTGCATTTTGTTGACCTATAGTAATAAAGTCTTTGCCATTTATTGAACGCTGAATATTAAAATACGAAACATTAATTTCATTAGTGGTTGCCCAAATATTTTTAACAGATTGTTGTTTTGAATAAACTAAATTATAATCAATAAACTTTAATGGCAAAGGGATTGTTGCTGCTAACCTAACTACCCAAATAGGACCTCCTGTAGTACAAGTAACATCGCCACCACTTATGCTAGGAGCTGACGAATAACCACAAATCATATAAGCACCTGTGTTTGTTTGTAGTATTGAAAAGCCATTTTCTATCGCTGCACCACCAAGACATTTTTGCCATTGTAAATTGCCGGTATTATTTATTTTTAATAGCCAGTAATCCTCTGGCGTTCCACCACCTGCATGATTTCCAGATACATCATCACCAAACGAAGCAGTATAGCCAATAATGGCATAGCCCCCATCTATGGTAGCAATCATTTCTTTTGCAAATTCATAACTTGAACCTCCATAAGTTTTTTGCCATTGTAAAACCCCTAAACTATCTGTTTTAAATACCCAGTAATTTTCGTTAGTGCGAGTAACATTTTGTACATCTCCATTATTAAATGTAGCTGTTGTACCTGCTACAATAAATCCCTTATCAGGTGTTTGCAAAATTGTACATGCACTTTCCCATTGGTTGCCACCATAGGTTTTTTGCCATTGAATATTACCAATGCTATCTACTTTTACAACCCAAACATCTGAGACGCCTTTATTTATACTCACATCCCCATTGTTAGATCTAGTCTCTCCTACTAATATATATCCTTTATCTGCTGTAATGTCTAAACCAGACAGGTTATCATCATTGCTGCCTCCATAAGTTTTTTGCCATTGTAAAACCCCTAAACTATTAATTTTATATAACCAAAAATCGACCCCACCTTTATTTATGCTCACATCTCCATCATTTGAATTTGTAGCCCCACCAACAATATACCCCCCATCATTTGTTTGTTTAATTGTACGTGCATAATCATTTTTTGAACCCCCGTATGCTTTTTGCCATTGCATAATACCCAAAGAATCTACCTTCATTATCCATGCATCACGTAGAGGATATGGTCCATGATAACCTAAAATATTTGATGATTCTGTTGATCCAACAGCAATAAAACCACCGTCATTGGTTGAGTTCACAAATGTTAAAGCATCATCACTAGTCCCACCATAAGTTTTTTCCCATTTAATATTAC
>JANOVK010000366.1:0-5111 GCA_031417315.1 Chitinophagaceae bacterium | reverse complement strand
TAAAGAATGGTACTTTTAATAATAAATTTATTTTTATAAAAAAGAGTCGATTGAATTTTCAATCGACTCTTTTTATTTTAAGCAAAACAAAAATCAAATCAAAACATTTGTTAATATTTACGAGTAGATTTTAAAAGTAATATTTTATACTATTTTTGAAGAGTTATATGAACGAAATATTTAAATTTATGAAGAGTACAAAAGGACTGATATTAATAATTATTTTAATTACTACAAGTTTAATTGTTGCAATTGCAAATAATAAAAAAGAAAATCCAATTAATAATAAGCAAAAGCTTTTAATAATTGTGAGTGAATTATTAGAAAAACAACATTATAGTCCTCAAAATATTAATGACGATTTCTCTAAAAAAATATTTACAAAATTTATTGAAGATTTGGATGGAGATAAAACTTTATTTCTTGCAGAAGATATTGAAGCTTTAAAAAAATATGAAACAAAGTTGGATGATGAAATACATGGAAAAGCTGAGTTTGAATTTTTAAATGTATTAAATGGCATTTATGATAAAAGAATAGATCAAACCATTATTACATACAGACAAATTTTAAATGTACCATTTGATTTTACCATAGAGGAAAGTTTTAAAGAAGAAATAAGTATTACTACTTATGCATTAAATTTAAATGAGTTTAATGATAGACTTAGAAAGAAAATAAAATACATGGCTTTGGATAGATATGTAGATTTATTAGAGCAAAAAGAAAAGACAGTTATCGATAGTTTAAAAAATAAATCTAATGTTTTATTAGAGCAAGAAGCTAGGTTGAAAGTATTAAAAGCTTTAGATAAAGTGTATACTCGAGTTAAAGCAAAATTAACTGCCGATGAAAGATTTAATTCTCTTGTAAATGTTATTACAAATCAAATGGATCCTCATTCCGACTATTTTCCACCTGTTGAAAAAAGAGCATTTGACGAACAAATGAGTGGAAGGTTTTTTGGTATTGGAGCACAATTACAAGAACAAGATGGCAATATTAAAATTGTAAGTTTAATGCCTGCATATCCTGCACAAAGAAGTGGTCAAATTGCAGTAAACGATATTATAATTAAAGTTGCACAAGGCAACGAAGAACCAGTAGAAATTATAGGTTATGAAGTTACAGATGCAGTTAAATTAATTCGTGGTAAAAAAGATACTGAAGTAAAACTTACCTTAAAAAAAGTTGATGGAACAACAAAAGTTGTTGCTATTAACAGAGCCGAAATTGTGCAAGATGAAGTATATGTTAGAAGTGCTGTAATAAACGATGAAAATGGAGACAAAATTGGATATATATGGCTGCCTGATTTTTATGCCGATTTTGAAAGGCAAGATGGAGCTCGATGTAGTGAAGATGTTGCTAAAGAATTAGTAAAATTAAAAGCAGCCAATGTAAAAGGAATAGTTATGGATTTGAGATTTAATGGCGGTGGCTCTTTATTTGAAGTTGTACAAATGGTTGGTTTTTTTATTCCTCAGGGACCAGTGGTGCAAGTAAGAGATAAAGATGGAAAAGCAACAGTATTAGATGATAAAAATAATGGTGTTTTATATGATGGACCCTTAACTGTTTTAGTAAATGAAGCCAGTGCTTCTGCAAGTGAAATTTTTGCTGCTGCTATACAAGATTATGGAAGAGGAATAATTATTGGTAGTGCTACTTTTGGAAAAGGAACGGTACAAAGAAATATTCCATTAAGTAAGCAACCTTTATTTTACGATGCTCCTCAACCTCAATCTGACCTTGGTTTTGTAAAACTTACATTTCAAAAATTTTATAGAGTTAATGGTGGTTCAACTCAATTACGTGGGGTAACTCCAGATGTTGTAATTCCTGATTTATACGATAATTTAAAAATTAGAGAAAAAGATATTAAGTCGTCTTTAGTTTGGGACGAAATTCCAAAAGCAATTTACCAATTATATAAATCTCCAACTTTCGATTTTGTAACAATAAAAAAAGCAAATGAAGTAATAAACTTAAATGGCAATTTTCAATTATTAAAAAGCAATACTGAATGGTTAGCAAAAAGAGTGGATGAAGCAAAACCTTTACAACTCGAAAAGTATAGAGATTATCAAAAGAGAATTGCAGCAACAGTAAACCAAAATAATAGTTTAATAAAATCAAAAAAAGATTTAGATGCTGTGGTTTTAAAAGATGATTACGATAAATTTTATAATAATGCCGATAAAGCAAAAGGAGAAAGATATCAAGCTTGGTTAAAAGCAATAAAAGCTGATTTATATATTGCTCAATCTGTAAACATCACAAAAAGTATGATTAACAATTCTGTTGTTACTGTAAAAGAATTAAATTAAAATACTACTTTTTATTTATCTCAAATTCAAATAATTTCTTAGAGTTTATTAGCTAAGTTATTATCTTTTTAAATTATTTATTTAAGTTATAATTCTTAGATAGCTTGTGCTAAAGCAGAAAAAAAAGTAAATTATTCCCCTAATTAAAAGAGACCAGCAAAGCCAGTCTCTTTTAAAATAAATTAAAAAAAATTAGTGTTGAATAATTAATTTTTGAGTAGAAATATTTTTACCATTTACAATTCGAATAAAGTACATTCCATTTTTTAATGTGGCTGTATTTAATTTAGTAGATCCATTTGCATCAACATTTATTTGCTCTGTTTTAATTAGCATACCTAATTCATTTAGCACAGAAATAGTTGTACTTCCTTTCCAATTTTCATTAAATAAAATATTTACAATACTCATTGCTGGTTGTGGATATAAGGAAACAATTGGCTTTGCTATATCTGCATCGTACATGGTTCTAAA
This sequence comes from Chitinophagaceae bacterium, assembly GCA_031417315.1. Classification (GTDB taxonomy): domain Bacteria; phylum Bacteroidota; class Bacteroidia; order Chitinophagales; family Chitinophagaceae; genus CAIVPM01. The sequence continues at coordinate 2,307 of JANOVK010000366.1, read as the reverse complement.
TGTTGTTGAACTAGTTTGTGTTAAAAGCGTATAACATTTAGTGTTGCTAAAAGTACTGCCATATCCATAAACATAAATTTTATAAGTTCCTATTACACCATTATTATATTTAATATTTTCTGAAGTAGTTCCTGCATTTTGAGAAATACCAACCTGTGTTCCACTTGGATTGTACAAAACAACATCATAATCTGCTGGCAAAGTACTTAAACTAATTTGAATATTTTTTGCAGTAGTTGTATTACTGAAACTATAATAATCAACATCTGTACTAGTAGCTATTTGAGCTGTAAATGCTGTACCCGCAGTTATTGCTTTTGCAGTTGCTAAAGTATTATTAGTTTCTAAAACATCAATACATGTTGGTGTTGGAGTAGCAGTTGTAAAACTTGCTAAAGCTGAATATGCACTTGTTGTTGCAGCACAAGTGGTAGCTACATTATAATTATAAGTTGCACCAGCAGTTAAGCCAGTTAAAACAAATGAAGTGGTAGTTGCAGTAACAGTTGTATAAGTAGTTGCAGTCGATAATTTATATTGTACTTTATAACTTGAAGCACCTGTTGCTGCAGTCCAGCTAATTGTAGCACCTGTTTGTGTAATGCTTGTTGCTGCTATGTTTGTAGGAGTTGAACAAGTTGTAACAGTTGGTGCAATACAACCTAATGAAGCAGCTAAAGAAGCCCTTGATCCTCCAGTTTGTAATATTGCATACATTCGATCCCTTTGCCCTTTACTAAACATTTGCATACATTGATCATCCACATAATCCATATAATTCATAAACATATCTCCATTTGGACCATTGCTACAGGTAACACGAGGATAAGTTGGACAACTATAATTTGAGGTTTGTTGTTTTGGAGTATCGCCTACAAAATCATCACCACAATTTGCATCACCCCAAATATGACGTAGGTTTAACCAATGCCCCACTTCGTGAGTTGCTGTTCTGCCCAAATTATAAGGAGCAGAAACATTTCCAGTATTTCCAAAAGCAGAATATAACATTACTACACCATCTGTTGCTGCAGCACCTCCAGGAAATTGTGCATAGCCCAATAACCCACCACTTAAATTGCATACCCAAATATTTAAATATTGGCTACTGTTCCAGGCATTATCTCCACCAGAACTTGCATATTTTACACCATCATTTGAACCAAAAGAAGTTGTAGTGGTTGATTTGCGAATAATACCTGTTGTAGCCGCACCATTAGGATCTCTTTTTGCCAAACAAAATTGTATTTTACAATCTGCTAAAACAGATTTAAATGCTAAAGGAATTTTTGAAGTGTCGGCATTGTTTAATTGAAAGTCTTTATTCAATATATCAATTTGGCTTAGCACTTGTGCATCACTAATATTTTGTGCAGTAGTGTTATAAACAACATGCACAACAACAGGAATGTTATAAACAGCAGCACCACGTTGCAATCCATTGGTTGTTTGTTGGCTTCCTCCTTGTTGTATGTAGCTTTGAGTAAAGCTTTCAATATCTCTTTGTTGCTGAGCAAAAGAAGGATTTGTAATAAGTTGTTTTTGATAAACCTCGTGGCTAGCACAAACTCTTTGTGCAAATAATTGTGTTTTGAAAATAAACAATCCAATTAATAATAAACATAGATTTTTTTTCATGAGCAAATTCAGTTTGAGGTTTAAAATTAGGGATAAAATTTATTAAAACTTCATTGTGGAAAAATACTTTTATTGAGTATTCGAATAACACAAACAAAAAATCCATTATTGTCCATTGGTTTTATTCACTAATCTAGTTACAATTCTATTACACTGTTTTAGTGTCTTGGGGTTTAATATTAGAAGCCTTTTAAAATTTAAAATTAAATTTGGATTGTATAGAAAGTTGCAAAGAAATATTACATAAATGCGTCATTTCGAAGGTTCTGGCCTGAGAAATCTGAACAAATAGATTTCTCGTTCTTTGAAATGACGAATCATCTTTTTATTTCAGACTTAAATAATTATGTTAACATAACTGTTGCGTTTTCTTTCATCAGATTATTGTTTATTTTAGAAATATTATCTAAAGTAACTTCTGCAATTTCGGATAAAGCTTCTTCTGTAAAAAAAGCTTGATGAGCAGTAATCAGTACATTAGGAAAACTCATTAATCTTTGAATTTTATCATCATCTATTATTTTGCTTGATAAATCCCTAAAAAACAAATCTTCTTCTTGTTCATAAACATCAATGGCTAAAGCTGAAACTTTTTTTGTTTTAAGAGCAGCAATAATATCAATAGTATTAATTAAACCACCACGACTAGTATTAACAATTGTAACACCT
>JANOVK010000365.1:0-2383 GCA_031417315.1 Chitinophagaceae bacterium | reverse complement strand
TCTAAATTTATTGGGAATTGGTTTTTCAGAACAATAAAACATTTCAATTATTTTGAAATATTTTTTGTTAGTTTGGATAAAAAAAACGGGGACTTTACTCGTTGCAAAAATGTATTTAAATTATTAAAATGTATATAGTTTATTGTAGATTAATATTGTAGTAATACTACTACAAATTAAATGAGATTATTCTCAATTGCATAGCGAGTAATAGCTGAAATATTTTTTAACCCTAGTTTCGATAATAATCTTGTTTTATAAGTACTTACAGAGTTTGCACTTAAAGTTAATTCTAAAGCAATTTCTGTAGATGTTTTACCAGAAGCAAATAATAAAAATACTTGAAACTCTCTATTAGAAAGGTCTTCATGCAATTTATGATTGTTATCTTTTTTCCTAAAATCAAATAACAATTCAGTTAATTCTTCTGTTAAATATTTTTTACCTTTTAATAAATGCTCTATGGCAATTATTAGTTCTTCGGGGGCACTTTCTTTATTAATATACCCCGATGCCCCAGCTTTTATGGTTCTTATTGCATATTGTTCTGCAGGATGCACACTAAGAATTAAAATAGGAGTGTTAGGTTGTACAGTTTTTAATTCAGTAATAAAATCAATGCCAGATCTGCCAGGCATACTAATATCAGATATTATAATATCGAAAGGATTCTTTAATGCTAATTTAAACATTTCAATTCCTTCAGAAGCTTCAAATATAGAAGCATTAGGATATGCATCTTTAATAATATGTATTAATCCTCTTCTTACCACACTATGATCATCTCCAATTAAAACTTTCATTATTAATTTTTAATAGGCACATTTATTTTTATTAATGTTCCATTGCCAATACTACTTTCTATGTTTAAATTACCACCTAATATAAATATTCTTTCTTGCATTCCTAATAAACCTAAAGATCTTGTTTGTTTAGTTTTATCAAAACCAATTCCGTCATCGGTTATTAATAAATTTAAACAATTATTTTGTTCACTTAATTCAATTAAAACATTTTTGGCTTTTGCATGTCTCATAATATTGGTTAACGATTCTTGCAAAATTCTAAATAATTTTGTTTCGAAAATTGAATTATTTAGTTTTAACTTAAACTCGTTTACAAACTTACAATTTACCCCTGTTCTATTTATAAATTCTTCAACCTGCCATTCTATTGCAGCAATTAAGCCTAGATTATCTAAAATGCTTGGTCTAATTTTGGTAGAAATTTTTCTAACTGAATTTACCGAACCATTTAATAATTTTATTACTTCTTTTAAATCAGATTCTGGAATTTTTTTATTAGCTTTTATTTTCTTAAATATGGCACTCACTTCAAGTTTAATTCCAGTAAGTTGTTGACCTAATTCGTCGTGTAAATCTCTCGAAATGCTTTTTCTTTCATCTTCTCTTATCGATCGTTGATGTGCTGCAAGTTCTCTTAGTTTTTGATGAGATGATTCTAATTCTTTTTTTGCTTTTTGTTGTAAAGTAATATCGTTTAATAAAATATAATTGAGTTCATTATAAATACTAAAAGCAAATTCAAAGTATTTTATTTCTCCATTTTTACATTTAATACTTGCTTTAACTTCTGGAATATTTGTTATATTTCCTTTTCTAAATTCTGAAATCATATTCATCCAAAAGTTCTTTAACTCTATTCGTTTAGCTAGTTTTGGTTGAGTTTTTTTATACCATTTATTAATTGTTGAAATATCATTTAATTGATAGCCGGTTTTTTCTTCAAAAAATTTATTTAAAAAAACAGTTTCACCTTTTGTTGTATATGCACCAATAGCAACTGGCATATTTTCTGCTAATGCTTTAAACTTTTTTTCGCTTTCTTCAATAGCTTTTAATGCTTCGCCTCTTTGGGTAATATCGTAAAAAAATACATATATACTTTTGTCAACCTTAGTAATACCTACTTCAAATTTTCGAACTTTATTGTTTGCTGTTTTAATTAAACAGGTAAAGAAAGGATTCGTGCTAGAAATATTATCAATAGTAGAAGTAAAATAAGTTTTCCATTGATGGATAGTAAATTTTTTTTGCTCATTATTTTCTGGAACTATTAATTTCACCCAATCATTAAATTTGTATTTATCTGGATATCTGTATCCAAATATTTCTTCGAACTTGGCATTTGTAAATTGTGTATTTAAAGTTTCATAATCACATACAACGGTAGCTATTGGGGTGTACTCAAAAATTTTTTGAAATTTATTTATATTTTCTTTTAGGGTATTTTCGGCATTTACTTCAATGGTAACATCTCTGTAGGCATAATAAATTAAATTTTGAAATAGAATGGCTATGTAATCTATGATAATCGGTTTGCCATACTTTGCAAATCCATATATTCTATTCGTTACTACTTT
>JANOVK010000364.1:0-3471 GCA_031417315.1 Chitinophagaceae bacterium | reverse complement strand
TGCACTTAACCAACGATATAGATTTAAAATACTCCCCGCTTTATCATTTGTGCCACTTGCTCTTGCACCACCAAAAGGTTGTTGGCCAACAACTGCACCAGTGGGTTTATCGTTGATATAAAAGTTTCCAGCACTTTGTCTAAGTTTAGTTGTAGCCAAATCAATAATATTTCTGTCAGTAGCAATTATTGCTCCTGTTAATGCATAAGGCGAAGTAGTATCAACTAAATTTAAAATCTCGTCAAACTCATTTGATGGATAAACATAAATCGTTAAAACCGGACCAAAAATTTCTTCGCACATGGTTACAAATTTTGGGTCGGAAGTTTCTATTATCGTTGGTTGAATAAACCATCCTTCTTTTTTATCACAATTTCCACCTACTAAAATGCTTGCAGATTTTGAGCGTTTTGCTTTATCGATATAATTTTTAATGTTATTAAAACTTTTTTCATCAATTACTGCATTAATAAAATTAGTAAAGTCTTCAGTAGTTCCCATCTTCATACTATTTACACCAGCAACTAATTTCTTTTTTATTTGATTTGCCAAATTTGATGGAATATATGCACGTGATGCAGCACTACATTTTTGCCCCTGAAACTCAAAAGCTCCACGCAATAAAGCTGTAACTACAACATCAATATCTGCAGATTTATGTGCTAAAACAAAATCTTTGCCACCAGTTTCTCCAACAATTCTTGGGTATGATTTATATAAACTCATATTCTTTCCAATGGTTTCCCACATGTTATTAAAAACACCTGTACTTCCTGTGAAATGTACACCAGCAAAGTCTTTGTGATTAAAACAAACTCTACCAATAGTAGGCCCATCAACATAAATTAAATTAATTACGCCATCGGGCAATCCTGCTTCTTTTAAAATTCTCATAAACATTTGAGCAGAATAAATTTGTGTGTTAGCAGGTTTCCAAACTACAACATTACCACACATAGCCGCACTAGTTGGTAAATTACCTCCAATAGCTGTAAAGTTGAAAGGTGTAATAGCTAATACAAAACCTTCTAAGGCTCGCCACTCCATTCTATTGTGCATTCCAGGAGATGATACAGGTTGTTGTTTATAAATTTCGCTTAAAAAATGAACATTAAATCTTAAGAAATCTATTAATTCACAAGATGCATCAATTTCTGCTTGATAGGCATTTTTACTTTGCCCTAACATAGTGGTAGCATTAATATAAGGGCGATATTTTGTAGCTAATAAATCAGCTGCTTTTAAAAAAATAGCTGCCCGATTTTCCCAACTCATATTTTCCCAATCTGCTTTTGCAGAAAGGGCTGCATCAATTGCTTGTTTAACATGTTTTTCTTCTCCTGCATGAAAATAGCCTAATGTATGTTTTGTTTCATGAGGTGGATGAATGGCTATTTTTTTATTAGTTCTAACTTCTTTGTTACCTATATACATAGGAATATCTTGTTCAATTGATTTTAATTCTAGTAAAACTTTTTTTAAATTTATTTTTTCTGTGCTATTGGGTGCATAATTTAAAACAGTTTCATTTGCAGGTTGAGGGTAACTAAAATATCCTATGTTCATAAATCAAAATTTTATGTTGCAAAATTGCAATCTTTATTATTAATTAAATGTGAAATTGACTTTTACTTGTACATTATTTTATAATATTCATGTGCCATTCTATTACTATCGAATTGATATCTTACATCTCTCATTCCTTCCTTTACAATATCTCTCCATGTATCAATATTGTCATAATAAGTAGGTATTATTTCGTTTTCTAAAAGATCGTAAGTTGCATTTAAATCATAGTCGTCTTGTTCTTGTGTATGCATGTTTTCATAATCTGCTTTTGGTACAACAAAACTATTAATACCAGGTTTTGCAAATTCAGGAATCCATCCATCATCTGTACTTAAGTTTACTGCTGCATTCATGGCTGCTGTCATGCCACTTGTGCCACTTGCTTCTCTGGGTACACGAGGATTATTGAGCCAAACATCTGAAGCTTGTTTTAATCTTCTACTTAATAATAATTCGTAACCAACTAATACAGCAACATTTTTATATTTTTTACTTAACTCCACTAAATTATTAAATTGTGTTATTGCAGGATAATCAACAGGGTAAGGCTTTCCAGCCCAAATTATTTGAACAGGATATTTTTTGTTGGCTAACATTTTTTCAAATCGAACCATATCATAAGTAAGCATATCAGCACGTTTATAACCAGCAAATCTTCTTGCCCAAACAATAGTTAAAACTTTTGGATCGAATAATTTTCCTGTTTGATCTGCAACTGTTTCAAATGCTCTTTTTTTCAAGTACCATTTTCTATCATCTATTCCCCAATCATTACTTGTATCTAAATGTCTATACAATGGTTCATCTGCCCAATAAGTAAAATTTTGTGCATTTGTAATTGAAGTTATTGGACAAATTCCTTCGTATTTTTCCCATAATTTATTGCTTACTTCTCCATGCAATTTTGAAACGCCATTTGCTTTTCGTGCAAATCGTAATGCTACGAGTGAATGATTAAATTGATCATCTTGTAAGCCTGTTAATCTTCTCACTTCATCCATTGCCAAACCACAGAAATAACTCATTTTATGACATAAATAAATATCATGTTTTTCGTTACCAGCTTCTTCTGGGGTATGAGTTGTAAATACTAAATGTTCTTTTAATTTCTCTACACTTTTATATTTATTTTTTAGCAAATAAAATGCTGCAGAAATGCCATGAGCTTCATTAAGATGATATACATCTGGATTAAATCCTAACTCATCAACTAATTTAGCTCCACCAACTCCAAGTAAAATAAATTGAGCCACTTTTGTTGAAACATTTGCATCATATAATCTGTGCGTAATTGTTTGTGATATATGATCATTTTCTGGCAAATCTGTACTTAATAAAAATAGGGGAGCAGTTTTAAAAGTTTCTGGATTTAAGTATAAAACCTTTACCCACACTGGAGATTCGTGAATATCTATTTGAAATTTTATACCAGTATCTTCTAAAAATGTTGGCGTTTTTTCCATCCATGCTGGTGCTAAAGTTTGATCTTGATTTCTAGTTTGATCATAATAACCATACTTCCATAATATACCAATCCCAATCATATTTTGCTTTAACTCGTATGCACTTCTTAAATGCGACCCAGATAAAAACCCCAAGCCACCACTATATATTTTTAAGGGTTGATGAATGGCATATTCCATTGAGAAATAAACTGCCTTTTTTGAGTATTGGTGATCGATGTTGTAAGGAACTGAAAATCGTCTAAAATCCATAATTAATTGTTGTTATAGCTGCAATAATAAACAGATTCAGATAAATTCTATTTGAGAATTTTAAATACAAAAAAAATTAATGAAAAATTGGTAAAGAATAATTGAATAGAGTTTGAGTAAATACAATGCATTAACTTTTATAAATTTTGAAATTTATAAAAAAATAATACACGCAGCATCAAAAAGA
>JANOVK010000363.1:0-2191 GCA_031417315.1 Chitinophagaceae bacterium | reverse complement strand
ACTTCCGTCAGCCCGGCTTGCGTAAATGATTTTGTTGTGCGCTGTTGCTAATAAGCATTCTGTCTAACGGAACTAGAAAAGTAGAGATATATGATATGCAAAATGGGTAACACAATTGATATGTATGCAATTTGAAAGGTTACAAAGAGTCGTTGTCCAGAATATAATTTATAAAGATAATTACCGGCTTTTGTAATAGTCAAGTCTGGGATACGAAATATATCAGGGCTAATAAGTAAAAGTATAATAAAGACATTTACTAATAAGAAGAATATTATTTGTGTTAGTAATACTGGTTTTAGGTTTCTTGATTTCATCAAATTAACGATAGCCATAAAAATTAAATTGGCGATAAAGGTTGACAGAAATATTGTTAAATAAGAATCAAATAAGAATTGTGACAGTTCATCTATTGTAAACAAGTTTCGCCATCCCAATGCAGTTATAAAGAAGAAAATGATTCCGCAAACTAATGTGGTTATTAGCAAGCGTAGAATGAACTGAGAAATGTTAGTTTTAAATGCCATGAATTTATTAGCCGCGAATATAAATAAGTTTCTAAAAATAGCGCACAACGATTAGCATTTACGCAGGACGGGAAATAGAATTCCGTCAGCCGGTGCTCGTCGCAGGATAAAGGAACGAAAATTTTACTTGAAATTAAATTTTAATTAATGAGCGGTCCAGCCGAAACTGAAGAAGATTAAGGAAATGAAGCTGATTTTACTTCCGTCCGCCCGGCTTGCGTAAATGCTTTTGTTGTGTGAAGTGCTTTACTGAGTTTCTAACCCTTTTGCTGTCATTAATAAAAAGTCTAAAGCCTTTGAATAATCTAACGATTCATATTCGATTCCTATTTTCCTAATATTGGAATAATAATTTTCTAAATTTTTAAAATAATTTTTCTCTAATTGAACAGCTGTAGCTTTGTCATTTATTTGTTCAATTAGGAACCATTTTTCCATTAACCTCGCTGCTCTGCCATTCCCATCTTGAAATGGGTGGATTTTTACAAAGATCAGATGAATATATGCTGCATAATAGAATATTTCAAAATCATCAAGTTTGGCTTCTTGCAGAATTTTAACATCGTTAAAGAGTTTATTTAATTCAGATTTTACTTTTTCCGGTTCAGCAGCTACATATTCTATTCTATCATTATTATTAATAACGAACATTGGATTGTTTCGTATAAAACCTTGTTGACTTTTTGGTAAAAGATTTGAACTTAGAATCGAATGAGCTTTTTGTATGTTTTCAAGAGTTAGCCTATTTTTGAAAATATACTCATACGCCAAGTATAAATCATCTGCCTTTTTTGTATAGTCTGGTTGGTATTTAATGTTTAAAAATTTATGTTTATAAAAGCTATCAAAATCAATATTTTCCCCTTCTATTTTTGAAGAATAAACAGAGGATACCGAATTATAAAACTGAAAATAGTCTACTGGGGTGTCAATTTTTTCAAACTTAATTAATATATCAATTGGAGACTGACCAACAATCTTTTTATATTCAGCAAGCAATAAAGGATCAAGTATTTCTAATGTCATCTTTGAAAATTACCTTGTAAAGATACTTTTCATGTTTTAATTACAGATATTTTTATAAAAGCCAGGTAGCTACGATGTTTACGGAGTTTCTGCAGCATTTCACACAACGTTAGCATTTACGCAGGACGGGAATTAGAATTCCGTCCGCCTGGTGCATGTCGCCCGATAAAGGAACGAAAATTTTACTTGAAATTGAATTTAAATTAATGAACGGTCAAGCCGAAACCGAAGAAGATTAGTGAATTGAAGCTGAATTTACTTCCGTCCGCCCGGCTTGCGTAAATGCTTTGTTGGTTGCAGTTAAGGTCTAATAAACCCCACTTTTTCATTTAATTTTACCCTCTTTATCATGCCGATATTTTTAGCAAACCAAACTATTGCAATTTTTCTGGTTGATCCTAAAGTTTCAAAGATTTCGACTTTAATGCAATTTTTATATCTCCTGCCGTTCAAATTAATATCTTCTTTTGCCACATATATGAATGTTTTGCAATAATCGCCGTTCTTATGTTTATAGTGTACATTTTTTTTTATTCTTTTTGGGAATAGCAAGCTTAATTCTGTGTCATAGCTCATTGCTTTGTCCCACCCAAAATTTACATACATTTTATTCTTATGAAAGCAATAAAGTCGTTCTG
>JANOVK010000362.1:0-7909 GCA_031417315.1 Chitinophagaceae bacterium | reverse complement strand
AACAAATATTGATAAATTAACAGAAATGGTTGGATATAATTATTGGGATGCTTTTTTATGGATAGATAGAAAAATAACTAGTTCACAAAATAGAACATCAACATCAACTGAAAAAATAAGATGGATTGGAATTAGTGATGTAGTTCTTTTTGATGAAAAGGAAGAAAACCTTCAACTTTTTTCTGAACACCTAAACCACAAAACATTTTATACCACAATGGATATAATGTCACTTTGTTCTAAACTTGGAATGGATGTTGAAGGAAGATGTACTTGGCAACAATTTAGTGAAACTACAGAAGAATTTCAAGACTATAATTTAACTATAAAATATCTTGAAAATATCAAACTAACTACTGAATTTTTAAAATTGCAATTACAACGACTAAAAAAACATCTTTAAACTACCCACCCCAACCTTCCCTATCTAAACTTCTATATTGAATTGCTTCTGCAAGATGTTCGGGTTTAATTTTATCGCTACCTTCTAAATCTGCAATTGTTCTACTTACTTTTAAAATTCTATCGTAAGCTCTTGCAGAAAGATTTAATCTTTCCATAGCTTTTTTCAAAAGTGCTTCCCCAATTTTATCAATCACACAAACCTCTTGTAATTGTTTACTACTAATTTGTGCATTCGCATATACTCCGTTAAACTCTTTGTATCGCTCAGTTTGAATTTCTCTAGCTCTTATAACTCTTTCTCTTATTGAATTTGAATCTTCCCCTTTTTTTGAGTTACTTAATTCACTAAATGCAACAGGTGTTACTTCAACATGCAAATCAATCCTATCTAATAAAGGCCCAGAAATTTTATTCAAATATTTTTGAACTGTACCACTTGGGCAAGTGCATTCTTTTTCTGGATGATTAAAAAAACCACATGGACATGGGTTCATACTTGCAATTAACATAAAATTTGCAGGAAAATCTATCGCCATTTTTGCACGAGAAATTGAAACACTTCTTTCTTCCATTGGTTGACGCATTACTTCTAAAACAGTTCTTTTAAATTCTGGCAATTCATCTAAAAATAAAACACCATTATGTGCCAAAGAAATTTCGCCTGGTTGAGGTGTTCCTCCTCCCCCAACTAAAGCCACATCAGAAATTGTGTGATGAGGAGATCGAAATGGGCGTTTAGAAATTAAGGATGTATTTTCTGGTAATTTTCCTGCTACACTATGAATTTTTGTTGTTTCTAATGCTTCTTGTAAACTTAAGGGAGGCAAAATAGTTGGCAAACGCTTTGCCAACATGGTTTTTCCTGCACCTGGTGGACCAATTAAAATTGCATTATGAGCTCCAGCAGCAGCAATTTCTAATGCCCGTTTAATATTTTCTTGTCCTTTAACATCACTAAAATCAAACTCAAATTCGTATTGATTATTAAAAAATTCTTCTCGTGTATTAACAACAATAGGTTCAATAGAATTTTCATCTTTAAACAACTCTATTACTTCGTTAATATGTTTTACTCCATATACTTTTAAATTATTAACCATACCTGCCTCTCTAGCATTTTCTAAAGGAACTATTAAACTTTTAAAACCATCTTTTCTGGCTTGAATGGCAATGGGCAAAGCACCTTTTATAGGTTGAACTATTCCATCTAAACTAAGTTCTCCCATCATAACAAATTCACTTAATTTTTCTGAATTGGCAATTTGATCACTTGCACCTAAAACACCAATTGCAATGGGCAAATCGAAAGCACTACCACTTTTTTTAATATCGGCAGGAGCCATATTAATTACTATTTTAGTACGTGGCATTAAAAGCTGATTCGTTTTTATAGCACTTTCAACTCTCTGTAAACTTTCCTTTACTGCATTATCTGGCAATCCAACGATATAATATTTTAAATCGCCACCACTAACATTTACTTCAATGGTTATTAGAATAGATTCTACTCCATACACAGCACTGCCAAAAGTTTTAACTAACATAATTTAATAAACTATTTCGTTGCTAAAAATGGGTTAAGGTTATAAAACTAAGTTTAAATTGTATTAAAAAAAAGAGGATGCCTAATTAAAGACATCCTAGAAGTTTATTTGTAGCGAGGAGCAGACTTGAACTGCCGACCTTCGGGTTATGAATCCGATGCTCTAACCAGCTGAGCTACCTCGCCATTTTGGGCGGCAAATATAGTAGCTATACAGGAAAAAACATTCTTAATATGCTAATAGTTTTGTAATTCTTGCTTTCACTTTATCTACTGTTGGCAGCATTGCTTTTTCTAAAATAAAATTAATTGGAACTGCTGGTAAATCAAGGGCACCAATTACTTCTACTTTAGCATCTAAAAAATGATAACAATTATTTGTAATTCTTAAAGATAAAGCTTCTGCAAAAGAGTTGGTTTGTTGTTCTTCGCTTAAAACAATTACTTTACCATGCTTTTTAACTTGAGAATAAATCATTTCATCATCTAAAGGATAAAGTGAACGTAAATCAACAACTTCAACATTTCCAACAAAATCTTTAGCTGCATTTTTTGCCATGTGTACACCCATTCCATAAGTAATAATACAGACTGTATCGCCAGCTCTTAATTTTTGCTCATTTGAATGTAATGCAATTGCAGCTTTACCTAAAGGTAAAACATAATTACTATCAGGCTCTATGGTTCTTGCTTCTTCAGTGCCACTAACTTTACTCCAATATAATCCTTTATGTTCTAACATTATTACTGGATTGGGATCATAAAATGCTGCTTTCATTAAACCTTTCATATCTGCAGCGTTAGAAGGATAAGCAATTTTTATTCCTTTAATACTTAGTAAAGTACTTTCAATACTTCCACTATGATATGGTCCACCTCCATCATATGGTCCAACTGGAATTCTTAAAACCATTTGTATTGGAAATTTTCCATTTGTTAAATAACTAGAACGAGAAATTTCATTTACTAATTGATTCATTGCAGGATAAATATAATCTCCAAATTGAACCTCAACAATTGGTTTTACACCAACTGCAGATAACCCTGCAGTTGATCCAACAATATATGCTTCTTGAATTGCTGTATTAAAAACCCTATTATCTCCAAATTTTTCTGCAAGTGTTGCAGCTTCTCTAAATACGCCACCTAATCTTTTTCCAACATCTTGACCATAAAAAATGCATTCAGCATTTTCATACATAATTTCTTCAATAGCGTGTAATGCAGCATCAACCATCATTACTTTTTCACCATTAGCAGGTTCTCTAATACCTCTTTCTTCAGTAATTAAAGTTGGAGCAAACACATGTGTTTCTAATTCTGAAATATCTGGATCTGGTGCTAATTGTGCTCGTTCAAAAGCTTCTGATATTTCTCTATCAACTTGCGATTCAGCATCGTTAATTTCAAACTCATTAAAGCCAGAACCAGTTAATAGTAATCTTAATTTTGGTAAAGGATCGTATAATCCATGACGTAATAAATCTTCTCTAGACCTATAAAATTCTTTACGTACACCACTTGTATGATGGCCCAGTAATGGAACTTTTGCATGTACTAAAACTGGCAGTCTTTCATATCTTGCATATTCAATAGCTGTTTGCATAGTTTCGTAACTACGCAAAAAATCACTTCCATCGCATTGCAATCTTTTCATTCCTTTAAAACCTTCAGCATATTCAAAAGCATTCATGGCTCTAAACTCATCTGCACTTGCACTAATGCTCCATTGATTATCTTGTACTAAATAAATAATGGGTAATCTTTTCAACACTGCAAATTGCCAAGCCTCACTTACTTCGCCTTCTGTTACAGCACCATCACCCATCGAACAAACTACAATTGGATTTTCACCATCATGCCCTTTATTTAAAACTTTTAAATTATTTAATTCAATATATCTTAAACCTTGTGCAATACCAGTAGTTGGAATGGCTTGCATTCCTGTTGCACTACTTTGGTGAATAATTCCAGGATGTCCATTCCCTGCATTACTAGCATGACAATAATAGGATCGACCTCCAGAAAATGGATCATCTTTTTTACCTAAAAGTTGTAGCATTAATTGATAAGGCTTAAATCCCATTGCCATCATCATGGCATCATCTCTGTAATATGGGCTTACCCAATCGTGTTGGTGAAGTTGAAGTCCGGTTGCAATTTGAATTGCTTCGTGACCCCGAGAAGAAGAATGAACATAATTGCAAATGGCTCTATTAGTATCATAAGTATCACTCATGGCTTTAGAAGACACCATCAGCTTATACGCTTTCATAAGTGAATCGCGATTTAGCATAATACGGATTATTAAGGGTTACAATAGAGATAACGTATTTTAAATAAGTTTATTATGTAACTAACTTATTTTATTTCAACCTGAAATAATTTCTCCCCTTCGAGAAAACCTTCTAACAAATCGCTAGCTACACATTCTCCAACACCAGCTGGTGTTCCAGTATAAACTATGTCTCCAATATTTAAAGAAAAATATTCTGATAGATGTGATATAATATAATCAAATGAAAAAATCATATTACTGCTTAATCCATGTTGAACTTGTGCTCCATTTAAGTTTAAAGAAAAATTTAATGGCATTGTATAGTCGGCTAAATTTTTCCACTTACCTATAAAAGCCGAACCATCCCAGCCTTTTGCTTTTTCCCAAGGCAAGCCTTTTTCTTTTAATTGATTTTGAATATCTCTTGCAGTAAAATCAATACCAACAGTAATTTGATTATAATATTTTGAAGCATTTTTTACAGAAATATACTTTCCGTTTTTACAAATTTGTATTACCAATTCTGCTTCGTAATGTAGTTCGTTACTAAATTGAGGATAATAGAATGGTGTGTTTCCCTGTGCTAATGCAGATTTTGGTTTAATGAATACAACGGGCTCATCAGGAACTGCATTGCCTAATTCTTTAGCATGTTCGGCATAATTTCTTCCAATGCAGAATATCTTCATTAATTACAATTTATAAGCAACTGAATTAATTTTTGAATTAAAATTTTATTGAAACAACTTAGTAAAAAAATGGTTATTGTAACAAAAACTCATTCAAAAAAAAATTTGAAGCTTTTTAAACTATTAATAACTAAAAAAAGTAATATATTATTGTTTAAAAGATAAGTTATTTATATCATTCATTGCTTTTTCAATGCCAATAGTGGCAAAGTTTTCTATTGTTTCAACCGATTTAATAATTTTCGCTTTAACTATTTCAATTTCTGATGAAAGCCATTTACTTAATACAAAATCTGCTTGTTTTCCTTGTTGATAATTATTACCAATTCCAAATCTCAATCTTGGGTATTCGTTAGTGCCAATTGTAAGTTCAATATCTTTTAAACCATTATGTCCTGCGTGGTTTCCATTGGGTCTAAGTCTTAATTTTTCAAGAGGTAATGTCAAATCATCAAGTATTGTAAGTGTATTTGATAATTCAATTTTTTCTTTATCCATCCAATATTTAAATGCTTTTCCACTGAGGTTCATATAGGTTGTGGGCAAAATGCAAATAAATTTTTTTCCCTTCCATGTAACTTCTGCAATGTTTGCAAGTCTATCAAGTTTAAAAATCCCATTATTTTTTAAAACAAATGAATTTACCACATCAAAACCAATATTATGACGAGTGTTCGAATATTCATTTCCTATATTTCCTAAACCAACAATCAAAAACTTATTCATATTGTAAAATTATTGATTTATAGTATTAAACTAATTCAAGTAATTTTTCAACATTAAATTTTTATATTTTTATGATCTCTATTTTTGCCACATTTAACCAACTCTTCCTATGAAATTTTTTTCTAAACAAATTCCTGTTTATTTTTTATTTTTTGCTATATTAATTAGTAGTTTAACAACATATTTTGTTGTTAAAAGCAGATTCAAATCTGAAATTATTGATACAAATTCAGTGATAAATACATCTACAATTTCAAATTCTTGTAATGTAAATTTTAGTAGACTAAAGGGAAGAGAACTGATTAGACCATTATTATTTGCAGAAAGAACTTGTGAGGCAGAAAAATTTTCTTCAATGAAAACATCATTAACAGATTTAATTCAAAATTTAAAAACAAGCGGCCAAATTAATTCTGCCTCGGTTTATGTAAGAATGTTTCAAAACGGAGAATGGATTAATTTAAATGGCGAACAAAAATATATGCCAGGTTCATTATTTAAAGTTCCTTTATTAATGACTTATTTAAGAATGGCTGAAAAAGATAACTCTATTATGAGTAAGAAATATCAATTTACTCAAATTACAGAAGAATCTAAAGGATTAAAACAAGAATTTTTAAAAACACAAATAAAATTAGGCTCTAGTTACACTGTAAAAGAATTAATGAGATATATGATAGTTCATTCTGACAATAATGCAACTATGCTTTTAATGAACAATATACCTATGTCGGAATTTGAAAAAACTTTTACAGATATGGGTATGAATAAAGACTTAATTAAAAGTGATGCGGTAATTTCTGCACAAGAATATTCTGAATTTTGGTTGGCATTATTTAATGGAAGTTATTTAAGTTTCGATAACTCTGAGTTTGCATTAAGGCTATTAACTGAATCGGATTTTATTGATGGCATAGTAAAAGGAATACCAAAAAATATTAAAATAGCTCACAAGTTTGGAGAAAAAGGAGATTCGAATAAACACGGATTTCACGAAACTGGAATTGTTTATTTAAATAATAGCCCTTATTTAATTTCAGTAATGACAGAAGGGAATGATCAAAATAAATTACCAGCTGCATTAAAAGAAATTTCAACAGTAATTTATAATAATATGGAGAGTTTTAATTATTAATAGTTTACTGTTTTAATATCAATAGCTTCATATTTTTGCATTCATGGATTTTAATAAATACGAAGCTGTAATTGGTTTAGAAATACATGCACAATTACAAACAACTACAAAACTTTTTTGTGGAGATGCGATAGTATTTGGTGCAGCACCCAATACTCAAATTAGCCCTATAACCTTGGGTCATCCTGGAACTTTACCAAAAACAAATACTAAAGCAATTGAATTTGCAATTAAACTAGGTTTAGCTTGCAATTGTAAAATAGAAAGTAAAAACTATTTTGCACGTAAAAATTATTTTTATCCCGATTTACCAAAGGGATATCAAATTTCTCAACATACAACTCCAATTTGTAAAGGCGGCAATGTTAAAATTTATATCGATACCCTCAAAAAAAATATTCTTTTAAACAGGATTCATATTGAAGAAGATGCAGGAAAAAGCATTCATGATATATACGAAAATGAAACTTGTATTGATTTAAATAGAGCAGGAACGCCTTTACTTGAAATTGTTACTGAGCCTTGCTTACACACATCAGAAGAAGCATTTCAATTTGTAACAGAAGTTAGAAAATTGGTGCGTTGGTTAACTATTTGTGATGGCAATATGGAAGAAGGAAGTTTACGTTGCGATGCAAATATTTCTATAAGACTTAAAGGAGAAACAAAACTTGGAACCAAAGTTGAAATTAAAAATATAAACTCTATTAAACAGGTAAAAAAAGCAATTGATGTTGAAATAAAACGAATGATTGAATTAGTTGAAAATGGAGAAAAAGTTATACAACAAACAAGAACTTTTAATGTAGATTCCAATACAACTACTGCAATTAGAGATAAAGAAGATGCTAATGATTATAGATATTTTGCTGATCCAGATTTAAGTCCTTTTAATTTATCTCAAGAGTATATTAACTCTATTCAAAATAAATTACCTATACTTCCACTTGAACTAACAAATGAATTTAAAAAATCATCGTGCTGCCGTCCAATCCGGAGGCGTTTGGAGCGAAACTTGATGAATGGCATGCCGCCGGATGGACGACACTCAAAATAGGAGTGGGGCGCACGAAGGCCTTTGCCGAAGTGTTTCTGCAGCGACGCCTCGACGCCGTGATGGTGCCGGAACCGGC
>JANOVK010000361.1:0-6936 GCA_031417315.1 Chitinophagaceae bacterium | reverse complement strand
GGGCTTGCAGTGTATCATCAAATAAAGAATATCCTAAAGATGGTGCTGCTGCTGCTCCAGGCGAACTATTTGTATAAGCAACTGTTCCACCATTTAAAGCTATAGATTCAATATTTGGACTTGTGAATGAATGTAAAATAGTACCAGTAGCAGGACTACAATAACAAGAAATTATTTGGTTCATAGTTACACAAACACTTGTAGAATAACTACTATTTCCACCACAAGTTATTTTTCTTTTATAACATGTAGCTTGTGTTATACCTGTTGCATTATATGTTTTGCTAGTTGCACCAGGGATAATATTCCAACTTGTTCCATTGGTTATCGACATTTCCCATTCGTAAGTTAAATTGGTTACACCATCAGTTGAGTTTTCAACTGTTAAACTAAATGGCCTATTAGGACAAATTGAAACAACTGAACTTACAGTATTTCCACCTAAAGGAGTTCCTGTACAGGCGGTTCCTGGAATTACTCTAAAAATATAATCTTCAGTTTCACCATTTGCAAAACTTAAACAAGCATTTCCTGAATTAAACGTTCCATTTCTAACACGTAATCTCATCATAGTTAAACCTAAAGGTGCATTTGCAGGTACAGTAAATGCTAAATCTGATGAAGTTGTACCTGTTGCAAAAGGTATAATTTGATATTCTGAAGAGTCGTAAACTCCATTATGATTCCAATCAACCCAAGCCCCAGCACCTGTTGGTGTTGCATTAGTTGTAAGTGTTAAAGTATAAGCCCCTGCTTGTTTTAAGCTAGGCATAATACCTGGAGTTGTATCTGTGAATGACACATAACCTAAACTTGGAGCAGGATTTGAGCCTGAATGACTATTGAAATAACTTACAGTTCCACCAACTACAGAAACAGATTCTATTGTGGGTGAAGTTGAAGTTGTGTGTAAGATATTATTAGTATTAGGGCTGCAATAACACTCATAAAATGGTCGCACCCTTATTAATATTGCAGTAGAGGTAGTAGTATTGCCGGCACATGTAATTTTTCTTCTATACCAAGTATTTACATTTATTCCACTTGCTACATTATAAGAAAATCCATTGGCAAGTGCTATAGGTGTAAAACCTGCACTTGCACTAACTGTTGAATGTTCCCATTCGTAAGTTAATCCTGAACCAAGAGACGCCCCAGTTGCAAAAACATTAAATGGCTGAAAAGGACAAACAGTATCTTTACTACTTGCACCTAATCCAGGAACTGGAGTTCCACTACAAGCTGAAGCTGAATTCCAAGAAAAAACAATATCAGGTCTTGTTGTTTGTGTTCCAGTATTTAAAGTTGCAGTTGTTCCACATAAGTTTCCTAAATTATCAGATCTATTGGTATGTGACCCATTAAAAGCTAACCCTGTAGTCCAAGGAGAACTTACATTTTCTGTATAATCTAAAAAAGTATTATTTAAAGGATCTCCATTACAAATTTCAACAATAATGTTATCAGTACCATTCCAATTAAATGGAGTTGTAAAAACAAAAGTATTTACCCCTAATGTTGGTACATAATTTATAGGACCATACACTGCACCAGTACTTCCATTTAAAGTTTCCCAAGAATTAGTTGTTAATGTTGCAGTAGCAGAACTTCCAATATAAATTGCATAATTTGGAATAGTGCCACCAAAAGCATTCATATTTAACACTTGAAACTTTATTGCAGAAATATTTCCTGCACTCATACCAGCAGCTTGTAATTCTGACGCTAAATAAAGATACTGAGATCTGCTTCCTTCATAAAAATCTTGTAAAGGACTAGGATAAGAAGTTGAAGTATTAGAACCAGAATTTAGACCAATAGTAAAATCTGTTTGAGATTTTACTGTGAAAGACAATAATAGTAAGATAACTAATGAATAAAGTTTGTTCATAAAGTACTTTTTGTAATGATTAAATAAGAAAGCAAATATAATAAATTGATTCGACCAAAAAACTAATTCTTTTACATTAAATGTTGTTTATTTTTCAGGGTAAGAATTTTTTTATGAATAGTTAATACTTGATTAATTAAAAGGTCAGTTTCATTATTATTGATAACAAAATCGCAAAGTTTTTGTTTAATACTTTCATCAATTTGAGCATTCATTCTGGCATTTACAATTTCAACTGAAACATTATCTCGTTGCATCACTCTTTTTGTCCTTAAACTTTTTGTTGAAAAAACACCAATTACAAAATCTAAATCGATTGTACTGCCAGATTCGAATAATAATGCAGCTTCTTTTATTACATATTTAGTGTTTTGTTTTAATGCCCAATTATTTGCTGCAGTTATAGTTAATGGATGAACTAATGAATTTAATATTTCAAGTTTATGCTTATTACTAAAAACAATATTTGATAAATACGATTTGTTTAGTTCTCCATTTTCGTAAACTTCTACGCCAAAAATATTTATTAAACTAATTTTCAATTTTTCATCTTCATTCATTATTTTTTTTGCTTCAAAATCTGCATTAAACACAGGAACCCCAATAGTTTCAAATATTTTTGAAACTGTTGTTTTTCCGGCACCTATACCTCCTGTTAATCCAACTTTTAACATTACAATTATTGAACAACAAATTTATGAAATAAAAAATCCCAATCTCGATTTAGAAATTGGGATTACAATTAATTTATTAAAAAAATTATGCAGTTTGTACTTTGTTTACATTAGCAGTCCACTCTTGACTAATTGCAGATTTTTCAATTTTTAAATAACTTCCTGGGTTAACTTCAATTTGCAAAGTTCCGTCTTCATTTACTTTATTAATTGTAGCATGAATACCAGCAATAGTAACAATTTTATCGCCTTTTTTTAAGTTCTCGATAAATAATTTTTGTTCTTTTGCTTTTTTTGCTTGAGGGCGAATCATAAATAACCAAAACACTAATATCATCCCTCCTATCATTAAAAAAGTAAACATAGGGCTTCCTGCAGGCTGACCATTTGCACCAGCTTGAGGTGTCATTAAAATGTAATTTAAAAAATTCATGCTTGTAATTATTATTGTTGTTTATTAATTATTTTTTTCTATTAATGCAGGATTGGGTAAAACTATTTTATCATTACTTATACAATTTGTAATTGTACCGCTAAATTTTAAAGTTCTTTCATTATCATTAACAGAGTTCGAAGTAACTAAAACTGATTTTTCTACTTCTCCACAAAATTTTTTACTATCAAAATTTGTTGTTACCCAACCTTCTTTACCTGGCAAAATTGCACCTTTACTATACTCAGCAATTGTACAGCCACATCCTGGCCGAACATCGGTTAAAATTAACGGCTTTGTTCCAGTATTAATACACTTAAATTTTAAAGTAATTTTTTCTCCTTGTTTAATAGAATCAAATGCCAATAAGGTATCTATCCATTTAACAGTTGTAAAATTTGCCGTATCAACTATTGCATTTTTAATTAATATATTTTGTTTTTCAGTTACTTTATTTTCTTTATTGCCACAAGAAAAAAGCACTAATGATATTATTAAAAATGTTAATGGTGTTTTCATTTTTTATCTTGCAACTCTTTTAAATTCTACTTTATTTATTTTACCTTTCGATATTAATTCTTTGTGCAAATTATCGATAATACCATTAATAAACTGACCACTTTGATTTGTGCTATATTCCTTTGCAATATCAATATATTCGTTAATGGTAACTTTGGTTGGAATTGTTTCGAAATAAAGTAATTCACTTAATCCCATTTGCAAAATAATTAAATCTAATGTTGCTATTCTATCGGCATCCCAATTTTTAAACTTTGGAGTAATTTGTTCTAATAAAAATTCTTTTTTATCAATTGTTGTAGTTAATAAAAGTTTTGCATAACTCATTTTATCATTGTCTAATAAATTATGCATATTTAGTGGTTGTGGTTTTGATAAATAATTATTTATAATTATTTGCAACATTTCAGCATCATCATCCCAATTTTCAAATCTATCTTCGGCCTCTGAAATAAAAGAATCTGATTGCAACAAAATAGTATTAAAAATAAAACTAAGAATTTGAATTTCATTTTTCTTTTCTCTATTTTGATCGGTAATATAAATTTTATATTCTTCCGTTTCAATTAATTTAAAATACAAATTTCTAATTAAATCTTCTTCAATTAAATGTTTTATTTTAAAATACGAAATGGCTTCTATATATGATTTGTCTTCTACAATTTGCCACAAAATTTGGTTGCCTGAAATTTTTGTATTTACATGTAAATCTTCGAAAGTTGGAATATTTTTTGAGGCTCGATTTCTTGAACTTTTCTCGGCATATTTAGCAATTGCAATAATAGTATATAATAAATAAATTAGTAATTCTCTTGTTTTTGAAAAGTTATTTTCTAACGTTTTTACAGGATTATTAAATGCTTTAGTATCATTTGTTGAATCTATACTATAAAGAAGCTGCATTACTTTAACTCTTATATTTCTTCTAGTTATCATTTTCCTTTTAAGAACTTTTTTGGGCGGCGAAGATAAGGATGTGAAATAGATAATTTATACTAAATATTATCTAAAATTAAATGACTATAAAATTAATCAATTGATTGCAAAAATGATTGAATATTCTTTAGCAAATCAGCACTCACTTTTGTTAATGGTAATCTTAAAACATTTTCAATAAATCCTAATTCGTATAAAAATGCCTTTACACCAGCAGGATTATTCTCAGCAAATAATAAATCGTATCCTTTTAAAAGTTTGTAGTGAATTTTTGTTGCATTTTTAAAATCATTTTGTAATGCAAGATTTACCATTTGAGAAAATTGCTTTGGGAAGCAGTTTGCAGCAACACTTATAACGCCATCCATACCCAATGCCAATTGACAACACGATAAACCATCATCTCCACTTACAACTAAAAAATCTTGCGGTTTATCTCTTAAAATTTCCATGCATTGTTGTATACTATCACCAGCTTCTTTAATTCCTTTTACATTACTTATATTTTCTGCAATTTTTATTACAGTTGATGCATTAATATTTTTTCCTGTTCTACTTGGAACATTATACAAAATAATTGGAATATTTGATGATTCTGCCAATGATTTATAATGAAGATAAATACCTTCTTGTGTTGGTTTATTATAATAGGGCGAAGCACTTAAAATTGCAGACGCTTCTGAATTTGAAAGTGTATTAATTTCAGTAATAACTTGTTTAGTGCTATTGCCCCCAACGCCCATAACAATTGGAACTCTTTTATTAACTTTTTCAAAAGTAAAATCAAGAATATCTTTTTTTTCAAACAAATCTAATACTGGTGTTTCGCCAGTAGTTCCTAAACTTACAATATAGTTAACTCCATTAGTAATATTAAAATCAATAACTTTTCCTAATGCATTAAAATCAATACTCTCATCGTTTTTAAATGGAGTAATTATTGCAACACCTGTTCCTTTTAACTTTGTTTTTAAGGTCATTTAATTATAATTATAAAGAAATAATATAGCAATATAAATTTTATGTTTCTTCCCAAAATCCCATTTTTCCGTACTTTTCAATTCTAGCATTTATTCTTTCATTAACATCCAAATTTTTAGTTTCTTGAATTGCATTTTTTATTCTAGCTTTTAATTTTTCAGAAGCAAGATCATAATCCCAATGTGCACCACCCAATGGTTCATCAACTATTTCATCAACTAAACCAAATCCTTTCATATCGGTTGCAGTTAATTTTAATTGATCAGCTGCTACTTCTTTTTTATCCCAAGTTCTCCATAAAATACTACTACAACTTTCTGGACTGATAACAGTGTACCAAGTATTTTCCATCATTAAAGTTCTATCGCCAACACCAATGCCAAAAGCCCCTCCACTAGCCCCTTCACCAATAATTACAACAATAATGGGAACTTTTAATCGAATCATTTCGTAAATATTTCTTGCAATTGCTTCACCTTGTCCTCTTTCTTCAGCTTCTAACCCAGGAAATGCACCAGGTGTATCAACAAAAGTAATTACGGGCTTATTAAATTTTTCTGCTAGTCGCATTAATCTTAAAGCTTTTCTATATCCTTCAGGATTTGCCATACCAAAATTTCTATGTTGACGCATTTTAGTATTGATACCTTTTTGTTGCCCAATTATCATAATTGTTTCCCCATCTAATTGAGCAAATCCACCAACCATTGCTTTATCATCTTTAACATTTCTATCGCCATGTAATTCAACAAAATTTGTAAAAATTTTACCTATATATTTATACGTATAAGGTCTATCAGGATGCCTGCTTAATTGTACTCTTTGCCATGGAGTTAATGTTTCTGTAATTTCTTTTCTTTTCTCAAGAATTGCATTTTCAATTTTTTGTATACTATCAGATAAATCGATTTTGCTTTTTTCAGCAGTTTGTTTTACTTTTTCTCTTTCTTCGAATAAAGTTTTAATTGGTAATTCAAAATCTAAAAATTGTCTATTTGGATACTGAGGCATAATTATTTTTTGGGATGTAAAAATAAGGGTTGATTTTTTTTATTAAAAAGATTTGTTCAAATAATTTAGTTACTTATATATTTGCAGCCCAATTTGAAATGTGATTTACAAAATTACATTAAAATGGATCGGTAGTTCAGTTGGTTAGAATGCCGCCCTGTCACGGCGGAGGTCGCGGGTTCGAGTCCCGTCCGGTCCGCAGGTACACATGTTAAAGCCTTGTAAATCAATAATTTACGAGGCTTTTTTAATTCAAGGGACAACATAGGGACAACATTTTAATTTTTCCTTTTAAAACCTATCTACTAGAGCATATAATCCTTTTCTATTCATTTGTGCTTCTCTATTCATTAGTTGAAATTCATTTAATCTACTACAATAATATTCGTGTGTAGCTTTTGCAAATCCATTTTGTAAAATCAAATCATTTAATGTGTTGCCATTTGGTAGAACAACATAGGCTAATTGCCTTCTCCAAAAATCAAGAAAAT
>JANOVK010000360.1:0-5434 GCA_031417315.1 Chitinophagaceae bacterium | reverse complement strand
GATATTAATATCGACCAAATAAATAAACCCAATAAGTTAATAGTTGATAAAATTATTTCTCGTTCTTGGGTAATATTTTGGCATTTAATAATTAGTTTTTTTGGTATTTTTTGTAGCTTTTATATCAAAATAATCATTAATAATATTTCCAGCACCAGCAATTGCAATTGATGCAACAATTATTAGAAATAAATATTTGTTTGAAAGTTGTGGCTTAAAAAAAACATCAACTAGTTGTGGCTTTATAATACAATAATAAAACAACAGTTGTGTGATAGCAATAAACATTAGGTTTTGCCATCTTAAAATTTGAACAAATGCTTTAATTTTTTTCAAATTAAAATGAAATTTTTTTTTTTTAATAATTATACAAAGAAAAGCCTCCGAGTTGGAGGCTTGCTTTAAATTAAAAATTTTTATTATTTAATAACAACTATGCCTGTAGCTTGAACAATAATTTCTTGTTTGGGCTCTTTAATAGCATCAATTTCTTCTTTAGATTTTTTTGCATCTTCGGCATAATGTTTTAGCATTTCAACACTTGTAGTTTTTTTCTCAGCTACACCTTTTACTACAATTGTTTTTCCACTCATTGAAAGAGGAACTAAAAATTTATGATCTTTCATTTTAACCATTATAGTACCTGTGGCAGTTTTTAGTTTTAACCAACAACCTTCAGCAGCACAAACCTGAACCACTTCTCCTTCAACCACAACATCCATTTTGTTTTCTTTGGTTAAGTTTTTAACTAATTCTGTTGATGTAATTGCACCCTCGGCAGTAATTTTTTCTCCAAAAGTCATTCCTGCATTTGCTTCCCCTTTAGGAGGTTGTGCTATAGCTAAAATGCTTAATAGTGCAGTAATAGAAAGGATAAATATTTTTTTCATTTTTCAAATTTTGTCAAAAATAATGAAGTAATTCTAATCATCTAAAATTACTTGATTTTTATAAAATCATCAGCCAACGTATATTTGCCAAAATTTTATGTAACTGTACAAGTGTGCGACCCAACTAAAGCTAATTTTTGCACTAAAACTTGTAACAAAAAAAACTTAATATGGCTAATGCAAACATTCAACAACTTTTAGGCGACAAAGCTGATTATTTACTTAACCACACATGTAAAGCAATTGATAAATCTCAATTGCATTTACCCGGTTCAGATTTTATTGATAGAATTTTTATTAATAGCGACAGAAATCCGCAAGTACTTAGAAATTTACAAGCCATGTATAATAAGGGTAGACTTTCGAATACAGGATATTTATCTATTTTACCAGTAGACCAGGGCATAGAACACAGTGCTGGTGCATCTTTTGCAAAAAATCCCATTTACTTCGATCCTGAAAATATTGTAAACTTAGCAATTGAAGGTGGTTGTAATGCAGTTGCTACAACTTATGGTGGCTTAGGTTTTTTAGCTAGAAAATATGCTCATAAAATTCCATTAATTGTAAAAATTAATCATAATGAATTTTTAACTTATCCTAATAAATTCGACCAAATTATGTTTGCTTCTTTAAAAGCAAGTTGGAACTTAGGAGCTACTGCTGTTGGTGCAACAATTTATTTTGGAAGTGATGAAAGTGCTCGTCAAATTCAAGAAGTAAGCAAAGCATTTGAAATGGCTCATGAATTAGGGATGGCAACGATTTTATGGTGTTATTTAAGAAATCCATCGTTTAAAAAAGATGGAGTAGATTACCATACTTCAGCAGATTTAACTGGCCAAGCCAACCATTTAGGCGTAACTATTGAAGCAGATATTATTAAACAAAAATTACCAGAAAATAATGGAGGTTATAAAGCATTAAATAGTAAAGAAAATGCTTATGGTAAAAATGATGAAAGAATGTACACAAATTTATCATCTGAACATCCAATTGATTTAACTCGATATCAAGTTGCAAATTGTTATATGGGCAGAGCAGGTTTAATTAATAGTGGTGGTGCAAGTAGTGGTGCAAGTGATATGGCTGAAGCTGTAACCACTGCTGTAATTAACAAACGTGCTGGTGGAATGGGTTTGATTAGTGGGAGAAAAGCTTTTCAAAGACCCATGAAAGAAGGAATTGAAATATTAAATGCAATTCAAGATGTTTATTTAGATAACTCTATAACAATTGCATAAACTACCTATAAAATTTTATTAAAGGAGAAGTTAAAACTTCTCCTTTTTTTATTGCAACAACTTAATATCAAAATTAATTAAGATGCATACCCTTAATTTTGACAATACAAAAAAAATAGGATGACTCATCCATATACATATATTGACCCCAATGCAAAAGTTGCACCTAATGTAAAAATTGATCCATTTACAGTTATACATGGAGATGTACAAATTGGTGCTGGAACTTGGGTTGGAAGTAATGTTACAATTATGGATGGAGCAAGAATTGGTAAAAATTGTAGAATTTTTCCGGGTGCAGTAATTAGTGCAGTGCCACAAGATTTAAAATATAATGGCGAAAAAACTATTGTAAAAATTGGAGATAATACCACCATTAGAGAATTTGTAACCATTAATCGTGGTACAGAAGATAGAGGCAAAACAACTATTGGTAATAATTGTTTGCTTATGGCATACACCCATATTGCACATGATTGTATTATTGGCAATAATTGTATTTTAAGTAATAGTGTACAAGTTGCAGGGCATGTAACCATTGGAGAATGGGTTGTAATTGGTGGCGTTAGTGCTGTGCATCAATTTGCAAATGTTGGGCAACATACTTTTGTTGCTGGTGGAAGTTTGGTAAGTAAAGATATTCCTCCCTATATTAAAGCTGTAAGAAATCCTTTAAGTTATGGTGGTGTAAATAGTGTTGGATTAAAACGAAGAGGATTTTCTGTAGAAAAAATAAATCATATTTTAGATATTTATAGAGTAATTTATAATAAAGGCTTAAATACTACACAAGCATTAGAATTTATTGAAGAAGAAATTAATGCTAGTGATGAGAGAGATGAAATTGTAACTTTTATTAGAGATAGTGGTAGAGGTATTATTAAAAGATTTGTAAAAGGTGGAGGCGACGACTAGCTTAATTATACATACTTTAATTTTCCAAGTTTTAAAAGTGCTTTTGTAATTAAAGTATGATGCATACTTTGAATAATTGCATCTGTTTTTACAAGTTCAATTACTTCATCAATCGTCATAAAATAAACTTCAATATCTTCTCCATGGTCTAAGTTTTGTGCTGCAACTTTTTCTCCACCTGTTGCTAAATACAAGTGCATTAAATTATTATTGGTTGATGGATTTGCTGAAGTATTTCCTAAGTATTCGAAATGTGTAAATGTATATCCAGTTTCTTCTAATAATTCTCTGGCAATAGCATCTTGCAAAGTTTTGTCAGATGTATCTACACATCCTCCAGGCATTTCAAAATGAGTTTGGTTTAATGCATATCTATACTGACGTTCAACAATTACTTTACCTTCTTTAGTTATAGCAAAAGCGGTAACCCAATCTGGAAATTCGTAAACATAATAGGGCTCAATAATGTTACCATCTTGCCTTATACAACTATCTGCTCTAACGGTTGCCCAAGTATCTTTAATAATATATTTTGATGAAATTTGTTTCCAAGATAAATCTCTCATAGTTATTTACGATTTTGTGATTTAAGATTTAAGATTTATTTTTTTTACCACCTATGATTTTGAGAAATCCATTTTGCAAATCGTAAATCCGAAATCTCCAAATCATAAATAGGATTATTCCCATTTAAAAAATTTATACACTAAAGCGTACACAATAACTAACCAAATTGTTATCACACCAATATTATCCCAACAATTAATAAAACTTAAACCCTCGAAAGAAACTTTTCTGATAGCTAAATTAAAATGTGTTAATGGAAAAAATTTACAAAGCGTTTGCATCCATGATGGGAAAACAGTTATAGGAAAAAAAGTGCCAGATAATAACATTTGTGGTAATGCAAACAAATTAATTAATAATGGAATTGTAGAATCGGATTTTACAATACTAGAAAATATTAAACCCACGCCCATTAATACAAATAACATTAAAATTGATAGAAACATCATTTCTACAAAGGTTATAAAACCATGTGCCAGCGTGAATCCTAAAAAATATTTACCAATAACAATTAGTACTACCACATTTATTAATTGAAAAACCAATCTGCTAAAACCAATACCTAATAAAATATTTAATTTATTTATAGGCGATGCATAAAATCTTTTTAAAACCAATAACTCTCTTAAATTATAAAATGTAAAAGCAATACCAAATAATGTAGCAAATAAAATGGAGAACCCAATTTGCCCTGGTAATACAAAATCTATTTGTTTATATGCTCTTATTGCATAAACTTTATTAGAAATTTTTACAAAGCTTTTGTGTTGTTGGTTTATAGCTTGCTCGTATTTATCTACAATGTTTTCTAATATGGGCAATACTATCAACAATTCTAGCATACTTGCAGTTGTAGAAAGTAATTGAATATTTGATTTTATGTTTTGAATTGATGAATCATTAACTGCTGTAATTGTCATTACTGCAGCAATTCTTCCTTTTTCTAAATCTCTTCTTTGTTTGGCTGTATCGTTATAATTTACAATTTTAATTACTGGATGATTTTTTATCATTTGATACAACAGTACATTGCTGGTATCAGAATTTTTATTTAAAGCAATTCTGTATGCATTAACACCTCCTTTTCCAAACGAACCAAAAATCCAAACAAAAACTAATGGAAAAACTAAACTAAAAAAAAGTGCACCGGGATTTTTTATAATGGCAATTAAACTAGCTTTTGTAATTGCAATAAGTGCAGTAGATTGATTATACTTTTTTGACATATCGGTTTACGAAAATAAGATGAATTTTTAAATTTTTTTTTATATGTCACCCCCCCCTTAAATTTATACAACAATCAATTTTATGAAATTAATATTTTCAACAATTTTACTATCAACAATTTGTATTACATCATTTGCTCAAATAAATTTTGAGAAAGGGTATTTTATTGATAACATTGGAAAAAAAGTAGAGTGCTTTATTAAAAATGAAGGTTGGATAAAAAGTCCAATAAAAATTGAGTACAAGTTAAGTTTAACAAACGAATCGGATTTTTCAAGCATTGAAAATATGTCTGAGTTTGCAATTGAAGGTCAATATAAATTTATTCGAGTAACAGTTGATATTGATACTTCGAAAAGATTTGTAAAGTATGCTACTGAACTTTCTGAATCGAAAGAACCTGAATGGAAATCAGTGCAAGTGTTATTAAAAGTTTTAGTTGAAGGCAGTGCAAACTTGTATTATTACGAAGCAGATTTTATTCGATTTTTTTATAGCAAAAACAATTCCCCAATTAAACAATTAATTTGTAAAGAATATTCTATTGATGGTGTATTTACAAGAACAAATAAAGATTTTCAACAACAACTT
>JANOVK010000359.1:0-1515 GCA_031417315.1 Chitinophagaceae bacterium | reverse complement strand
TTTAGAAGTTGTATAAACAATTAATCCAGAAAAAAATATTAAATAATAAAACATAAAATATTTTTTCTGAAATATGGTTTCTGTAAAAAAATTTGACATAGAAATTAATAATAAAATAGTTCCTAAAAGCCATAAAAGAAATGCAATTATCATTTGTTTTCTCGATGGATTGCTTATCCAATTATTTAATTTTTGCATGAATTATTAAAAGGGTTTTATTTATGATTATAAAAATTATATTTCAATCCAGTAGAAAAAATAAAATAATGATTAAAAAAACTATTGTAATTACTTAAATCTGCTGGTGCATTTGCAAACCTATTTTTGGTATCACTAAATATTCTTGAATAACCTGCATTAATATTAATCAATAAATTTTTTGTTAGTGAATAGGTTGTTCCAATATTAAAACCAAGCGAAAAATAATTATCAACTTCGTGATTATATTTAATGTAAGACAAATTTTTGATTTCGGCTTTTGAAAAAGTTCCAAGAATTGCAACTCCGGTATTTATTTGAAAAAAAGGTTGCAGTTTTTGTTTTACATTTTTATTAAAATTATATTTTATAGTAGCATCAATTGGCAAAATTCTAAAAGCACTTCCTGCAAGCTTATTAGGAGTTGAACCCCAAAAAGCATCATCATAAATTAAATAATCGGGAAATGGGTTTGAGTTAATAAAAATAGAAGTACTTAGACCAACTTTCCATTGATGTGAGATGCTATAATCTGATTGCACAGTAAATCCCCAATTTTCTGTTTGATTGTTATCTGTCATGTAATTAAAACTTAAGCCTGTAGAAAATTGAGAATATGAGTTTACAGTAAAAAAAATTGAAATTATAAATGTAATTAATTTGAATCTTTTCATAAGGTGTTGATTTTTGGTTTTTTAATATAAAATATTTGTGATAAAATGTTTATTAGAATTAGTAGACTTTGTTTAAATTAACTATTGACTTTTTTTTCAAACTTGTCAATAATGTTAATTAATTTATTGAAAGTTTCATCACTTGCATCAACCAATCTTTTTATCAATTTACCATTTCTATAGATGTGAAATTCGGGCCAAACTTTTCTTTTCCAATATTTGGTTGCTAATATAAGATTAGGGTCAGAAATTTTAGTAAACCAAAATTCTTGTTTATGCTTAAGTTTAAAATTTTCAATAAACAATGAGTCGTTGTCTAAAATTCCAATGCAGTTTACTCTTGGATATTCGGTCTTAATTTTTTCATATTTTGGAATACTTTTTATGCACCAACCACAGGTGTAGCTTGTAATAAAAAATATTGTTGTTCCAGATTTTATGCTGTCATTATTTATTTTTATTCCTTTGTAATCAACTAAATTCTCATTACATAAATTTTTCTTTTGTGAGTATGTGGTTCTACAACATATCAATACAATAAAAAGTATAAAAATATGCCTAATCATAATAATATTTTATTTACAAATATCTGGTTATTAGCAGATAAATTAATATATCGGTTAATAAGACTATAATTGAAATT
>JANOVK010000358.1:0-2062 GCA_031417315.1 Chitinophagaceae bacterium | reverse complement strand
CCCGCTGGGAGCAAAATGCTGTGGGTGACGCCGAGCGCGCGCTGGTGCGCGATAAGTTCGGCGTCGGTGCGTCCGGCGTAGTTCGTGTGCTGGTGGATGTCGATGACCGGCTCGGCGGCGGCGTAGTCGCCGGGCGAGTCGTTAACTTGATCGCGCGTAACGCAGCCGCAGAGCGCGGATCCGAGCGCAGCGGAACCGAGGGCGACGAAGTTGCGACGGGAGAGGGCTCGGGCCTGGCGCGGTTGAGTTTCCATGGCGGCGAATGGCAGGGCGTCGCTGTCCTCAGCGCGCCGGGGTGAGGCTTGGGCAAGTTCCACGGGGCCTCTCCGATTCCAGCGCGGCGCGGTGAGGACACCGCGCCCCACCGGCGTCTGGCGTTCCTCAAATGCCGCGGTGAGTCGCGTCTGACTTTTTCGTGATCTTGGTTTCCTGCTTTCCTGAGTTCCAAATTGCATCATCATGTGCGGGTGAAATTTCCCGTGATTGTTGCGAGCGCGTTGCTGGCCTGCAAGGTCTTCGCCGCTGAATTGATCGTGGGGGATTTACCGCGTGTCCCCGCCACCGAACCCGCCCAAGCGGTCGCCACGATGCAAGTGCGCGACGGCTTCCGCGTGGAACTGGTGGCGAGCGAGCCATTGATTGCCAGTCCGGTCGCGATGGCGTTCGACGCAAACGGCCGCCTCTACGTTGCCGAGATGCGCGACTACTCCGAGCGGCGCGACGAGCGGTTGGGCCGTATCAAGCTGCTCGAAGACACGGACGGCGACGGGCGCTTCGACCAGGCCACCGTGTTCGCCGACAAACTGCCGTGGCCCACGGCCATCCTCTGTCACGAGGGCGGCGTCTTCATCGGTGCCACTCCGGATATTCTCTATCTCAAGGACACGGACGGTGACGGCGTGTCCGACCGGCGCTATCTGGCCTTCACGGGCTTCGGCAACGCCGCGCCGAAGCTGAACGTGCAGCAACTGCTCAACAGCTTCACCTGGGGGATCGACAACCGCATCCACGGCGCGCTCGGCGGCAACGCCAGCATCGTGACCAACGCCGCGCGGCCCGACACGAAGCCGCTGGAGTTGCGCGGGCGCGACTTCTCCTTCGACCCGCGCGCGCTGGATCTGCGGGCCGAGAGCGGCGGCGGGCAATGGGGGATGAGCTTTGATGACGACGGAAACAAGTTCGTGTGCAGCAACTCGCGCCATCTGATGACGGAAATGTACGAGGACCGTTTTGCCGCGCGCAATCCGTTCTACTCCCTGCCGCCGCCGGACGTGAACGTGGGGCCGGACGCGCCGGCGACGGAAGTTTTTCGCCTCAGTCCCGAGGAACCGTGGCGCGTGTTGCGCACGAAGTGGCGCGTGGCCGGACTGGTGCCCGGCCCGGTGGAAGGCGGCGGGCGTTCGTCCGGTTACTTCACAGGCGCGGCGGGCGTCACGGTTTATCGCGGTGACGCCTTTCCGTCCGAGTATCACGGTCACGTGTTCATCGCGGACTGCGGCAGCAACTTGATTCATCGCAAGCGCCTGCGCCGCGAGGGCCTGAACTTCCTTGCCGAGCGCGCGCCGGAGGAGCCGCGCAAAGAATTTCTCGCCTCGCGCGACAACTGGTTTCGCCCCGTGACCATGGCGAATGCGCCCGACGGCACGCTCTACGTCGTGGACATGTATCGCGAGACCGTCGAGCACCCGTGGTCGCTGCCGCCGGAGTTGAAGAGCAAGCTGGACTTGAACAGCGGCATGGATCGCGGGCGCATCTTTCGCATCGTGCCGACGAATTTCTCGCAGCCAAAACCCGTGCGCCTCGGCAGCGCGACGGTGGCGGAACTGGTCCGCACTCTGGAGCACGCGAACGGCTGGCATCGCGACACGGCGGCGCGGCTCCTGTGCGAGCGGCGGGACACGAACGCCATTCCGCAGCTCCGGCGACTGGCGCGCGCCTCGAAGTCGGAGGTCGGGCGCATCCACGCCCTGCACACGCTGCGCACGCTGGCGGCGCTGGGTGATGAAGACGTGCGCGGCGCGGTGCAGGCCTCGAACGCCGTGGTGCGCACGCACGCCGTTCG
>JANOVK010000357.1:0-4286 GCA_031417315.1 Chitinophagaceae bacterium | reverse complement strand
CTTAAACTGTTGTGGACCCACCTGGGTTTGAACCAGGGACCCCCTGATTATGAGTCAGGTGCTCTAACCAACTGAGCTATAGGTCCTGCAAAAAAATTTATTTTATTGCGAGTGCAAAAATAGTGGAATGCTTTTAATTTTCGTTTTTAATCATCTTAAAAATATCATCGAACAAATTAAAAATTATTATTGCAGAACTAGTAATTCCTTTTTAATATTGCGTTTTAAAAATTAGTTATGATTCAACATCAAGAAAACACTACCTACGTTAAAAATTTTAGCTTTACAGCTTTACTTTCTTTTGGAATATTACTTGGCTTATTGTTTTTATTATCTAAATGTCATGGCGATTATAAAGCATCGCATAATGAGCACCACACTACTGAAAAAGCCCCTGCAAAACATCATTAATTACACTAAAGCAATTTCAAAATTTGCAAGTTGTTTAAACTGAAGCAATCTTTCTTTTATATCTGCTAATGTTATTTCTTGCAAACGTTGTGTTCCAAATTTTTCTACACAAAAACTTGCCATTGCACTTCCTAAAATAATAGCTGTTTTCATATTTTCGAAACTAATGTCTTTGGTTTTGGCAATGTGTGCTACAAAGCCTCCAGCAAAAGTATCGCCAGCACCAGTTGGATCAAACACTTCTTCTAAAGGTAATGCAGGTGCAAAAAACACTTCATTTTCATGAAACAATAAAGCACCATGTTCTCCTTTTTTTATTACTAAATATTTTGGACCCATTGTAAGAATTTTTTTTGCTGCTCGTACTAAAGAATTATCACCACTTAATTGCCTTGCTTCGCTATCATTAATCACTAAAACATCCACTAAAGCAACAGTTTTAAGCACTTCATCCATCATAATATCCATCCAAAAATTCATGGTATCTAAAACAATTAATTTAGGTTTATTTTTTAATTGTTCAATTACACTGCGTTGTACTTTAGGGTCTAAATTTCCCAACATTAAAAATTCACAGTCTTGATAATTATCTGGAACAATTGGCTCAAAATTGGCTAAAACATTAAGTTCTGTGACTAATGTATCTCTACTGTTCATATCCATGTGATACTTGCCACTCCAAAAAAATGATTTTTCATTTTCCTTAATTTGTAATCCCTCAAATGAAACACCACGTGCTGTTAAAGCAGCTAATTCAGATTTTGGAAAATCTCCACCCACCACACTTATTTGATTTACTTTACAAAAATTACTGGCACACCATGCAATATAAGTAGCAGCACCACCAATAATTTTATCACTTTTTCCAAAAGGTGTTTCAATAGCATCAAAAGCCATAGAACCCACAACAATTAAACTCATATTATTTATTTTAAGTTGGCAAAAGTAACCTTATACCTAGTTTAAAAAAAATAGCTTCGGAAATTTCCGAAGCTATTTGAATATTTTTTCTTGAATTAATAAGCCCAAAGACTTTGCTCGTAGTTAAAGATTTTATCTTTTATCTTATCGCCTTCTAACAATCTAAATAATGGGTCTTTAATATACTCATCTAACCTTTGATCTCTGAAGTTATCTAATGTTGATTTTACAATATAATAACTGAACAAATGATTTTCTAAATAGTCTTCCCATGTCATACGAGCACCCATATTTTTTGTATTATACACTTGCTTTTTAGCTAATGTATTTCTAATATCTGGGTAGTATAACCAGAAGTAAGGGTAATGAGGACCATCGTAAACTTTACCTTTTAAAATTAATGGACCCATTGGTGCAATACCAATAATTCTGTGAACCAATCTAGCTGCTTCTTTATCGAAGATGATCTCTTCTTTAACCATGAATTTGTAAATAGAATCGATTGGAAACTCTTTTCTACGAATTTCTTTTCTAATAACATTACCATCTAAATCCAAAACATCAGAAGTATCTATACCACCTGAGAATTTGGTTTTAAATCGTTCAATATCTTTATAAGGAAGCGTAAATCTTTCATCTTCAAAAGCTACAATGGAATCTTCAGTAACTGCTTTGTACAAAATTGCAAAGAACAATTGATTGCCATTATCTTCTGTGGTATTGTAACGAAAAGGTGAATTAATTTTTTCTCTTGCATCAATTACTTTCCATAATTTTTGACGATACACAGCATCATCTTCTCTAATATGATGCTATTTATCGCCAAAAATTATGGAAAGTTATTGATGCAAGAGAAAAATTAAATTCTCCTTTTAAATATAATTCTATTGAAGATAATGGATCACAATTATTTTTCTCAATTCTTTTTAGAGCTGTAACAGAAGATTCAGTAATGGCATTTGAAGATGAGAGATTTACTATTCCATATAAAGATTTAAATAAGTTTAGAACTAAATTTTCTGGCGGTATTGATACTTCGGATGTTTTAGATTTGGATGGAAATGTTATACGTAAAGAAGTAAGAACTAAAGAATTTCCAGTAGATTCTATTTATAAATTTATGATTAAAGAGGAAGTAATTTTTGATAAAGAAGCTGCTCGTCTTGTGCATAGAATTATTGGTATTGCACCAATGGGTCCATTAATTTTAAAAGGTAAAGTTTACGATGGCCCTCATTTTCCTTATTTCTGGGTTTATTATCCCGAAATCAGAAAAACACTTTCTAAAAAACAAGTGTATAATGCAAAAAATATGGGTGCTCGTATGACTTGGGAAGACTATTTAGAGAATCATCAATTTAGTTATTATATTACAAAATCTACTATGGATAATGTAAGAGATCAGAAATTAGATGAGTATATTAAAGACCCATTATTTAGATTATTAGAAGGGGATAAGATTAAAGAAAAAATATTTAATTACGAACAAGGTCTTTGGGCGTATTAAAACTAAAAATAATTTAAAAAGCTTCGGAATTTTCCGAAGCTTTTTTATTTTATAGAATTTCAAAAGGTTACTTTTGCCCACTTAAAAAAATAATATGAGTTTAGTAGTTGTTGGTTCAATGGCATTTGATACAATTGAAACCCCATTTGGAAAAAGTGATAAAATTGTAGGTGGTGCAGCAACATTTATTGCATGGTGTGCCAGTAATTTTTGCGATGTAAAACAAATTAGTGTTGTGGGTGGAGATTTCCCTCAAGAAGAATTAGATATCTTAGCTGCACGTGGAGTTTCATTTGAAGGATTACAAATAAAAAAAGACGAAAAATCTTTTTTCTGGAGTGGGCGATATCATTTAGATATGAATAGTAGAGATACTTTGGTAACAGAACTAAATGTACTTGAAAATTTTAAACCAATAGTTCCCGAAAGTTACCAGGATTGTGAGTTTTTGATGTTGGGTAATTTAGATCCAACAGTGCAAAGAAGTGTGATAGAACAATTAAGAAATAGACCCAAATTAATTGTACTGGATACCATGAATTTTTGGATGGATATTATGCTTGATGAATTAAAAAAAACAATTAGCATGGTAGATGTTTTAATGGTAAATGATAGCGAAGCAAGACAGTTAAGTGGAGACTACTCTTTAGTAAGATCTGCCAAAAAAATTATGACAATGGGTCCAAAATATTTAATTATAAAAAAGGGAGAACATGGTGCATTATTGTTTCATGAAAAAAATGTGTTTTTTGCACCTGCTTTACCCTTAGAAGATGTGTTTGACCCAACAGGTGCAGGAGATTCTTTTGCAGGTGGATTTATTGCACATCTTACAAAAACAAAAGATATCAGTTTCGAAAATATGAAAACTGCTATTATTGTAGGTAGTGCTATGGCAAGTTTTTGTGTTGAAAAATTTGGTACAGAAAGATTAAGAGAAATTAATGAAAATGATATTAAACAAAGACTGAGTGAATTTGTTCAACTCTCTAGTTTCGATATTGCTTTAGTATAATTTTTAGTGATGCGAATTAGTATTCGTTTCAGAATGTGTTGTGTGATGACCATTAGAAAAATGATAATCGCCATGGCAACGAGATAGTAAAAGAAATAAAAAGAAAATTATAATAAAAGAAAGCAAACTAGTTTTTGTAAAACTTTTTATTATACCTGTAGATTCTTGATGTGTTTGATTGTTTGACATGCTATTTTTTTTACAAAGCAATATTACTAAGTAAAACGAAATTTTACAATTATTGACTAAAAATTAGTTTTTAAATTTAATGAAAAATTAGAATTAAAATAAAACACAAATAAATTTCAATCCACTATTTTTGCAGCCGCAATAATTCATTTTTGCAGGACCTATAGCTCAGTTGGTTAGAGCACCTGACTCATAATCAGGGGGTCCCTGGTTCAAACCCAGGTGGGTCCACTTAATGTTGGT
>JANOVK010000356.1:0-7044 GCA_031417315.1 Chitinophagaceae bacterium | reverse complement strand
ATTTTTGAGGACCAAATGGAATAGCTTTTCCAAAAACAGTTAAATTATAAGTGCCTGCAGCGGGATTATCTAATTGAATTTGTTCCATATTATTTAAAGAATCTTTTCCTTTAATTGCCGTTTCTAAACAACTTGCTTCTGTAGGTGTTGTGCCAATGTCTAAAACCCATGGTAAATACTCAATCGTATTTCTTACAATTTTTGCATCAATATTATTTACCAGAGCAAATGTGGCACCAGAGCCAGCTTCTCTATCACCCCAATACACCATTACTTTAGCTTTAGACACATTTGCAGGAATAGTTATCGTATGATTTTTTGTAACTCCAGTTGTAACTTCATCAGAAAAATATCTACCATTTTCTATACAATTAACAGCTTTTCTTGCATTCACTCTACCCCAACCATAACTAAAATCTGGACCTTCATTTCCTAAATCATCTGCAGTGTTTAACATTACTGCTTTTATTAAACTTCCTTCTGGTTGTGCATTTGCATTTTTATTTTTGTATGATTGCATTAATATACCAACAATTCCATTTATTGCAGGGCAAGACATAGATGTACCAGAATTTAAAGCAAATGTGTTATCAGGTTGTGTTGAGTTTACACTAGAACCAACAGCAGCAATATCTGGCTTAATTCTTCCATCAGATAATGGGCCACGACTGCTTGATGAAGATATAACATCAGACTTTGTAAGATTGGCCACAGTTAATACATTTTTCCCTGCTTTATATCCACCGGTAATATTTCTAAATCCAGTTAGTCCTCCACACGCTGAAGTTCCTGAATTTCCTGCCGAATGAACATACATTAAATTAGGGTAAAGCCTAATTAATTGATCGCTTGTTCTAGCATCAGCAGTATAACCAGCATTACAAGTTTGGCCTAAAGAATGTGAAATTACTCTTACTAAATCATCAGTATAAATTCCAGGGAAACGTGTGTATGGAGCATATCCATCATAAACTCTTAAGTCAGCTCCAGAGGCTTGCCCTACTACTAAAGGATTATAATTACCAGCACCAGTAACTATACCACAAACATGATCTGCATGTGTATTTGCTGCAGCCATATTTGTAGCATTTACTAAAATTCTTCCCTTAAAATCTATATGTGGTCCAATAAAACCATCATCGCCAACAGCTAATACAACTCCTTTACCATTTAACTTTTTACCAGTAACCCAATTGTCTGAAGATTGAACAGTTGATGCTCTATGGTCAGAAACACCTTGAATATCTTCTACAACACCAGGTGCAGAACAAGGTTCAATATAATTTACTAAGGGATGAGTTGCAATTTTTTTTATTTCGTCAATTGTTGTTTCTACAACTACAACATCTTTCAGTTTGTCTTCAATTTTTGTAAATTCAATTCCTTTTGTTAAAAGTGATTGAAGAAAAACATCTATGGCTACTTCATCAGAAAAACTAATATTTACTTTTAATTTTCCACTAGCAGGAACTGCCCAATTTATTTTTGAAGGAGAAAATAATTGTGCATCGATTTTAGAAGCAGGACTTTGTTTAGTTACTGCATAAACATTGTATTGTCTTAAAATATTAAAATTGAAATTTGTAGGAAATGAAGCAATGTAAGTGTTCTTAGGTAAATACTCATATAACTTAACACCATATTGAATTAGCTCATTTTTTTTGTTCTCAGTTGGCAATTCATTAAACTGTAACCATAAAAAATATTTATTATTATAAATATTTTCTGAGAAAAAAGCATTATCGTTACTAGGATTTTTTTCAGGAGTATTATTTGTAAAATTTCCTGAATGAATATAAACTGTTACTTGAGCATTTGCAGTCAAGCTAAGAAAACAAAAAACTAAAATTGTAAAAATAAATTTCATAAAAACTATAAATTTTGGGAGTAAAGATAGTATTTGCTTTTAAATTAAAATTAACTTAATATTTTTTTTTATTCTTTGAGGAATTTTATGTTATTTATTAATTAAAGTTTACTCTCAAAAATCTAAATTAATTAAAAAAAATTACTTTTAACTTTACGCATTGTTTGACAATTGTGATGTTGATTATTTATGAAAAAAATTCTTTTACTTTTAATTATATTTTTATTTTGTAAAGCAGATACCTGTTTTGCTTTTCATTTAAAAGGTGGTTGGATTCAATATGAGTATATAAGCACAGACTCAGTAGCTAAAACACATAGATATAGAATTACAGTTCGTCAATATTTATCATGCTCATCAAGTGGTGGGCAAATAGATCCAGATGTTTATTTGGGAATTTTTGATGGCGAAACTAATTTATTATTTCAAAAAATAACTGTACCACTTTCTTATACAGATAGACCTAGTATTACCACTTTCGATCCATGTATCAATCCAACTCCACTTCCAGGATCTGTGTGTTATAGAATTGATGTTTATGTTACAACTGTAAATTTACCATTTAACAATGCTGGATATGCACTTGCTGTGCAACGCTGTTGTAGAATTGGAGGCATTGTTAATTTAGTAAATTCAGATCAATTAGGTGTTACTTATTACAATAAAATTCCAGGATTTGTAATAGATTCAAATTATGCAATAAATAGTAGCCCAAGTTTTTTGCAAAAAGATACCGTAATTATTTGTAAAAACACACCATTTACTTTCGACTTTTCTGCAACTGATGCAGAAGGAGATTCTATTTCATATATTTTTTGTGAAGGCTTACATGGTGGAAACCCAGGATCTCAAGGTGGTGCAAGACCCGACCCTCCTGCAAATCCTCCCTATAATATTGTTGATTATTCACAGGGTTTTAGTGGTTCTTTTCCATTAGGTACAGGTGTTCAAATTAATTCTATCTCAGGATTAATAAGTGGAATTGCTCCATCAATAACTGGTGATTATGTTATTGCTGTTTGTGCTTTAGAATATAGAAAACGAGTTTTAATTGGAATTACTAAAAAAGAAATTCATATTAATGTTGCTAATTGTCAGCTTTCTGCAGCTGAACTAAACCCCACTTATATAACCTGTAATGGATTTGATTTACAATTTCAAAACGAATCAAGTGCAACTGGAATTAATGCTTATTTATGGAGTTTTGGTGATGGACAAACTGATACAGTTCCTACTCCACTACATCATTATTCAGACACAGGTGTTTATAATTTAAAACTGATTGTAAAAGCTCAAGGATGTACTGATTCTGCTACTGCAATAGTCAGAATTTTTCCAGGTTTTATTCCAAGTTTCGATGTTAATGGTTTTTGTTATCAAAACCCTTTCTACTTTACAAATACAACTTATGCAAAATATGGGAAAGTAGATAGTGTATTTTGGGATTTTGGAGAAACTTCTCTTAATAACGATACCTCAACTTTAAAAAATCCAAATTATAAATATTTAACACCAGGACCAAGAAAAGTTTTGTTATATGCACATAGTAGCAAGGGTTGTGAAGATACCACCAGTAAAATTGTAGTAGTATTAGATAAGCCTCCAATTTCTTTAGCTTTTAAAGACACACTAATTTGTAGTATTGATAGTGTTACATTAGGTGCCAATTCAAATGCTACAACTTTTTTTTGGAGCCCCAATATTAATATATCAAATAGAAATATTGCAAGTCCTTATGTGTTTCCAAAAGACACAACAAAATATATTTTAACTGTAATAGATAAAGGATGTATTAATAAAGATACTGTAACTATAAATGTTTTAGATTTTATTACGGTAGATGCTGGCCCAAATTCGAATGTTTGTTTAACAGATACGTTTAAAATGCAGACAAAAAGTTATGCACTAAGTTATTTATGGACACCAGCATTAACCCTAATTGATTCTACCATAAAATATCCATTAGCTGTTCCCACACAACCCTCAACAAAATATTATGTAAAGGCAAATTTAGGCAAGTGTCAAGACAGAGATTCTGTAACATTATTTACATTTCCATATCCAAAAGCTAAACTAAGTAATGATGCTACTATTTGTTTTGGAGATAGTGTAAAAATTACAGGAACTTATGAAGGAGATTTTTATAATTGGTCGCCAACAACTACTTTAAGTGATAGTACCATTTTAACTCCATTTGCATCTCCAAAAATTACAACAAATTATTTGTTGTATGCTCAATATTTATCGGGTTGTTTAAAAAAAGTATTTGATACTGTTGAGGTTAAAGTAATTCAACCATTTTATGTTTTTGCAGGAAGAGATACGTCAATCGTATATAATCAACCTCTTCAACTTTTTGCTTTAATTGATGATAATACCGACAAAAAATTTATCTGGTCAAGTAACCCTTTTTCAGCTATAAATTATTTAAATAATAATAATTTTCAAAATCCCATTGCTACCCTACCAATTACAATTGACAGTGTAGCTTATTCTGTAAAAGCATTTACAAAAGAAAATTGTTTTACAACAGATGATTTAAAAGTAAAAGTATTTAAAACTCAACCAGATATTTTTGTTCCAGATGCATTTACTCCAAATGGCGATGGCAAAAATGATGTAATTAAACCAATTCCAGTTGGTGTTACAAAACTCGATTATTTTAATATTTATAACCGTTGGGGTCAACTATTATTTACCACATCACAAATAGGTAAAGGTTGGAATGGAACTATTAATGGAACATTCCAATCCTCTGGAACATTTATTTATACTGTTCAAGGAGTTGATTATAAAGGTAAAATAATTAATAAAAAAGGCACCATTGTTTTAATAAGGTAATTCAATAAAACAAATACTGTAGTTGCTAATCTTTGCAATTTATTAGCAATCTGTTACATTTGCAGCCAATTTATCCTTTCAACTAAACAAAAAATTAATATGGCAGATATATTTGAAAAATTAGTAAAAAATTTTGGCCCAATTGGTAAACATAGAGAAAGATCTCATGGCTATTTCGTTTTTCCAAAATTAGAAGGAGAAATTGGTAGCAGAATGATATTTAGAGGAAAAGAAATGATTGTTTGGAGTTTGAATAATTATTTAGGTTTAGCCAATCATCCAGAAATTAGAAAAGTGGATGCTGAAGCTTCTGCAAAATATGGTTTAGCATTACCCATGGGTGCTAGAATGATGAGTGGAAACTCTGTTCATCACGAACAATTAGAAGATGAACTTGCTGCCTTTGAAAGCAAAGAAGATGCTATTTTAATGAACTTTGGCTATCAAGGAATCATGAGTGCTATAGATGCAATTTGTGGACGACATGATATTATTGTTTATGATGCCGAAAGCCATGCTTGTATTATTGATGGTTTACGTTTACACCCAGGCCATAGATATGTGTTTAAACACAATGATATTGAAGATTGTGAAAAACAATTAGAACGTGCCACTTCATTAATAGAAAAACAAAAAGCAGGAGGCATTTTATTAATTACGGAAGGCGTTTTTGGTATGGCAGGTGACCAAGGTAAACTTAAAGAAATTGTAGCACTAAAAAACAAATACGAATTTAGATTAATGGTTGATGATGCTCATGGATTTGGAACTTTAGGAAAAACAGGTGCAGGGGCAGGTGAAGAACAAGGTTGCCAAAATGATATTGATTTATATTTCTCAACTTTTGCAAGATCAATGGCAAGTATTGGAGCTTTTATAGCCGGACCAAAAATAATTATTGATTATATTAGATACAATATTCGTTCTCAAATTTTTGCAAAAAGTTTACCAATGCCAATAGTTATAGGAAATTTGAAAAGATTGGATATGTTAAAAACGAATCCAGAATTAAAAGAAAAACTTTGGAGTAATGCATTAAAACTTCAAAATGGATTAAAATCTCGAGGATTTAATATTGGTGCAACAAATACACCAGTCACTCCAGTTTATATGTTTGGAGGTGTAGAAGAAGCAGCTGCAATGTGTATGGATTTGAGAGAAAATTATTATGTTTTTGCCTCTATTGTTACTTATCCAGTTATTCCAAAAGGTCATATTATATATCGATTAATTCCTTCTGCAGTGCATACTGATGCTGATATTGAACAAACATTAAAAGCTTTTAGTGAAACAAAAGCTAAATTAGATTCAGGGGCTTATAAAGTAAATGAAATACCAGATATGGCTGATGCTAGATAAATTATTAAACTGCTTTGAAAATTCAAAGC
This sequence comes from Chitinophagaceae bacterium, assembly GCA_031417315.1. Taxonomy (GTDB): domain Bacteria; phylum Bacteroidota; class Bacteroidia; order Chitinophagales; family Chitinophagaceae; genus CAIVPM01. Next base: position 948 of record JANOVK010000356.1, on the reverse strand, counting down.
AGTTTTAAGTTTAACAAAGCACTCACACAATCAACAGTAGCTTTAAACCACATTCAACTACATTTGCAGCCAAATGAAATCAGGCTTTGTAAATATTTTTGGTAAACCAAATGCTGGTAAAAGCACATTATTAAATGCTTTATTGGGAGAAAAATTGGCAATCGTTTCGCCAAAAGTTCAAACCACCCGTCATAGAATAAAAGGATTTTTAGGTATTCCAGGAGAATATCAAATTGTATTTAGTGATACCCCAGGAATTATTGAAACAAAATATAAACTGCACGAAAAAATGATGGCTGCAGTTAAAAGTGCTCTTGAAGATGCAGATATTGCTTTATTAATAGTTGATGTAAATGATGATTTAAATGATGTAGATCAAATTTTTCAACAACTCAATTTAAAAGTTCCAGCATTATTAATTGTTAATAAAATTGATGAAGCAAAAAATGGAAAAATATTGGAAGCCGTAAATTTCTTTGCAGATAAGCCATATGTAAAAACTATCATTAAAATTTCTGCATTAGAAAAACATCACCTTCAAAAAATAATAAATGCAATTGTAAATTTATTACCAGAAGGAGAACCATTTTATAACGAAGATGATTTAAGTGATTTACCCACTAAGTTTTTTGTTAGCGAATTAATAAGAGAAAAAGTTTATCAATTATTTCAAGATGAAATTCCTTATCATGTTGCTGTATTAATTAATGAATTTAAAGAGAAGGAATCTTTAGTTAAAATACAAGCTGACATTATTGTTCAAAGAGAAACTCAAAAGGCAATAATTATAGGTGCAGGTGGACAAATGATAAAACAACTTGGCACTTTAGCAAGAAGAGATATTGAAAAATTTATCTCTCAAAAAGTTTTTTTAGAATTATTTGTAAAAGTAAAACCTAAGTGGAGAGACAATGAATTACAACTAAAAGAATACGGTTATTAATTAAC
>JANOVK010000355.1:0-1606 GCA_031417315.1 Chitinophagaceae bacterium | reverse complement strand
AGAGGCAAATAAAAATTACGATTTAGCCATATCATATCTTAATGCTATTTCTAATACTAGTGCCTATGAAACCCTACTTGGTAATTTAATTCCTCTATTTTGTCAAACCGGAAATGGAGGTATTTTAACAAGAGATATGTTTTTAAGAAACATAAGCACACTTAAAGCAAGAAATATTTTAGCCAACAGAAGTTTAAGTGGTATAGGTCCAATGCCAACAATTTCAGTTGCAGAGTGGAATCAGGTTTTAACTCTTGCTAATGCCGGCATTCAAAGTACTGATTATGTTTTCACAGGTCGTACCACTGCATCAAATGGTTTTTTTAGTGCTGGTTCAGGAAGTGTTCAAGCAATGACAGCTGTTGTTGGAGCATCTGGCTTAAAAACATTTAGATTGAGTGAACGTTTGTATCAGGATTTTAAAACTGGAGATGATAGAAAAACAAACAATTTTACCACCCGTGATTATAAAAATCAAGTGGGAGGGTTCACTTTTAGTACACGTTTTGCATTAAGAAATGGAGGAAATGGTGGTAGTGGGGCTGTAATTGCAAACAATGCTATTGGTTCTCAGGAATTATTTATCGGTGGAAGCTATGAAGAAAATGAATTAATGAAAGCTGAAGCTAATATAAATATTGGTGGTGCAAATTTAAATATTGGCTTAGGTCAAATTGATAATGTAAGAGCCTATCAATCTTCTGCTTTACCTGCATTAGCAGGATCTGGTATTACCCAAGTTGTTGCTAGAGAAGAATTAAGATTAGAAAGAAGAACTGCATTGGCATTTAGAGGCTTAGCATTTTATGATGCACGTCGCATAGGCTACACTTATGATGTAAGTAAAGGAGGTGGTAGAACAAGTTGTGTAGTTTATAAAGCTGATGGAACATTAAATACTAATGCTATTATGAATTATAATTTCTTTGATTATTGGGATGTACCAGATAATGAAGTTTATATTAATACACCAAGTGCAGGTAGTGCTCCAGTAAAAAATCCTAATTAAATTATTTATAAGTCAAGTTTTTTGTAAATAAAAAAGGGCTGCATTTTTGCAGCCTTTTTTATTTACATAACTGTATTATTGCAAAATATCATTTATAAAACTCATATAAATTATTTATGGCTGAAAAATTATCGGCACTAGAGTTAGAACAAATTCCTCCTCGTAAATATAAAATAATTAGAAATGAGTTAAGAACAGGAGATTTAATTTTTTGTAGTGGCAATTATTTATTTAGTAAAATCATTAAAAAATTTACAAAAAGTGTTTGGAGCCATGTAGGAATAATTTATATTGATAAAACTTTAAACAGAGTTTTAATTTTAGAAAGTGAAAATTTTTATGGAGTAAGATTAGCCCCGCTAAGTAAGTATATTAAAGATTATCATGGAAAAAATAAACCCTATAAAGGCAAGGTTGTTGTTGCAAGATTAGCACCAGAATTAAGCATTGATGATAACCTTAATGCCATTTCGTTTGGTATGGATGAACTTACAAAACCATACGATAATTGGCAAAATTTTAGAATTGCATTGCGACTAATATTTAAAATTTCCCGCCACGAAAAAAATAGATTGTATATATGTAGCGAACTTGTGC
>JANOVK010000354.1:0-1761 GCA_031417315.1 Chitinophagaceae bacterium | reverse complement strand
TGATAGAATAAAATGGATTGTAGATGATTTATCCGAAATATTTTTAGCTTGTAATGTAGAGGAGATATTAAAAAATTATGGCAAAAGCACACAAACCGAAGACCCAATTGTTCATTTTTACGAAACTTTTTTAAGTGAGTACGATGCCAAACTTCGTAAAGCACGTGGTGTTTGGTACACACCAACACCAGTTGTAAAATTTATTGTACGTGCTGTTGATGATATTTTAAAAACAGAATTTAATTTAAAAGATGGACTTGCCGATAAAAGCAAAACCACTATTAAAGTAAACATACAAGGGCATAATAAAAAACAAGAACAAGAAGTACACAAAGTACAAATACTTGACCCTGCAACTGGTACAGGAACTTTTTTAGCAGAAGTTGTAAAACATATTCACAAAAAGTTTGAGGGACAACAAGGCATTTGGAGTAATTATGTAGAGAACCATTTAATACCACGTTTAAATGGATTTGAGTTGTTAATGGCAAGTTATGCAATGGCACATTTAAAATTAGATTTGCTTTTAACTGAAACAGGTTACAAACCAAGTCTCCCCTCCTTTGGAGGGGCTGGGGGAGGTCGTTTTAGAATTTACCTTACCAATAGTTTAGAAGAACACCACCAAGATACAGGTACCCTATTTGCAAATTGGTTAAGCACAGAAGCCAATGAAGCCAACCACATTAAACGCGATACACCAGTTATGTGTGTTATTGGAAACCCACCTTATTCTGTGAGCAGCACTAATAAGAGTGAATGGATTGAAAATTTAACAGCTGATTATAAACAAAATTTAAACGAAAGAAACATTCAACCTCTTTCAGATGATTATATTAAATTCATTCGATTTGGGCAATATTTCATTGAAAAAAATGGTACAGGTATTTTGGCATATATATCTAACAATAGTTTTATTGATGGAATTATTCATCGTCAAATGCGTAAAAATTTATTAGAGTGTTTTGATAAGATTTACATTTTAGATTTACATGGAAATGCCAGAAAAAAAGAAACTTGCCCAGATGGTTCGGATGACCAAAATGTATTTGATATTATGGCAGGTGTTTCTTTAAATATATTTGTTAAAACAGGAAAGAAAAAGAAAAATGAATTAGGTAAAGTTCTAAATTTTGATTTACAAGGTAAACGAGAATTTAAATATGATTTTCTTAAAAACAACTCTTTAAATTCTTTAAATTTTGAAGAGTTGATAAATAAAAAACCATATTACTTTTTTGTAAAAAAGAATAATGATGATTTGAAATTGTACGAAGGCTATATTGAATTAAGAATATTATTTAGTCAAAATTCTATTGGAATTGCAACAGGCAATGATGACAACTTAGTTTCGTTTAATAAGGCTGAAATACTAAATAATTATAATTCTGCTTCAAGGTTTTTTTATCGTCCATTTGATATAAGGTATACTGTATTTGATAATACAATTTTGCAAAGAGCAAGATTCAAACTTATGAATAACTATATTTTGGGAGGAAATGTAGGTTTAAATATTGTTCGTCAGTCAAAGCTGCAAGGTGTTGAAACCTTAATTACAAATAGTTTATCAAATAGAGATTTAATTACAAATCATACTTACAACTTCCCTCTCTACATATATCCTATAACTAATGTTCAACAAACCATTGGTCAGACAACAGAAAGAACGCCAAACCTAAACACAGAAATTGTAAATCAAATAGCAGAGAAATTAGGTTTAACTTTTGTACCAGAACGTCATTGCGAGGCACGAAGCAATCT
>JANOVK010000353.1:0-1540 GCA_031417315.1 Chitinophagaceae bacterium | reverse complement strand
GTTCCGACCAAGATTGTCTTAGGTTTTTGCGTCCAATCGTCACTTACAGACAGAACAGAGGTTGGGCATAGATGAACTAGGCCACGACTCGTGCTGCCCAAAAAAAACTGATCCCAACCCGAATGGCCACTTCGACCTGCGACGACCAAGTCCGTCTTTTCCTTTTCTGCGAATTGGGACACTTCGAAATGTGGATCGCCAATCAGCATTTTTGAGGTAACAGACAATTCCTGCGGTATCGTTCCCTCAAGGAAATTCTTCATCGCCTCGGTCGCTTGTTGCCGAAACTCCTCTTGCATGACCATGTAGTCGTTCAATGGCAGACCAAATTCAGATGCCGACGGAACATAGGTCAGGTCCGGTAGGCAATGCATCACGGTGACTTGGCTTTGAAAAGCCAGTGCAATATCGGCTGCACGCGCGAGTGCAATCTTGGAGTGTTTGGAAAAATCGGTGGCAACCAGGATCTTTCCGATCGTACGAGGTGTCGAGTTCATGTTGGCATTCCGTAAAAGTGAGCGATTGAAAGCACACATGCAACCGCATTTAATGTGCCAATTCGAATCCGTTGCTTCTTCTTGCGCGACACACGCTACGTCGTTGAGTGGCGTTCAGTGAAAACTGTCCGATTTTCGATGAAAAGCAATGCAAAGAGATTTTAGGCGCATCTGGTACAATTAACGCCATGTATTATAGAACTTCCTCTGTTTTTGAGACTTCTCGCTGTTCTCCTTCATTTCATGAGCCTTAGGCGCTATCCGATTTCCTACGGCGAGGATCGGCTAGAGCCTCTGGCTTAATTACCCACAAAACACAGGGAAAAAGCTTACAACCTCCTGGGTGCTGGCGTTCACCGAGAAGTGTCTTATTTTTCCGCGTTATCGGCAAACACTCGATGTCTGAAAAAACCCTCCCTCCCATGAAACTCAGGGTATTGGCTTCGATCGCGAAAGCGACGCCCACTCTATTTGTGCTCTCGATTATGGCTTGCGGATGGCTAGTCGTTCATCGAATCAACGAAGGTGCGAAGAACTCGCATGATGTTTCGACCGAAGCGGTTGATCCAGCCAGCTCCGATACCCTGACCCTTCCCAGCGGAAAGGTAGAAGCCGCTCACTTCGAAACGGTTCCAGTGCAAACACAACCGTTGCAGCACATCCATACAGTGCCCGGGCGTATTCGGTACGACGAGTCGAAACATGTGGATGTCAAAGCCCCGATGGATGGGATCCTTTCTGAGCTGCTCGTTTTCCCGGGTCAGCAAGTCGAGTCTGGACGGTTGTTGGCGGTTCTACGCAGCGCGGAAATTGGACAGGCACGAGCGGAGATACTCAAGCGTCAGCAGCAACGTGAAATTGCAATGCAAGTGCTCCAACGCGAAACGTCCCTCTCCAAGAATTTGGAGATGCTTACCTCGATGCTAGACGCGGGCAAGTCGATTGAGACGATCGAAGCGTCGTTCAATGATCGAGCACTTGGCAGTTATCGGCAAGAAATCCTTTCAACCTATTCCAAGATGCAACTCGCGTCGGAGTTGTTG
>JANOVK010000352.1:0-5863 GCA_031417315.1 Chitinophagaceae bacterium | reverse complement strand
TATATTGATAACCATTATAATCTGATATTGCTGTAACGCTTAATGTAGCTGTAGTAACATTACTATAATTGCCACCATTTGCAAGATTATTCCAAGTTGAACCAGCATCAGTTGATTGTTGCCATTGATAGGTATAAATTGATGGACTTGTACCTGTTGCCATAGTAACACTAAAATTTGCTGAAGTATTTACACATGCTGAAGTATTAGAAGGCTGAGAAGTGATTGCTGTTGGAGCAAAAGCAATACCTCTAAAAGCAATTAATGTTACTGAAGTTCTATCAACTATCTTAGTTGCAGTACCACTAATTGCAGCATTGTATCCACTTGCATCTGTATAAGAATAAATAAAAGTTCCTGTTGTTGGAGTGGTAACAACTCCTGTTGCATACAAGGTAACTGTAGAGCCAGAAACACTTGCAGTTAAACCTCTAACTGTTGTTGCAGTTATTGAACCATTTGAAACCCAAGTTCCACTAACTAAAGAGTATTTAGTAATTATTCCACTGCTAGTAGCATCATCTGCAACATATACAACATCAACTCCAGCAACGCCACTATTTAAATCTGCAAAGTAAAAACCATAAGGTGTTGATGTAGAATGTGGAAATCCAGTAATTCCAGTCATGGTTTGACCTATTGTAGTTGGTAAACCACTACCTACTGTTGCTAATCTTGTAGTTGTACCTGATGAACTACTAGAATATAACTGTCCAAAAAATATATTGATGTTTCTATTATTTGTAAGATTTGTAGAAAGCTGAGTAGAAGTTCCAACAGTTCCCCTAGTTGTATATCTTACTCCTCCCGTACTTCCTGTTACAAATATACTTGTACCATTTGCAACAACACCTCTTGGGCTTCCACCTGATGCCCAATCAGATAACCTTGTTGATGTATCTACATTTTGATTCATATCAACCAATGCAATAACTCTATTTATTGTTGCAGAAGTAGAAGTTGTTATAGAAGTAGTACCTAATGTAGTATAATATCCTGGAAGTGCAAGGTTTGTGCCATTAGTATTTAAGGTCATCATACCTTCTGAAGTTGAAGAACCACTAGTAAAAATTGAATTTATTCCACTTGCATTTTTTGATATTCTTTTTGCCTGAACAAATGCACCTGTTGTTGTATATTCAGATAAGAAAATAGGAGTTGCACTTGTAGTTAATGCATTTAAACTATCACCCGATCTATAAACTATTAAATTACCTGGTGTAAATGGAATATTTCCTACAATTGTTATGGTTAAATTATTACTTGTTGCTGTAGGAGATGATAAACAATTATAATTTGAAGTCATTACACAACTAATCACATCATTATGTAATAAATTAGTAGATGAATAAGTGGATGCTGTTGCACCACCAATATTTACAGTATTTAATTTCCATTGATAAGTTGGAGTTGTTCCACCAAATGTTGGAGAAGTAGAAAATGTAATATTAACACCTTCATTTATTGTTGTTCCTGGGCTTGCTGAAATGGTTAAAGCTGGATTTGTTGGTGCAACAACAGATTCTTTTATTCCATTAGAAAAAACGGAACTTGCAGTAATACAAGGTAAACTTGATTGCATAATTGCATAAACTGTATCGTTATCAGATACTGGAGTTAATGTATAAGTTGTACCAGTTTCACCTGCAACAACTCCACCATTTAAAATCCAAGTATATGTAGGAGTAGTTCCAGGATTTACAGGACTAATATTGAAAGTTGCATTACCACTTATACAAACAGGATTATTATTTGAAGCAATAGTTAAAGATGGTACAAGATTGGTTGTAATACCTTGTATAACTGCATTTGAAGTAGCAGGTGAACCAGTTACACAGGTTACACTTGAAGTCATTCTAACTGTAATAGAATCATTGTTAACTAATGTTGTTGAAGAAAAAATAGATGATGTTTGCCCAGAAATTGGTGTTGCTCTATTATACCATTGATAAGTTGGAGTTACACCACCATTTACTGGAGTTGCTACAAAATTTACATTAGCTCCTGCACATGCTGGGTTTAATGAAGAAGTGATAGAAACAGTTGCAGTAACATTTGCTGTAATATTATGTGTAATTGTATTTGAAGTTGCTGTTGGTGTAGTTAAACAAACATAGTTTGATGTTAAAATGGCATGTATTGTATTTCCATCAGGAATTGATGAATTACTATATGTTGATGCTGTACCACCCACTAAACTTCCATTTAAATACCATGCATAAGTTGGGGCACCACCTCCATTAATTGGAGTTGCTGTGTAGGTAACATTTGCATTAGCACAAGATGGATTTGTAGTTGTTGAAATAGTTACAGATGGAGTAAGATTAGCAATAACCACTACTTCTACTGGGTTTGATGGAGTTGATAAAGTTGAACTTGTACAAGTTACAACACATCTATACCAAAATGTAGCTGCAATATTAGTTGCATTATATGTTGCATCTGTTGCACCACCAATGTCGGTATATGTTCCACCTTGGGATGTTGATTTTTGCCATTGAAAAGTATAACCAGTTGCTCCTCCTAAATTAATTAATGCAAAATTATTACTTGAGCCATTACAAATACTAGAAAATGTTGTAGTTGCTGTTGTTGTTGGTGGCGTTCCACTACATCCAGAAGTATTTATTGTAATTGCTAAAATATTTGATTGAACATTATTTGTAGATATACAACTAAAATTTGAAGTTAAAACTACATAAACAGAATCATTATCAGCCAATGTGTTTGTAGAATAAGTTGATGATGTTGCACTACCAATTAATGTATTATTTTTATACCATTGATAAGTTGGAGTTCCACCACCATTTGTTGGTGTAGCTGTAAATAATACAGATTGTGCTGGAGCAGGACTTAAATCATCTGCACTTGCAATAACTGAAGGCGTTACCGTTTGTGTTATGGTTAAGGTTACTGCAGTTCTTGTAGTACTTACTAAAGTTGTACTTGTGTTTCTTGCTTGGGCATAATAGGTATAAACTCCAGCAGCTGTTTGCCCTGTTGGGTAACTAGTATTTCCTGTTAATAATGCTGAACCTCCAGAAGAATTTGCATACCAATCAATAGTTTCACCAGCATTTACTGACGCAGATAAATTTGGTATTGTACTTCCTGTACAAGCTGTTTGATCTATAGGAGTGTTCGGTGCATTTGGTGGAAAGACAGTTGCTGCAACAGTTACATTTAAAGTAACATCATCTACTCTAAAATTTGCAGTATTTGCACTTGGTGCCCCAGCACCATTATAAAAATAAACTCTTAATGTAATTGCTGTATTATTTAATGATGTAACAGATGTAAATGAAGGTGGATTTGCTAATCCCCAAATTGAAGTAGAACCAATTGTATCAGATGCTAATGAATCTACATAATTATCCTTGCTAGTTTTCACTACAAATCTTCTTGGACCTGTACCAGTTGATCTTCTACCAAATGTTAAACCAGTAATTTGAACTGTATGATTATTTGCAGGTGTTAAAGTAAGTTCTAGGTATGCAGATCCACTTGCTGCCATATTTAAAACTCCAACTCTTGTTGCAAAACCAAAATTAAAAGTTCCAGTTGCTCCTGAATATATATTTGAAGATGATGCATTAGTTCGTGGAATTGTTGTTCCATTATTATTACCTTGTTTAAAACTATCAACTGTAAGGTTTGCATTTGTGCCAGATGTTTGATAAGCAGTTGCAAAATCCCATTTGTAAATAGTTTGAGATTGTAAATTACTTGCAAAAATTAACATTGCAGTAATTAAACAAAAAAGCCTTTGGTTTATTTTTATTAAACTAAAGGCTTTTTTAAAATTCGTTTGATTTACTTGTAATGAAGTAAAAAAGGTAGAGATTAAATTGTACATAAAATTTATTTAGATAAATTGGTTTAAAAAAAATCAGAAAACAAATCTAAGTAGAAATTTTAATACAAAAATGATAATTGCATTAACAAATTATTAAAAAAATTAATTATGTGCAAATTCTAAATTAAAATTTCCTTTAATTCTTTCAATTGGAGGATTGAAATAACCATGTTTTAAACTAGGAAATTCATCTTTAATTAATTCAATCATTTGTTTTACTCCTATAATTTCTTTTGTTTCTGAAACTCCAATTTTTCCTAAATACCAATCTGGGTCAATATTAAAATTTCTCCATTGTATCATTTTTAAATCTGTTTCAATAATTAATTGTCTTAATGCTTCATATTCTTCAATGGTATCAGTCATTCCAGGAAAAACAAAATAATTTATACTGGTCCACCCTCCAAAACTATTTACTACTTTTAAACTTTCAATTATATCTTCAAATTGATAATTGTTGGGTCTGTAGTATTTAGTATAAATTTCTTTTTGAATAGAATTTGTGCTTACTCTAATACTATTCAAACCTGCTTCACATAAAGCTTTTACAGCTTTTGGCATGGAGCCATTAGTATTAATATTGATACTTCCGTTTTGAGTATGTTTTCTTATTTCAATTATAGCATCTCTAATGGTTTCCCACATTAACAAAGGTTCTCCTTCGCAACCTTGTCCAAAACTAATTATAGGATAAGGGGCATTTATTAAATGGGGTACAGTAAACTCTACAATTTCTTCAACCGAAGGTTTAAAAGTTAATCTATCTTGAGTTGAAACAATTTCTTCTTCTTGTGGTTGAAAAGAAATACAGCCAATACAATTTGCATTGCATGCAGGCGAAACTGGCACAGGACATTCCCATCTTCCCAAAGATAAATTTCGTGCAGCGGGACAAGTATAAGTCATACAACAATTTTCCATCAAATGCTTTACCAGTCTATTGTTTGGATAACTATTTAATAAATTTTTTGTACCCACTTCTATTTTATCAGCATCATATCCTGCACATTCTTGTCTTATATCTTCTTCAATTCTAATTGCAGGAACATAAAATTTATTATCGAACCAAGCAGCTGCAGTATAACAAAAAAGTGGGAGAGTGGGTGCATCTTTTTCAGTTTCGTAAGCAGCAATAAATAAGCCTGTATGAGCAGGAGGAATAAATGCTGCAACTGCCCAACCTTTTTGGCATAATCTTAATTCGCCGTTTAAAACATCTAAACCAATTCCTTTTCTACCTGGTAATTCATATAAGTTTCCTCCATTGGGTAATTCAATCCAATCCTCAACAGGCACAGGCATTGCATCCCAACCTGCTCTTCCTAAAGCAAAAAGACTTGTATCTTCAAAAATATTCCCTTTACCATCGGAGTACATTAAATATGGAGATGATTGTAGCATTTTATTTTTATTAAAAAAGGCTTTCAATTTCTCGAAAGCCAAGTTTTAGAATATAGTTAAATTTAATTTTAGTTTTAATAAATATTATTTCTGTAAATACATTATTTCTTTTACAAGTTTTACTGTTCTTGCTACATTGGGCAATGCCAATTCTGTAAGATTTGGAGCATAATGCATTGGAGCATCTGCACTAGTAATTCTTCTAATTGGAGCATCTAAATAATCGAATCCTTCTTTTTGAATTCGATAGGTTATTTCGCTACTAACACTTGCAAATGGCCATTGCTCTTCTACAATAACTAATCGATTTGTTTTCTTTACACTTTCTAAAATTGTTCTCCAATCTAATGGTCGTATGGTTCTTAAATCAATTACCTCTGCACTAATTCCTTCTTTTTCTAATTCAGTTGCTGCACCTAATGCAACTTTCATCATTTTATTATAAGAAACAATGGTTACATCTCTTCCAGATTTTTTAATAGTTGCTTTACCTAACTCAATATAATATTCTTCTTCTGGAACATCACATTTATCTCCATACATCACTTCACTTTCCATAAAAATTATAGGGTCATTTTCGTAACGAATAGCTTGTTTTAATAAACC
>JANOVK010000351.1:0-3571 GCA_031417315.1 Chitinophagaceae bacterium | reverse complement strand
AGGAGGAATGGTGTAACCTGCATACACATGACTATCGACTCTAACACCATTCCTCCTTATTACGATAGTATGATTGGCAAATTAATTACAGTAGCTCGTACCAGAGATGAAGCACTTGATACCATGTATAGAGCATTAAGCGAATATGTAATTGAGGGAATAAAAACTACCATTCCTTTTCATTTACAATTAATGCAAGATGAAGAATTTAGAAAAGGAAATTTTACCACTAAATTTATCGAAACATTTAAACTTAAATAACAAATTAAGTTTTACAAATTATAAAGTTGATAGTGTATGTAGAAGATTACTTTTGCATACACTATTTTTTTAAAGTTAATTGAGAAATAAAAAAACTATTTCTTGCATATAAGAATTATGGAAAAAAAATTAGAACGATTAAGGCAACAAGCATTAGAATATCATAGTAAAGGTAAACCAGGAAAAATAGAAGTTGTACCTACTAAAGAAGCAAAAACGCAAAAAGATTTATCCTTAGCATATAGCCCTGGTGTTGCTGAACCATGCAAAGAAATTGCAAATAATATTGAAGACGTTTATAAATACACTGCTAAAGGAAATTTAGTGGGTGTAATTACTAATGGTACTGCAGTTTTAGGCCTTGGGGATATTGGACCAGAAGCCAGTAAACCAGTTATGGAAGGTAAAGGAGTTTTATTTAAAATATTTGCAGACATTGATGTTTTTGATATTGAAATAAATGAAAAAGATCCTAAAAAATTTGTAGAAATTGTTAAGGCTTTAGAACCCACTTTTGGTGGTATTAATTTAGAAGATATTAAAGCACCCGAATGTTTTTATATAGAACAGGAATTAAAAAAACAAATGAATATTCCTGTAATGCACGACGATCAGCATGGCACTGCAATTATTAGTGCTGCTGCTTTACTAAATGCTGTTGAAATTCAAAAAAAGAAAATTGATAAAATTAAAATTGTTGTAAATGGGGCTGGGGCTGCTGCAATTTCTTGTATTAGATTATATGTTGAATTAGGAGCTAAACAACAAAACATAAAAGTATTTGATAGCAAAGGTTTAATACATAATGGAAGAACAGATTTAGATGAACAAAAACTCGAAGTTGCTGTTTCAGGAAAAGATATGACACTTGCAGAAGGTTTAAAAAATGCCGATGTTTTTATTGGCTTAAGCAAGGGAAATGTGGTTTCGAAAGAAATGGTAAAATCAATGGCAAAAAACCCAATTGTTTTTGCAATGGCAAATCCAGATCCTGAGATTAGTTATGAAGATGCAACTTCTGTTAGAAAGGATATAATTATGGCAACAGGTAGAAGCGATTATCCTAATCAAGTAAATAATGTTCTAGGATTTCCATATATTTTTAGAGGTGCTTTAGATGTTCGTTCTACATGCATTAACGAAGCCATGAAACTAGCTGCAGTAAAGGCTTTAGCTTCAATTACAAAAGAACCGGTACCCGATATTGTGAACCTTGCTTATGGTCAAAAAAATTTAACTTTTGGTCCAGAATATATTATTCCAAAACCAATTGATCCCAGATTATTATCAACAGTTGCACCAGCAGTTGCAAAAGCTGCAATAGAAAGTGGTGTAGCAAAAAAAACAATTGCCAACTGGGAAAATTATGCACTTGAATTAAATAAAAGATTGGGTTTAGATAATCAACTTTTAAGAGTAATTGCAAATAAAGCTAGGAGAGATCCTAAAAGAATAGTTTTTGCCGAAGCTGATAATTTAAAAATATTAAAAGCAGCAAGTAATGTTTATGATGAAGGTATTGCATATCCAATTTTATTAGGAAATGCAAATAAAATAAATCGTATTGCAGAAGAACATAGTATCGATATAACAGATTTTCCAATTATTGACCCACGAAGTGAAGAAACTGAATTGCAACGTGAACTTTATGGAGAATTATTTTTTAAGAAAAGGCAGCGTAAAGGATTTAATCATTACGAAAGTTTAAAAATAATTAAAGATAGAAATCACTTTGGCTGTATGATGGTTGAAATGGGAGATGCTGATGCCATGATTAGTGGCTTAACCAGAAATTATGCAGATGCAATAAGACCAGCATTGCAAGTTATTGGAACAGAAGAAGGCGTTTCTAAAATTGCTGGAATGTATTTGTTGATGACAAAAAAAGGACCTTTATTTTTAGCCGATACAACTGTAAACTTTACACCCAACGCCGAAGAATTAGCAGATATAACTTTACTTGTAGCTAAAGAAGTAAAAACATTTGGAGTTACGCCACGTATAGCCATGTTGAGTTATAGCAATTTTGGAAGTAGTGATAGCGATGAAGCCAAAATGGTTTCTAAAGCAACTCAAATTGTAAAACAAAAAAATCCATCCTTAATTATTGATGGTGAAATGCAAGGAACTTTAGCCTTTAATAAAGAAATTTTAAAAGATAATTATCCATTTAGTTCATTGGTAAATGAAAATGTAAATGTTTTAATTTTTCCTAATTTAACCGCAGGTAATGTGGCTTATAATTTATTAAAAGAAGTTGGAGAAGCAGAAGCTATTGGTCCTATTTTATTAGGAATTAAAAAACCTGTTCACGTATTGCAATTAGGTAGTACTGTTAGAAGCATTGTAAACATGTCGTATATTGCTGTTTTAGATGCTCAACAAAAATGCAAAACAAACACAACAGTAGAAATTGAAAAAACAAATTGGTGGGGAAGAATGAAAAAAAGAAAACATTAAATTATAGCTAATTTAAATTTTAATACTATTAAAAACTCATAAAATATCAAATGCCAATTATAGCTCCATCATTATTATCATGCAATTTTCTTCACTTAGAAAACGAATGCAAAATGATTAATGAAAGCCAAGCAGATTGGTTTCATTTAGATGTAATGGATGGTCGTTTTGTTCCTAATATAAGTTTTGGTATTTCCATTATTGAACACATAAAAAAAGTTGCAACAAAACCATTAGATGTTCATTTAATGATTGTTGAGCCAGAAAAATATGCAGCAGATTTTAAAGCTGCAGGTGCCGATATTTTAACTGTTCATATAGAAGCTTGTCATCATCTTCATAGAAACATTCAGCAAATAAAAAGTTTAGGAATGAAAGCTGGAGTAGCAGTAAATCCTCACACTTCAATTAATTTGTTAGAAGATATTTTGGCTGATATTGATGTGGTTTGTTTAATGAGTGTTAATCCGGGGTTTGGTGGACAGAAATTTATAACTAATACTTTACATAAAATTTCTAAACTAAAAGATAGAATTATACAACGCAACTTAAATGTTTTAATTGAAATTGATGGTGGTGTTACTTTAGAAAATGCTTCAACAATAATAAATGCTGGTGCAGATGTTTTAGTTGCAGGCAACTCTGTTTTTAAAGCTTCAAATCCGAAAGAAGTAATTGCAAGTTTAAAAGCTAAATAGTCTTTTATTCATAATTAATTAAAGAACCAACCTTTTTTTAATTAACGACTATCATATATTCGCATATACCATTTTGATAGAAACTAATACACATAATATTTATGTATCTATTGCAGCACTCAAAGCAAAAGATAAAACGGCATTTGCAGATT
>JANOVK010000350.1:0-4513 GCA_031417315.1 Chitinophagaceae bacterium | reverse complement strand
TTACAGTTACTTCATCTAAATTATTTACTTCTTTTAAAACAAATTCAATATTTTTTTGATTAATAATTTCTATAGTATCAGATTTATATCCAATAAAACTTGCAATTAATTTTTTGTTATTGATGTTTTTAATTTGTATTTGAAATTCTCCGGTAGAATTTGAAACAGCTCCAATTGTTGTACCCAACCAATAAATATTTGCACCAATTAAAGGTTCTTTATTTACATTAAAAACTTTTCCAATAATCGCTTGTGCAAAAATTAAATTAGGAAACATCAATCCGAAAAGCAACATGCTTTTAACTAATTTAGAAAAGGTAAAAATTCGCAAGTTTATTTAGTTTAAAAGCAAATTTATTATAATTTGTATTTTAAATATTTCTTGTTGCTAACTTACCCGCAAAATAAGCCATTGGAAGATAAGCCCCAGCTAAATCTAAAATACTAAACCATACGGGTGATGGAAGTTGCATTACCATTATTATACCACCTAATAAAAAAACGAAACCAATAGCCATTGCAAATTTCATTTTATTATTTGCTGCAATATATGCAGCTATAAATGCACCTACAAATGTGCCAAAAGCATGTGCTAAAAAAGGAAAAATAAAATGTTTGGGTTGCATTAAATGCATTGATGCTTTAATACCTTCCATGGTTGTAATATTGGCACCCTCTGGTGGTGGTATGATATGTCCACTCAATTCAATTAATCCACCATTTGCCAAACTACCAACAACTAAACCAGTAATAACTGCTAAAATGTTTTTTAAAATTGGGTTCATAAATTATTTTTTAGAAGATGAAAGTAATTAAGTATTACTATTTTGCTTGTTCGTTTTCTTGATTAATTTTTTATAAATTAAAATACTTGTAAAAACCAATAGTACTATTGGCCAAGCACTAATAATTAAAATTATTAAAATAAGTAAATAACTCCAACCATCTTTAATTGCATTAATAATTTTTGAACCAAACCCAAAAGAAGTGCTTGTTGTTTTGTAATATATAATTGTTAAAGTGCTAAAAGAAACTTTGTTTTTTAAATATTCTAACCGTCCTTCTTGAGCTTCAATTTCTGTTCTTAAATTGCCAATTTCTTTTTCAATATTTAAAATTTCGTCAACCTTATTTGCTTTTTGAAGTAATTCTTTAAATCTATTTTCTAATGCCTTTTTTGTTTTTAATCTTGTTTCTATATCAATAAATTCTTCTGTAACGTCTAAAGCATTTATATTTTTACGATCTATTTTTTTAGCGTTTTTAGATATTCTGTCAAGTAATAAATCAAATTTGTTAGCAGGAACTCTAACAGTTACGCTATATTCAATTTTATCTTTATAATCATAAATATTATCATTAGCAATATATCCTTTAAACTCAGTAATACTTTTAGTAATTAATTCTCTTGTAATTGTTGGATTCGATGTTTCAAAATTAATTTCTCCCTCAGTTATAACTTTCCTGTCTATAGCAGAATTTGGCTCTGCAAGCTTAGGCAGTTCTTCAGTTTTGTTTTGTTCATCTGCAGCAGCAGCTGAAACAGTGCTATCTTTTTGTTGACCGCAAGAAATGAATATGAGTATTAAAAATATTCCTAATAGGTTCTGATTTTTTTTCATTTACTTATTTTTAAACAATCTTTTTAATAAAATATAAAAGTAAAACATTTATAAATCTAAATTCAATGTTTTACAAATAATGCTAGGTGGTTTCTATATTTGCTTTACTTAAATTACCATGCAAACCCTTTCTGTAGTTATTATTACTTTTAATGAAGAAAAAAATATTGCTTTACAATATTGCAAAATGCAGATGTGTTGTGTTTAGATTTGATACTTATTTATTAGCTTACCAATATCTGAAATTATTTGTAGGTACTTAATTAAACAGAAGTGATTTAGGAGTACAAGGCACTTTTATTTTAAAAGTTGGAAGTAGAGGCACAACAAGTAATAATCTTATAAAAGAAAATATTTCACAAGTTGGCATTACAATCAGCTACAGAGATTTTTTGTACACTAAAAAAATAAAGAAGTATAATTAGCAAAAACGAAGTTTAAATAATAGTATCTATACAATAATTCTTACAAAATTTCCACTAGAATCGAACAGTAATAAGTTTTTATCAATATCTACCTTGTAAAAAACTCTACCTGTTGCATCAATAGTTTTATAAGCAGATTTTATATTCTTCCCTACATAATATTTAGCACAATAATCTGTACAACTTTTTGGTAATTGGCTTTCTAAAATTTCTGTTGTAGTTTCAAGTAAACTTCCATTAGCATTAAATAAAGCAGACATGGAAGTACCATTAAAAGTAAAACTGGCTAAATAGTAGCCATCTACTAAATCCCAACTTTTAACATTTGTTGAAGGGTATTGATTATTAAAGCTATTTATAACCGCAGTAGGTACATCAGAGTCTTTAATCTTAGAACTTTTTTGAGAAACATTATTTGTTGGAGAAAGAGTTTCTGTAAGACTGTTTTTAGTGCAAGAAAACAGAAATGATGCGAAAAAAAACAGAACCAAAATGAAGATTATTTTTTTCATAACTAATTTTTTAAAGTTTAAAGTATTAGGCAAGGTAGCATAAATTTTGATATTTTTTTAAAATCTTATATCCTTGAAATAGGGGATTGCTAGTTTTATTAAACAAGTAATCAATTTCTATATTTGCCATTCAATATAACAAATGCAAACCCTTTCAGTTTCTATCATCACTTTTAACGAAGAAAAAAATATTGCTCGTTGTTTAGATAGTGTAAGAGATATTGCTAATGAAATAGTAGTAATTGATTCTTTTTCTACAGATAATACCGAAAATATTTGCAAACAATATGGAGTAAAATTTTATCAACAAAAATTTTTAGGTTATACCGCACAAAAAAATTATGGATTAAATAAATGCAAATACAATTTTGTTTTAAGTTTAGATGCTGATGAATGTTTAAGTAATGAATTATTACTTTCAATAAAACAAGCTAAACTAAATGACTTTCCTAGCGATGCTTACACCATGAATAGGTTAAGCAATTTTTGTGGCAAATGGATTAAGTATGGCACTTGGTATCCTGATAAACAGTTAAGGCTTTTCAATAGAAGAAAAGGTGAATGGAGTGGTTTAAATATTCACGAAAAAATTGAAATGCAAAGCAACTGCACAACAACTTTTTTAAAAGGAGATATTCATCATTATAGTTACTACACTATTGAAGAAGTTTTAACTCAGCAAAATAAATTTACTACAATACAAGCCCAAGCTATGTTTGTGCAAGGTAAACGAAGTAATGTTTTTAAATTATTTGTAAATCCATTAGTAGCTTTTGTAAATGGATATTTTTTTAAACTAGGTTTTTTAAATGGAGCAGATGGATTTTTTATTGCATCAACAGTTGCTTATAATACCATGGTGAAATATTATAAACTGATGCGATTGCAGAAGGAAAAAAAATGATTCTTGTCTATGCAAGGCACGAAGCAATCTCATTAATGATTTTGTTTTTGAGACTGCTTCATTCTTCGCAGTGACGATTAAAACCTAATAGATTTCTCACTTCGTTCGAAATGACGAATAATTATTCTCCACTTTTATATCTCAAATTCCACCAAATAATTTAATAATTTTTTTGTTATTATTAAATAATCAATTAATTTTAAATTGTCATTCCACTTTTAGACAGTCATTACATCCGCCTAGTTTTAAATTCTACAACGAGAAATTAGTTTTACAAAAATCCTTCCTAGAAAAATTAAAGGAATTCCAAATCTTGTTTAAAACTATTGGTTTCCAAACAATTTATTCATTAAAAAACTGTCTTATGAATTTTAAAAAATTTATTCTAAGCAATGCATTATTATGTGTTCTAGTTACTGTAGCCCATGCACAGGCCCCTAACATCAGCTATTCAGGAAGTCCTTATACTTTTATTACAGGGACAGCCATTACACCATTAACACCAACGAATAGTGGTGGTGCAGTACCTGCAACTACACCAGGGGCAGTTAACACTATTGCAGGTAGTGGCACTTCAGGTTCAGCAGAAGGAACAGGCACTGCAGCCAGTTTTAACCAACCTTATGGAGTTGCAGTAGATGCTTCTGGCAATGTTTACGTTGCAGACAAAAATAATAATAAAATTCGTAGAATCACATCAGCAGGAGTAGTTACCACTTTTGCAGGAAGCAGTACTGTTGGTTCAACTGATGCAACAGGAACTGCAGCAAGTTTTAATAACCCATATGCAGTAGCAGTAGATATTTCAGGCAATGTTTATGTTGCTGATGCTTCTAATAATAAAATTCGTAAAATCACTTCCGCTGGTGTGGTAACCACTTTTGCAGGAAGTGGCACAGGAGGCTCTGCAGATGGAACAGGAATTGCAGCCAGTTTTAGTAACCCTTATGGACTTACTGTAGATGCATCTGGCAATGTTTATGTTGCAGATTATGGTAATAATAAAATCCGCAAAATCACTTCAGCAGGAGTTGTAACTACTTTAGCTGG
>JANOVK010000349.1:0-13002 GCA_031417315.1 Chitinophagaceae bacterium | reverse complement strand
TAACTCGCTTAAATCGTAACAAATAAAACTTAAGTTGGATTTTGCAATATCAATATTTTTTATTTTGCAAATTCTTTCAATTGATTTGTGTTGAAAAATATCACAACCCAAACCATAAATAGTATCAGTAGGATAAATAATCACACCTCCATCTAATAAACATTCTACCACAGTTTTAATATGTCTTAGATTTGGATTATTATGATGAATGTGTAAAAGCATTTTAAAAATATTTACAAAGTTATGTTACATAAAATAGTTAATGTTTTACTTTTAACCCAATGAAACAACTATTAATTATTCGTCATGCAAAAAGCGATTGGAGTAATTTTTTGCTTTCAGACTTCGAAAGACCATTAAATGATAGAGGTAATACAGATGCTCCAATGATGGCAAAAAGAATAAAAGAAAAAAAAATTGTAATAGATCAATTTGTTTCAAGCACTGCAACTAGAGCTTTAACCACAGCTATTTATTTTGCAAAGGCATTTGATAAAAAAGAAAAGAATATTTTAAAGATTGATGAACTCTATCATGCAAATCCAAAAACTTTTTATACAACTATTGAAGAATTGAATGATGAATTTGATTCTGTTGCAATTTTTTCGCATAACCCAGGAATAACAGATTTTGTTAATTCCTTAACCAAAACCAGAATTGATAATATGCCTACTTGTGCTGTATTTGCTGTTAAATTTGATATTGAAAATTGGTCATTGTTTTCAATTGCTAAAAAAGAATTTTGGTTTTTCGATTACCCAAAATCAATTCTCTAGAAAAGCTTTGCTAATATTGTAATTACAAACTATTGAATGTTAGAAGCCATAATTACAGGATTAACTTTAGGAATTTTATTAGCCATTTCAATTGGGCCAATAATTTTTGCCATCATCAAACAAAGTTTAAATAATGGTTACAAGGGTGGTTTTTTATTTGTTGCTGGGGTTTCTATCGCTGATATTTTAATAATAATAGTTTGCAATCTTTTATCCAGTTTCTTTAATCAGGCTATCAAACATCAGTTTATTATTGGATTGGTTGGAGGAGCTTTTTTACTCATTATAGGAATCTATACTTTGTTCTTTAAAAAAGTTGTGATGGATAGTAATGGTGGATTACAAGAAAAAGTATTTAGCAAAAAACAACAATTAGGAATTTTTCTATCAGGTTTTTTTATGAATATTTTAAACCCGGGAGTTTTTATTTTTTGGTTGGCAGCTACTGCTAATATTCACTCTCAAATGATAGCACAATTGCATCCTTTAAGATATTTGGTTACAGTTTATGTAGTTTGTTTGGGTTTTGTTTTATTTACAGATATTGCTAAAGTATTATTAGCCGGAAAAATTAGACCAAAACTTACTCCTCATAATTTGCATATTATTAATAAAATTTCTGGTGTTATTCTTATTGTATTTGCAATAACTCTTGTAATTGTTACATTAAATTACAAAGTAGTAGGGCATTAACTTTGAACAAGTTTAATAAAATCTTCTTCTGAAATAATTTTTATTGAATTAATTTTTTTAGCTTTTTCAAGTTTGCTTCCTGCATCCTCACCTACTACTAAATAATTTAATTTAGAGCTTACGCCACTAACAATTATTCCTCCTTTAGATTCTGCCAAAGCTTCTGCATCGCTTCTTTTTAATTGAGTTAATGTTCCTGTAAATAAAAAGGTTTGTCCTGCTAATTCACCAGAAGAAACAAATTGCTTTTTATTATTCTTCATTTGAACACCTAGTTGTTCAAGTTGCAATAACATTTCTATATTCTGCTCATTACTAAAAAAATGAAGAATGCTTTTTGCAACTTTAACACCAACATCATCAAGTAAAAGCAAATCTTCTTCTGTTTTATTTTTAAACTCAAGAATATGATCTACGGTATTAGCTAATGTTTTTGCAGTGGTTTCGCCAACAAAACGAATTCCTAATCCAAAGATTAATCTGTGTAAGGGTTGTTGTTTACTAGCTTCAATGGCTTCTTTTAATTTATCTACAGATTTTTTTCCAAAGCCTTCCAAAATGCCAATAGCTTCAAAATCTAAAGTATAAATATTTGGAATATCTTTTAATAAGTTTAACGCATAAAATTTTCGAACATTGGCTTCTCCAAAACTTTTAATATCCATGGCATCTTTACTTACAAAATGAATCATTCGTTCTACAACTTGTGCCTCACATTCGATATTTATACATCTCCAAACAGCTTCTTCATCTTCTTTAAACAATTCACTTTTACAAACTGGGCATTGCTTAGGAAATTCAATGATGGTTTCAGTGCCATTTCTTAGTTCTACTAATGATTTTACAATTTGTGGAATAACATCTCCAGCTCTTTCAATTAAAACTTCATCTCCAATTTTTAAATATTTTTCTTTAATATAATCTTCGTTATGTATAGAAATGCTACTCACTGTAACTCCTCCTAAATAAACAGGTTCAAGTTTTGCAACTGGTGTAACAGCACCTGTACGACCCACTTGAAAATCAACGCCAATAAGCTTTGTAGTAGCTTGACGAGCTTTAAATTTATAAGCAATTGCCCAACGAGGATGATGAGAAGTCATGCCCAATTCATCTTGCAAATGCAAGTTATTCACTTTAACCACCATACCATCAATTTCGTAAGGCAACTCATCTCTTGTCATTTCAAATTGCTGAACATAACTAATAACTTCTGCTATACTTTTTACAACTTTTTTTTCTTTTTCAGGAGAACGAAATCCACAATCCCAAAGCATTTTTAAATAATCGGAATGTGAGTTTAATTGTTGATTAGTTGATGGGTTGATGGGTTGATTGGTATTAACTTTTTGGTTTTGACTTTCAACTTTTGACTTATGAACGTAGCTTACATGATACAAAAACGCATCTAAATTTCTTCTTGCTACTTCTTTAGGATCTTTAATTCTTAAACTTCCACTTGCAGTATTTCTTGGATTGGAAACGTTTGGTAAGTCTTGATGGGTAAGCCACTCATTGTATTTACTAAAAGATTCTTTAGTCATAATTACTTCACCGCGAATTTCAATTTGCTGAATTCCGTATTTATTAAATGGTGCAGATAAGGGTATAGATCGAATTTGTTTTATATTATTTGTAATATCATCTCCTGCAACTCCATCCCCTCGAGTGGTGGCACGAATTAACAAATCATTTTCATAAATTAAACTAATACTTGCACCATCAAATTTTGGTTCAACACAATATTCAATTTCTGTTAACCCACTTGCTTCTTTAGCTTTTCGTTCAAAGTCAATTAAATCATCAGCATTATAACTATTAGCTAAACTTAACATGGGAACTAAATGTTGCACTGTTTCAAACCCATCATTTAAGCTATTGCCAATACGTTGTGTTGGAGAATCTTTAGTAATTATATCTGGATGATTATTTTCAATCTCATTTAAACATCTAAATAATTTATCGTACTCAAAATCGCTAATAGATGGATGATTTAAAATATAATACTGGTACTCGTGAAACTTAAGTACAGCCTTTAATTCATTAACTTCAATTAACCAATTTATATTAATATTATCGTTTAAAAAAAATAATGTTTTTTCTTTTAATAATTTTATTTCATTTGTTGAATACATAAAAAAAATTCCTTCTATCTTATAAATTCAAATATATTGTAATTGATTAAAGTTGAGTTGAATCGTTTTCTTAAATCTAAATTTATTCCTACAATTATTTATTCTTTAATTACTTTGTGCCAATATTTTTTCAATGAAGTTAATAGAGGTTAATAACACAGAAACACAAAAAGATTTTATTCTGACAAGTGTTATCATAAACAAATTTACTGCAAATTTTATAAGACCTTTAGATGATGAGATTAATGATATTTTTAATGAAACAAAAAATAAAAATTATCAAAATGGGTCAGCTAAAAGATGGGTATTAAAAGATGAATCGAACAAACTAATTGGGAGAATAGCAGCATTTACAAATTCAAAATATATAAATAAAGGAACTGAATTTGAAACTGGCGGAGTTGGTTTTTTTGAATGTATAAATAATCAAGTTGCTGCAAATTTACTTTTAAATACGGCTAAAAATTGGTTGCAAGAACAAGGAGTGCAAGCAATGGATGGACCCATAAATTTTGGTGATAGAGATAAATATTGGGGTTTGTTGGTTGAAGGATTTGAAAAAGAACCAGTTTATGGAATGCCTTTTAATGCTAATTATTACCAAAGTTTATTTGAAAATTATGGTTTTAAAAATTATTATAACCAGTATTGGTTTGAAATGAGTGTTGATGATGATTTACCAGAAAAGTTTCAGGAAAGATATATAAAATTTAAAGCAAAAGCAGATTATACTGCAAAGCATGTTGATTTAAAAAATTTAGATAAATATGCCCGAGATTTTGTTACAATTTATAATACAGCTTGGGCACAACATGGAGAAGCAAAAGCAATAACTTTTAAAGAAGTGCAATCGCTATTTAAAATTATGAAACCCATTATGGATGCTAGGGTAATGTGGTTTGCTTATTATAAAGAAGAACCCATAGCAATGTTTATAAGTGTGCCAGATGTAAACCAATATTTTAAACATTTTGATGGAAAATTAGGATGGGCACAAAAATTACATTTATTGTGGATGAAATACACAGTAAAAAGAAAAAAATTAATAGGTTTAATTTTTGGTGTTGTTCCAAAATATCAAGCATTAGGTGTAGATAGTTTTTTAATTCAAGCTTCTGGCTATAACATGCAACATAAAAATTGGTATGATAGCTACGAAATGGGTTGGGCTGGAGAGTGGAATCCAAAAATGCATAATATTTATAAAAATTTAGGGGGTAAACAAAGTAGAAGAATGATTACTTATAGATTTATTTTTGATGAAACAAAAAATATTTTTGAACGACACCCAATTATGGAATATAATTAAAAATGTATCCTATTAATATTAATAAAACAATTTATATTCGTATCAAACTAAAAAAATAACTAAAACCAAAAAAATGAAAAAATTATTATTAAGCATTTTGTTGTTTATAGCAATAGGTGTAACAGCAGATGCTCAAACAAAATCAACTAAAGATGCTAAAACTGAAATTAAAGAAATGCCAGCTTTGAAAGATCATGTATGTGTTGATGCATGTAAAAAAACTGGTAAATGTGTAATGGCTCATGGCGAAAAAGGTCATACTTGTGCACCAGTAGTCAATAAAGAAGTTTCAGCCATGAAAGCTCATGTATGTACTGATGCATGCAAAAAAGCTGGAAAATGTGTAATTGCTCATGGTGAAAAAGGCCATACTTGTTCTAAAGATTGTATGAAAGATAAAGCAGCTATGAAAAATCATGTTTGCACTGATGCATGCAAAAAAGCTGGAAAATGTGTAATGGTTCATGGCGAAAAAGGTCATACTTGTACAAAAGCTTGTAAAAAAGTTTAAAAATTATTTTTCGATAGTATTAAAAAGGAATAAGTTTTCAACTTGTTCCTTTTTTTATGCATTAAAAAAAAAGCAAACCTTATCTTGCAACTTGTATGGATAAGTTTATTGTTTCTGCCAGAAAATATCGCCCTCAAGAATTTGATACTGTTGTTGGGCAATCTCATATTACAACCACTTTAAAAAATGCAATAAAAAATAATCAATTAGCTCATGCATTTTTATTTTGTGGTCCACGTGGTGTGGGTAAAACAACTTGTGCAAGAATATTAGCTAAAACAATAAATTGTATAAATATTAAACAAGATGGTGAAGCATGTAACGAATGTATTAGTTGTAAAAGTTTTAACGATGGAGTTTCATTAAATATTCATGAACTTGATGCTGCAAGTAATAACTCTGTTGATGATATTAGAGATTTAGTAGCTCAAGTTAGATTTACTCCACAAGCAGGAAAATATAAAATTTATATAGTTGATGAGGTTCATATGTTAAGTGCAAGTGCATTTAATGCTTTTTTAAAAACATTAGAAGAACCCCCATCTTTCGCCATATTTATATTAGCTACAACCGAGAAACACAAAATTCTTCCTACCATTTTATCGCGTTGCCAAATCTTCGATTTTAAAAGAATTACCAATAACGATACAGTTGAGCATTTACAACAAATAGTTGACAAAGAAAATTTAAAAGCAGATAAAGCCTCACTACAAATTATTGCACAAAAAAGTGAAGGCTGCATGCGAGATGCTTTAAGTATTTTAGATAAAATTGTAAGTTTTACTAATGGTGAAGTAAATTATCAAAATACAATCGAACACTTAAATATTTTAGACCACGATTATTATTTTAAGCTATTAGATTATTTACAAAAACAAGATATGGCTGGAGCTATGTTATTGTATGATGAAGTAAATAGCAAAGGATTTGAAGGAGATACAGTATTAAATGGCTTTGCAGAATTTATTAGAAATATTTTAGTTTGTAAAGATGAAAGAGCTGCACAATTATTAGATGTTGTTGAGGGTATGCAAGAAAAATATTTTACAGTTTCAAAAAGCACTGAAACAGCTTATTTAATAAGTACTTTAAATATTTTAAACGATGCTGAACTAAGTTTTAAAATGGCTCGCAATAAAAAATTACATATTGAATTTGCCATTATTAAATTAAATTTTTTACAACAAGCAATCGATTTTTCAAACGAGCAGGGTGTAGTAGTTAAAAAAAAACGAATTGATTCAGAAATAGCCATAAAGTTCAAGCCCATTCCATCAATACAAATAAATGCTAAACTCGAACCTAAACTATTTGTTGAAATTGAAGCTAAGAAACAAAAAAGTGAAGCTCAACAACAGTATGAAACTTTTTTAAAACCTGAGGTTGCCTATTTAAGTGAAGAAGACAAGGATTTAGATTTTAGCAATTTAGGACCAATACCAAAAGTTAATGAAACTGATTCGCAAAAAAATGAAATTTTAATTGAAGCTAAATTAGAAAAGAAACAAAGTATACCGCTATCAAATAATAAATCGTTACTCGAAATTTTACGTCAAAAAGCTGGAGATAAATACACAATTGAAGTTATTAAAGATGTAGAATCTTTAAATTTTGAAAAACTTGATAATTGTATAAAAGAATATATTTTACAATTAAGTAAATCGGGAGGAAAAAATTCAACTATAAATTATATTAAAAAAGCAACAATTGAAATTGAAAACGATTCTACATTTAAATTATTTGTACCAACTTTAATTTCTCAAAAATCAATTGAACAAGAAAAATTATCTTTAACCGATTTAATAAGAAATTCTTTTAACAATTTTGCTATTACCTTTTTTATTGAAGTTATAAAATACGAGGTGGAAGTTTTACCACAATCAGTAACTTTAAATAGTCGCCAGAAATTTGATTTAATAGCTGCACAATACCCAATGGTACGAGAATTTAAAGACCGATTAAAATTAGATTTAGATTATTAAGTTAGCACTTACTCGTGTCTTAAAGCCACAATAGGATTAAGTTTCGAAGCTTTTCTTGCAGGGTAAACTCCTGCCAATAATCCAACAACCGTACATAATAAAACGCCCCCAATTACCCATGCCCAAGGAATTACAAACCCTGTATCTAATAAAATAGCAACACTATTGCCAATTAATATTCCTAAAAAAATTCCTACTAATGCACCCATTACACTTATAATCATACTCTCTAAAAGAAACTGAGTTTTTACATTTTTTCTTGTTCCGCCCAATGCTTTTATTAATCCAACTTCTCGTGTTCTTTCGTTTACTGCAACTAACATAATATTCATTAATCCAATTGCAGCACCTAATAAAGTTATTAAACCTATAACACCTGCAGCACCTGATATTCCACTTAAAAATCCAATAAACATTTCAGCAAATTTGTCGCTTTTTTCTATAGCAAAATTATCGGCATCTTTTGGCTGCATTTTTCTTACAGATCTAAATACACTAGCGGCTTCACCAGTTGCCATTTCTAAATCAATTACATTTTTTACCATCACTCCAATAATAAAAGTGTTGGCAGCATTCTCATATTTTCTAGCATTATTATACGATGTAAAAATAATATCGTCAACCCTTCCCATGCTTGAGCCTTTATTTTTTAAAACCCCAATTACTCTATAAGGCATTCCACTTACTCGTATAATTTCATCAATAGCTAATTCAGGTTTTTCGCCAAATAATTTTAATGCAACATTGCTTCCAATTATGCAAACACTTCTTCCACTTTCTACATCTAAATGATTTAAGTTTCTTCCCAGTTCAATTTTATATCCAGTAACTTCTAAATAATTTTCATCTCCACCCCAAACAGCACAAACAGGATTTGTTTTTTTTGTTCCATAAATACTTTCAATATTTCTTCCACCACGTAAATAAATACTTACTTTAGATGGGAATTTGAAATTGCTTTTAAAAAATTCAGCGTGTACTTTACTAATTGGTTTATTTAAATTCGATTTTTTTTGAATTAATCCACGCTTCGATACTGACTCGTTATTTCCATCACCAAAATGAATACTAGATTCTTTAAATTTTATACTAAAAGCATTTGCTCCCATTGAAGAAAAACTTTCAGACAAACTCTGATTCATTGCCTGAATAGCAGTAATAATTCCAATTAAAGCCATTATTCCAAATGCAATTATTGAAACAGTAATACCTGTTCGCAGTTTATTACTTTTAACTGTTGAAAAGGCCAATAAAAAAGAATCTTTAAATGTCATTATGATTTGTAATAAACAAAAATACTTGCTTTCGAAATGATATTCTTGCCGACCATGTATTTGTAAAATTTTAATAAATTATACAACCCAACTTATTTCTCCAAACTTATACGTTTTTTTAATTCCATTTTCAACCACTAACTCTCCGTGTAGGTTCACTTCTTTTATGGTACAATTAAATTTAATATTCTTTTTTTTAATTGTTACTTCTTTTCCTTTTTTGTACAAAACTTTATTATACGATTTATTTAACTCTTTAATATTATTCTGATTAAATATCAAACTCCATTTTTCAATAATTAAACATAATTCTTTTGCAAGATTAATAACGTCGAACTCTTTGCCTGTTATTTGTTTTAGCGAAACCGGATTAGGTAAGCTTTTATCAAACTTAATTTGATTAATATTTAAGCCAATACCTAATACTGCAAATCGAGAATTTTTGTAGGCAGAAATTTCAATTAAAATTCCTCCTGCCTTCTTGTCGTTCCAATAAATATCGTTGCTCCATTTTATGGCAGTTCCATCCTTCGAGTATTTGTTAAAAAACTCATGGCAACTTAATGCAGTTAAAAACGAAAGTCCAACTTGGTTTTGTATAGGAATTGCAGTAATATCAAAAATAATCGACATTAAAATATTGTCAAGCACATTTGCTTGCCAAATTTTACCAACCTGCCCTCTTCCTTTTGTTTGATGTTGGGCAAAAATTACAGTGCCATTTTTGCCAAGCCCATCTTGTATTAGCTTAAGGGCATAGTTATTGGTACTATCAACCTCTGAAAGTATTATGAATGGTTCGCCTATTTTTACCAATGGTTGATGAGTTGATAACAATATACTATTTTTGGCAAAAATAACTAGAACATAAATTATAATATAAATTATAATTTTTTAGGCTTAAAAAACAAATTAGTAACTTAACAAATACATTATTGGCACAAATAACTTTACAAGACAAATCAAAAAAAACTCTTCCCAAACTTACAAAGAATTCAATATTTTATAAAACAATCATAAAAGCAATTAAGGACAAAAAAGGAGAAGATATTGTGAGTTTAGATTTAAGAAAAATACCAGAAGCAGTTGCAGATTTTTTTATTGTTTGCACTGGTAATAGTACCCCTCAATGTAAAGCAATTTGTGATAATATATCTCAAGAAGTTTTTGATGTTTGTGGCGAACGTCCGTTTAAACAAGAAGGGCAACAATCTTTACAATGGGTTTTGATAGACTATGTAAATATCGTAGTTCATGTAATGCATCCTACGGCAAGAAAATTTTATAGATTAGAAGAAATGTGGTGTGATGGTGAATCAACACTTCACAATGATTAATAATAAACTGAGTAAACTTAATATGGCAGACGATATAAAAAATGATGATACAACATCTAACAATAATTCTACTGTAGAAAATAATAATCTACAAGAAGAAAATAATGCATCAGAAAATTCAGCTCAACAAAATAATAATAAAAGTAAAGCTCCTAAAAAGAGACCAAAATTTAATATATATTGGGTGTATGGATTAATTCTTGTTGGCTTAGTGGGCTCTACTTTAATTGGTGGTGGCCTTAAACCAGAAATGGCAAAATTAGGAGAGCGAGAAGTTAAAGATTCTATGCTTTTAAAAGGAGATATAGAAAAGATTGAAATCGTTAAAGTAAAAGATATTGTAAGAATTTATATAGTACCAGAAAGTATTAATAAGCCTTATTACAAAAAACGTTTTAAAGAAAAATACACCCCTGAAAAAATAAAAGGTGTGCCCATTTTTCAATACGAAATTGCCGATATAAAAAATTATCCAAAAGAAATTGCAGCTTTTTGTAAAGAGAATAATATACCCGAACCAAAAATTATTGTAGTTACCGACCCAGAGTTTTTTGGGCCATTTAGCACATCCATAATTTCTATTTTAGTTATGGTAGTTGCAATGGTTTTATTAATGAGAAAAATGGGTGGTGGTGCCTCGAGTGGTGGACCAGGTGGTATTTTTAATATTGGAAAATCGAAAGCAACTTTATTTGATAAAGGAACCAAAGTAAATATCAATTTTGGAGATGTTGCTGGTTTAGATGAAGCAAAAGTAGAAGTAATGGAGATTGTAGATTTTCTAAAATTCCCAAAAAAATATACGGCTTTGGGTGGTAAAATTCCTAAGGGTTGTTTATTAGTTGGACCTCCAGGAACGGGTAAAACTTTATTAGCAAAAGCAATGGCTGGCGAAGCTCAAGTTCCATTTTATAGTTTAAGTGGAAGCGATTTTGTAGAAATGTTTGTAGGTGTTGGTGCTAGTAGAGTTAGAGATTTATTTAAACAAGCTAGAGAAAAAGCTCCATGTATAATTTTTATTGATGAGATAGATGCCATTGGCAGAGCTAGAGGAAAAAATGCTGTGATGAGCAACGATGAAAGAGAAAATACTTTAAATCAACTTTTAGTTGAAATGGATGGTTTTGGTGGAGATAGTGGTATTATTATTTTAGCTGCAACCAACAGACCTGATGTTTTAGATTCTGCTTTATTACGCCCAGGAAGATTTGATAGACAAATTACAATTGATAGACCAGATGTTGTGGGTAGAGAAGCTATTTTTAAAGTACATCTTGGACCTATTAAAGTTTCTGAAAATTTAGATGTACATAAACTTGCTGAACAAACACCAGGTTTTGCCGGTGCCGATATTGCTAATGTTTGTAACGAAGCTGCTTTAATTGCTGCTCGTAATAATAAAACAGGAGTGGATATGAAAGATTTTCAAGATGCTATTGATAGAGTTATTGGTGGTTTGGAGAAGAAAAATAAAATTATAGCTCCACACGAAAAAGAAATTATTGCTTATCACGAAGCTGGACATGCTGTGTGTGGTTGGTTTTTAGAACATGCTTATCCTTTATTAAAAGTAACCATTGTACCAAGAGGTTCTGCTGCTTTAGGCTATGCACAATACACTCCTAAAGAACAATATTTATACGATATTGAACAGTTGACTGATCAAATTTGTATGACCTTAGGCGGTAGAGCTAGTGAAGAAATTTTCTTTGGAAAAATATCAACAGGTGCAAGTAACGATTTGCAACAAATTACAAAAATTGCTTATAGCATGGTTACTGTTTATGGTATGAATGCTAAATTGGGTAATGTAAGTTTTTACGACCCTACACAAGAAAATACATTTACCAAACCATTTAGTGAAGAAACAGGTAGAATTATTGATGAAGAAGTTAGAAAAATTATTGAAGTAGCATACATCACTACAAAAAATCTTTTAACTGAGAAAAAAGAACAAGTTGAAATTTTAGCCAAAGCTTTGCTCGATAAAGAAGTTTTACATAAAAGCGATGTGGAAGAACTAATTGGTAAAAGACCATTTGAAGAAAAAAAGATTATTGAAGTTGTAGAAGAAATAACTGATATTCCTAAAGAAAATATAATACCTGCTGTAACAGATGCCCCATCTGAAACAACAGAAAATACAACTCACTAATATGTCGGTTGCAAGAGAAAATATTTTAAACAAAATAAAACAGGCACTAGTACAATCAGTGCCTGTTCCTTTTCCTGAAAGAAATAATACTGAATTTGTATTTCAACCATCAACCCAAGAATTAGAAATAGAATTTGCAGAAAATTTTACAAAACTGCAGGGTAGATTTTCATATTGCTCCAATTTTTCAGAACTTGTAAATCAATTAAATTTACTTATAATAAGTAGAAGTTTTAGTAAAGTAATTTGTAGCGAAACAGTTTTGCAACAACAACTTACTGCAAATAATTTTAGCCACATTAATAATTCGGTAAGCGTTAATAATTGCGAAGCTTCTATAACATCTTGCGAAGCTTTAATTGCAAGAACCGGTAGTATTTTTTTAACTAATAAAACAGCAAGTGGCAGAGCAAATAGTGTTTATGCACCCATACATATTTGTATTGCTTTTACCCACCAATTAGTGTACGATATTGCAGATGGATTAAATATAATTAAAGAAAAGTATGGCGATAATTTACCCTCAATTATTTCTTTAGCAACTGGCCCAAGCAGAACTGCAGATATTGAAAAAACTTTAGTGGTAGGGGTTCATGGACCTAAAGAAGTTTTTTGTTTTTTGGTAGATGAATAAGGTAAAGAATTGTGTAGTTATAAAATAAACATTATTCTTTTCAATATTAATGCTTGAATTTCTTCCCCGTTGGTATGGCAAAGCCTACCAACAACGGAAACATTTGAAGATGATTAGAAACCACAACGTCCCTTGGCTTACACAAAACACTTTGCAAGGAGACGTTGTGGCGAAGGAATTTTAAAGTAACACAAAT
>JANOVK010000348.1:0-9412 GCA_031417315.1 Chitinophagaceae bacterium | reverse complement strand
AATGGGGGGTAGTGACCAATGGGGAAATATTGTAACTGGTACAGAAATCATCAGAAAAAAAACTGGTGAAAATGCTTTTGCATTTACTTGTCCTTTATTAACCAAATCAGATGGTGGAAAGTTTGGAAAAACTGAAAAAGGCAATATCTGGTTAGCTGCAGATAAAACTTCTCCTTATCAATTTTATCAATTCTGGTTAAATAGTAGTGATGCAGATGCATCAAACTGGATAAAGATTTTCACTTTCTTAACCAAAGAAGAAATTGCAACTTTAAATGATGCCCATCAACAAAATCCAAGTGACAGAATTTTGCAAAAAACTTTGGCTAAGGAAGTCACCAAATTTGTACATGGAGAAAAAGGTTTGCAAGAAGCTTTCGATACAACCCAAAAATTATTTGCTAATCAATCTGCACCTACAGAAAGTTTAAGTGTTGAAGATTTAGAGAATATGGAAGGCGTAGTAAAATCTAATTTTTATTTGAGTAAAATACAATCAAACATAGATGTAGTAAGCTTTTTAGCTGATGCTAATATTTTTCCTAGTAAGGGAGAAGCGAAAAAGATGATTCAAAATGGAGGAGTGTTGATTAATAGAAAAAAAGTTGAAGACTTACAACAGTCTATTACAACACAAACTCTTTTACATAATAAATATGTATTAGTACAAAAAGGAAAAAAGAATTATTATTTGGTTGAAGTGAGTTAAACATTAGTTGTGATCTTCCAACATTTTCTCTGCATTTTCAGCCATTTGTAATTGCTCAATAAATTCATCGACATTACCATTGATTACAGAGTCTAAATTATAACTCGTATAACCAATTCTATGATCTGTAACTCTGCCTTGTGGCCAGTTGTAAGTTCTAATCTTTGCACTTCTATCTCCAGTGCTTACTAATGTTTTTCTATGACGAGAAATTTCGTCTTCATGTTTACGTACTTGTTCTTCATACAATTTTGTACGTAACATACCCATTGCTTTTTCTCTATTGCCTAATTGAGAACGTTCTGTTTGACAAACCACCACAACACCTGTTGGAATATGTGTTAAAAATACTTTCGATTCTACTTTATTTACATTTTGTCCACCAGCACCACCACTTCTTGCAGTTTCCATTTTTACATCACTTTCTTTCAACTCAAAATCAACCTCATCGGCTTCTGGCATCACTGCAACTGTTGCTGCACTTGTATGTACACGACCTTGAGTTTCTGTGTTAGGAACACGTTGTACTCTATGTACACCACTTTCAAACTTTAAAGTGCCATAAACATCCTCGCCAATAACCTCTAATATTACTTCTTTATAACCACCCACAGTTCCTTCACTTTCACTAACTAAAAAAGTTTTCCAACCACGTTTACTACAGTATCTCATATACATGCCTAATAAATCACCAGCAAACAAACTGGCTTCATCTCCACCAGTACCAGCACGAATTTCAAGTATTGCATTTTTATCATCTTGTGGATCTTTTGGAATTAAAAGTTGCGTTAATTTTTTTTCTAGCTCTTCTTTTTTTGTAGTTAATTCTGGTAATTCCATTCTTGCTAATTCCTTCATCTCCTCATCACTACTATTTAAACTTTCTTTAGCATAATCGAAATCAATAATTACTTTTTTATATTCTTCGAAAGGAATAACCATTTTTTCTAAAGACTTATATTCTTTACTCAGTTTTCCAAATTCTTTTTGATTCGCAATTATTTCTGGATTAGTAAGGGCGACACCCACTTGGTCAAATCTGGCTTTAATTGCATCTAATTTATCAATCATTATTATTCTTTAGGGCAGCAAAAGTAACGATTGATAAGATAATGAGTAAATTGATATTTATTATAATTTTAAAAAATAGTTTTTTTTAATTTAAATGAGGCGGATTCTATATACTTTTGAACACTAAAAGAAATTTTTTATATGCGTAAATCATCTTTACTTATTTTGATATTTTTTGTTTTAATTTTTGCTGCTTGCAAAAAAGATGAAGTAATTTCTGGAGGGAATTTAGAACTTACTAATAATAATATTGCAGGAAAATATAAAACTACAGCAGCTACACTTACACCTACTGGTTCTGTTTTTGCGATTGATTTTTTTAATATTGATGCTTATTATCCACCTTGCCAAAGAGACAATATTCATACTTTTGCAACTATTGGAACTTATAATTATGCTGATTCTGGGGTTTATTGTACTACACCCCCAACTGGCAGAACTGGTCTTTATACATTAACTCCACCCAACCAATTATCATTCGATGGAAGAAGTTATCAGGTTGAAAGTTTAACAACTTCTAATATAATAATTGGATTTGATAGTGCCGCTGTTGGTAGAGTTAAGCTTACTTTAACAAAACAACCCTAATTTTTTTAATAATATTTATTGGCCATTACTAAATAAAGTGATGGCTTTTTTATTTACAATTCAAATGAAATTTCTGTTTGATTTTGTTCTAGTTCCTCCACTTCTTCAAATTCAATAGCAAGGTTATTGGTTTTAACAAAATTGCACCATTTACAATTTTCCTTTCCACAGCCAGTATAAAATTCATGAGATTGAATTTTACTCCAAATTGTTTTAATTTGTTCTTTTACTGTTGTAATATCTGCAGGCGAGATAGTAATTTTTTCTTTTTGAAATTCATTTTTATCATCTGGTTCAATAAAATCGAATTCTGTACTAATAGCATTCCAGGTTGGGTTTGTTGTATTATTATCAATTAATATTTTATAGAAAACAGCTTGTCTCCAATAGTCGCCACCTTGTGGGTTATTTTCATTTGGTGGATCAAAACTTTTTTTATCTTTTTTTGCTTTTATAAAACTTCCAGTTTTATAATCTACAACATTAATATTGTTTCTATCGAATTCTAATTTATCAATTTTACCTTTTAAAGGAATATCATCAACTACAATGTTTTTAAAAGTTTTTTCTATAGAAACAATTTTGTTAAATTGATTAATGTATTTAGAGTAATAATTTTTTAAAACCATTTCTCCTTGCTCTAATCTTCTATCAAATTGTTCTTTTGTAAAGTTTTCTCTATGGCGATGGATGTACCAATTAAAGTCGTTTGTAAATTCAACATTACTCGGAAATTCGTTATTATTTAATTGCATTTTTTTAAATAATTTTTCTAATGCATAATGTATGGCACTGCCAAATTCTGTGGCTTCGTTTCTACCAGATGGTACTCTAATAAGATTATTGAAATAAAATTGTAAAGGGCATTTTAAATAGTTGTTTAATGCGGTTACATTCATTACAAATTTTTCAAGAATTGGATTTAGAAAATCTTTCTCTATTTGTTCAACTTTTGGTTTAGCTGCTTTGTTAAATTGTAAAGATGAAAACTCAAATTTTTCTATTTCTGAAATAGTATTAGTTTCAGTTTTAATTTTATAAGCATCCTGAATTTCTGCAATAAAAACAGAGGGTTCAGCTAATTTTCCATCATTTTTTGTAATAGCATAACTAAGGGTTAAATATTTTGCAGCTCTAGTTATAGCAACATAAAATAGCCTTCTAATTTCTTCGATAGAGTCGTTATTATTGTCTAAATTATTATGGTCTAAAAAAATGGTATCGGGTAATTTAAATCCGTTATTTGGATTCTTTTTTTTCTCCCAAGTATGGGCATTAGTACCAGCAATAAAAACGTACTCAAACTCTAATCCCTTGCTACCATGTGCAGTTAATAAGTTAACTCCTTTATCAGTTCCATTTACTTCAATTATACGCAAAATAATTTTTTCTACTTTCATTAACTCAATAATGCTCACTAAATTTTGAAGTGTAATTTGTGTGTTTTTCGAAGTTTCATTTTTTACAAAATCGAATAAAACGGTAATGGCTTTTAATAAAAAATGTTTGTCAGGGTGCAACATAATTTCTCCTAACAAATTAGTTTTTACAATAATATTTTCTACAACTGTTTGTATGGTTTGATTACTAACATCAGCAATTAATTGCTCAAGTATTATAGCTGCATTTTTAATTTCATTGCTAATATCAGGGTTAGTAAATAAATCTTTTTTGGGGGTATTTATTTTTGATTGAATTAAATTTCTAATTGAAGTTTTTTTATCGCTGAATTGTAGTGATGCTACTTCAACACTAAGTTTTGCAATTTCTATAGGCTTAATATTCCAACAATTAAAATGTAAAATTTCAAATAACTTTTCATCTCCTTCATAAGGAGTGTCATGTTCGGCAGCTAAAAAATTTAATATTAATATTAGTTGCTGCACAATTGGCTGAGCAAATGCATTAACTTGTCTTTTACTATAATAAGGTATATTTTTTTGTTTAAAAAATTGTGCTAAAGATTCGCCATATTTATTTTCTTTATAAATAATTGCAATGTCTTTTGGCAAAATGCCTTGTTGCAAAAGGGTTTCAACGGTTAATGTTAAGTAAATTAATTCTTCTTTTTCTGACCCAGATTCTACTATTTTTGGTTGATTTTGAAGAGGAATTAGAGATTCGTTTGCTGCAATAATATCTTTAGATAAATTAGGAATCTTATGAATTAATCGTTGCGAATTTTTTTCAATAATAGTTTTTGAAATATCTAATATGGGCTGAACAGATCTGTAATTATTTAATAAAACAATTGTTTTTAATTGACTATTAAATGAGGTTGAAAAAGACAACATATTTTCAACATTTGCTCCCTGAAACCTGTATATACTCTGGTCATCATCGCCCACAACAAAAATGCTTTCGGTAAAATCGTGTTGATATAATAAATTAATAATTTTGTTTTGTGTGCCACTGGTATCTTGATATTCATCAACTAAAATATGATTGTATTTACTTGAATATTGATCTAATAAATTTACATCTTCTTCAAACGCTTTTATAACCCAGTTTATCATATCATCAAAATCGTACAAATTTCTTTTTCGTATTAATGATTGATAATTTTCAAATTCATTAACAGCAGCTATTAATTTATTCATTCTGCCAACTTCTTCATCAACTTTAGATTGCTTTAAATCTCCTTTATTAAATTCTTTATATTTTCTTTGATAAATAAACTCATCTCTTAAAGGAATATCTATTAAGTATTGTTCAATACTGTTTTGTAAAAATTCTTTTGTCCAACCTTCTTTTTTTATATTACTAAATAGTGATCTCAAATTCGAAATATCAAAATAAACATCGCCTCTATATCGTTTTAATGGGTTATCTTTTTTAAACCCATGTATTAATTCTTTAAATAATTCTATAGATTCTAAATCACTAATTAGATTTAATTCGTTTTTTTCAAAATGGTTTAAATTATCCTGAATTACTTCGTTACAAAAAGAATGGAATGTGTGAATGTTAACTTGGTAAGATGCAGCACCAATAAAGCTTAACAATCTTTTTCTCATTGCAATGGTACCAGCATCTGTATAGGTAAGACATAAAATATTTTGTGGTAAAGAATCTGTTTCTAGTAAAATTTTTCCAATTCTTGCACTTAAAATTTGAGTTTTTCCGGTTCCAGGTCCAGCTATAACCATAACAGCCCCACTTATAGTATCAACTGCTTTTTTTTGTTCGGCATTTAAATTATTATAAATCTCTGTATATTTTTCAAGCTGTTTTTCTCGAGTCATAAATTATATTTTTACAAATAAAAAATATTTAAAAGCAATTAGTGGTTTCAGTTTCAAATTTATATTTTATTAATGCAAGACCCTGAAACTTATAACATTTTTACAAAAATTATTTGATATAAATTAAATCAGTATTCTTGGAATAGTTAAATAATGACTAATTGGTTGATCCCTTTTTTTATTAATTCGAACTTAATAAAAAATTAATTTTTAACTGATATTGCTTAATTCCTATTTTTTTTCATTAAAATTGCGAACTTTATTTTAAATAAAACATTTTTTAACTTTAAATCGAAACGTATTATGGCTGACATTAAACCAACAGCAGTAAAATCTTCAGGAGCTTCTCAACCACACAAATCAAGCAATTCAATTTCATGGATTGCACCCTTAACTTGTATTATTTTAGCATACATTTTATGGCGTTTTGTTATTGGTGCACCAGGTAACTTTACTGAAGGTGCAGAAAATGGAGGCTTTTGGCCTCATCGCGAAGGAGCAAAAAGTGGATTAGCTCGTATGTATTTAGGAGGTATAATTGTACCTGTATTAATTGGTTGTTTTTTAATAGTTGTAACATTTGTTATTGAAAGAATGTTAACTGTTTCTAAAGCAAGTGGAACTGGTGATAACAATGAATTTATAAGAAAAGTTCAATTTCATTTAGCTAATAAGGAAGTTGATAAAGCTTTAATAGAATGTGATAAACAAAAAGGAAGTGTAGGTAACGTAATGAAAGCAGGATTACGTAAATATAAAGATATGGTTAGCAATTCTGAATTATCTACAGAACAAAAAGTTTTAAATATTCAAAAAGAAATAGAAGAAGCTACTGCTCTTGAATTACCCATGTTAGAAAAAAATCTTGTATTCTTATCAACTTTAGCATCTGTTGCTACATTAGTTGGATTATTGGGTACAGTATTGGGAATGATACGCTCATTTGCTGCCTTAGGTGATAGTGGTGGTGGAGAAGCTGCTCAAGCTTTGTCTCAAGGTATTGCAGAGGCTTTATATAATACAGCATTAGGTATTGGTACATCTGCAGTAGCTATTATTATGTATAATGTATTTACAACAAGAATTGATGCGGTAACTTTTGGTATTGATGAAAGTGGTTTTACTTTAACTCAAAGTTTTGCAGCAAACTATAAATAGTATTAAACTATTTATGGAATTATTTTAAAGTTGAATCTTAATTGTAAATTATTTTAAATAATTAAAATGTCAAGACCCAAATTACCACGAAAGAGTACAGTTATTGATATGACGGCAATGTGTGATGTTGCTTTTTTGTTATTGGCTTTCTTTATATTAACTACTAAATTTAAAGCTGCTGAAGCTATTACGGTTACCACACCAAATTCAGTTGCTTCGAAAGTTGCACCAGAAAAAGATTTGGTTTTAATTACCATTGATAAAAATGGCAAAGTGTTTTTATCGATGGATGATGAAGATAAAAAAGAGTATGTAGCTAATACTTTAAATACAACAAAAAATTTAGGGATTAACGTAGCTGCTTTTAAAAAAGCAGAATTTTGGGGTACTTCATTTAGTCAGTTGCCAGCTTTTTTGGCTTTACCCAAAGAAAGTAAAATGGGCGATTTGTTACCTGGAATTCCTTTTGATACTACAAAAGGGAATAATGAAATAATTGAATGGATGCAAATTATTAGTTCTGCTTATCAAGGTCAAAAAATGAACTTGTTATTAAAAGGAGATAATAATAGTAAATATCCATCTTTTAAAGCAGTAATTGATGCGTTTAAAAAGAACGATTTTTTAAAATTTCAGTTAATTACCAATCCAGAAAACGTACCAATTGGCACAGAGCTTTATAAAGAAAACATGGGCAATAAAGCAGAACCAACAAAATAGAATTTTATTTTTTAAATAAAAAAAATTATTGAAATGGCAGAAATGGATACTTCGTCCGGTGGTGGACATAAAAAAGGACCCGGAGTAAAAAAAGCAAAAAAACTTTCAACCAGAGTGGATTTAACTCCAATGGTTGATTTAGGATTTCTACTAATTACTTTTTTCATCTTTACAACAACAATGAGTCAGCCAACAGCTTTTAAATTGTTTTTACCAAAAGATGCAGATAAACCAGAAGATCAAAACAAAGCAAAAGAGAGTGGTGTATTAACTATTTTACTTGCAAAAGGAAATAATATTTTTTACTACGAAGGCATGTTAGATAATAATAATGCATCAGCAAGTTTTAAATCTGCAAATTTTGGAAACGGAGAAAATGGTATTAGAAATATTATTTTAAAGAAAAAAGCAAATACTCCCGATAAAGATTTTGTTGTTGTATTAAAACCTAATTCTGAATGTACTTATAAAAATGTGGTTGATATTTTAGATGAAATGAGTATAAATGTTGTTAAGAGGTATGCATTAGTTGATATTTCAGACATAGAAAATCAGTTAATAGCATTAACTCAAAATACGGGATCTCAAAATTAATTGAAACTCCAAATTGATAACATCTAAAAAATAAATTATGGATATAAATAAAATAATGTCTGCCGATGTTCTTGATATCATCTTCGAAGGAAGAAATAAAGAATATGGAGCATACGAACTTAGAAAGACTTATAAAGAAAGAATGAATAAAGCATTAATAGGAATGTTAATCTTAGCATTTTTATTTGCTGGTTATAATATTGTTTTTGGAGGAGAAAAAAAAGAGGATACAAAAATGTTGGTTCAATATATGAGCCTTGAAAGATTTAAGGAAGAAAAACGTCCAGAACCACCGCCACCACCACCACCAAAAGTTGAACCACCAAAAGTTGAAATTACAAAATTTACACCTCCAAAAATTGTAAAAGACGAAGAGGTTAAAGAAGATGAAAAACCTCCAGAAATAATTAAATTAGAAGATACAAAGATTGGTACCATTAATCAAGAAGGAAAAAAAGATGATGGATTTGTTGCACCAGTTGAAACATCAACAGGAGTTGCACCAGTTAAAGTAGAAGAAGATTACGATAAATTATTTACTTCTGTGCAAATTGAATCTGAATTTCCAGGAGGTCAAGGAGGTTGGAACAAATATTTAGAAAGAAATTTAAATAGTGAAGTGCCAAAAGATAATGGAGCACCTTCAGGTAGATATACTGTTGAAATTTCATTTACTGTAAATAAAGAAGGTGTTATTAGCGATGCGACTGGGGTAATTGTTGGAGGTGGCTCAGATTATGGTACAATTGATGAAGCAGTTAAAGTAATAAAAAAAGGACCAAAATGGAAACCAGGAGTTCAAAATGGAATAACGGTAAAAAGTAGAAAAAAACAAAGAATTACTTTTTTAATTACAGACGATTAAAATAAATTAACTTTTTGAAATCCCGCCAATCGGCGGGATTTTTTATTTATACAGTTAATTTTGCTTTCTTAAAAAATAAAAGTATTAAATGCAGGGAAGTTTAACAGGTTGGGATGATACAATTGTAGCTTTAGCAACCCCACCAGGAATTGGAGCAATTGCAATTATTAGATTAAGTGGTAAAGATGCTATCGATATTATTAATTCAATTTTTCCATCAAAAAATTTATTAAAAGTTCAATCTCATACTTTACATGTTGGATTATTAAAATTTAAAAACGAAATTTTAGACGAAGTTGTAATTTCTATTTATAAAAATCCTACATCTTATACTGGAGAAGATATTGTAGAAATTAGTTGCCATGGTTCGTTATTTATTCAAGAAAAAATTCTTAAAACAATAACATCATTAGGATGTAGAATTGCAAAACCAGGTGAGTTTACACAAAGAGCTTTTTTAAA
>JANOVK010000347.1:0-2534 GCA_031417315.1 Chitinophagaceae bacterium | reverse complement strand
GGCCGACGCGCCAGCCGCGCGCAATGCTCAGCATCTGGCCGAGCTGCTGGCCCATTCCGCCAAACTGGTGCGCAGCGCGGTGCAGGAACGGGTCGGACAGCTTCATGCCGAAGGCAAAGACGCCGATCCGCTGATGATGGTCCGCAGCACCTTCCGCAACGTGCTTTATGCCCATCCCGAAGCGGGCGGCTATGCCGCGGCGGATTTTGACACGCTGTTCTCCTCCGCCTTTGCCCAGACGCTGGCGTTTGGTTTGCTGCTGGTGCGCGAGGCGAGCGATGGTCCGGTTGGCGAGGACGCGTGGAAGCAGATGCCCGATGAGCATCCACTGCTGAAGGCGGCGCTGCGCGTGCTGAGCGAGGACGAAGTTACCAGCCAGATCGGCATCGGGTTCGAAGTGATGCGCGATTGCGTCAACAGCTTCGTGCCAGAAATTCTGGCCCCGCAAAAGGATGGCCGCGATCCGATCCTCTATTTCTATGAGGACTTCCTCCAGACCTTCGATCCCACCGCGCGCGAAAAATACGGGGTCTATTACACGCCATTGGAAGTCGTCCGCTATATGACCGGCGCGCTTGACCGGGCTCTGCGGGACAATCTCGGCACCAAGGGCCTGCGCGATCCCAAGGTGAACATCCTCGATCCCGCAACCGGCACCGGCACCTTCCTGCTGGGCGTGGCCGAACGGGTGCGGGATCAGGTGATGGCAGAAGAAGGCGGCAAGGCAGCGTCATCGGCCTTGCGCAATCTGGCCGGGCGGATGTTCGGGTTCGAACTGTTGATCGGGCCATACGCGGTGGCGCACTACCGGCTGCACCACGCACTGCGTTATCGTCCAGCGGACGAGGATGAGAACGAACCACAGGCAGTCAAACTGCCGCGTCTCGGTGTATACCTTGCAGATACACTGGCTGAGCCGGGCGCGCTTACTGCAATTGGTCAGCTGGGCATTCAGGGCATCCCGATTGATGACGAGCGCAAGGAAGCCAACCGGATCAAGACCGAACAGCCGATCCTCGCGATCATCGGCAATCCGCCTTACAAGCGATTGGCCGAGGGCGAGAATGAAACCCTGGTCGGGCGCTGGATGGACGGACTTTGGGAAGATTTGAAGCAGCCGGTCAAGGATGCCGGTAAGGGCGGGCAGCTGAACACATTCCCCGAATTCTCGGTCGCGTTCTGGCGCTGGGCGATCTGGAAGCTGTTTGAGGCTGATAACGCTCCGCAGCAGGGCGTGATCGCGTTCATTTCCAACCGCAAATTCCTGACAGGCTGGCCCTATGCCGGGCTGCGCAAGATGATGCGCGAGAAGTTCGACCGGATTGAAGTGATCGACCTGCGCGGTGATGTCCGCACCGGAACACGCGGCGATGTCGACGGCGACCAGGGCGTTTTCAATATCATGGTCGGCACCGCCATCACACTGGCGATTGCCGATGGCAGCAAGGCCGAGGGTGCGCTGGCCGAAGTCGTCTACACCGATTGCTGGGAAGAAGGCCTGTTCAAAAGGAAAGCCAAGCTAGACTGGCTCGTTGGCGGATCGGCTTGGGGGACATTGCCAAATTCCATCGCAATCGACCGTGACGTTTTGGAAGACTGGCGGCCGAGGCCATTCGAGAATGGTGAATGGCTGTCCGTTCGTGAAGCTTTCTCGTTCTCGAAGTCAGGCATGAAATCTGGCAACGATCCGGTTTTCATTGCAATCAAGTCAGACGGCCTCGCACATCAGGTTGCACCAATTTTGGCGAAGCGCGACGACCCCGAATTCAAGCCTAACTTTATTCGCGACCTAGCCTACCGCCCCTTCGACAACCGCGCGCTGTATAACGACTTACGTCTTCTAAATCGACCAGGCCCAGAAATGCAGGAAGCTTGGGGCATAACGAACTTGGGAATATACTCACTCAAATCAAACACGGGCGCAGGCCCCGGCATTTGGTGCCACGGCTTCCTTCCGGACTACCACTCGATCAAAGGCAGCAACGGCGGATATGCCTTCCCGCTCTATGACCGCCGGGCTGGCCCTGACGCGCACAATATCAACCCGGCGCTCGTTGCGGCCTTGGCCGAAGCCTATGGTGGTGCGCAGACGCCTGAGGACATTTT
This sequence comes from Chitinophagaceae bacterium, assembly GCA_031417315.1. Taxonomy (GTDB): domain Bacteria; phylum Bacteroidota; class Bacteroidia; order Chitinophagales; family Chitinophagaceae; genus CAIVPM01. The sequence continues at coordinate 428 of JANOVK010000347.1, read as the reverse complement.
CGACGCGATTCTCTGTCTGCTTTCCGCCCAAAGCTACACCTACAAATTCGCCGAAGACCTTGAGGATACCTTCCCGCACATCCCCTTCCCCGCCGATCCGGCGGTCTTCGCCCGGGCGGCAGAAATCGGCCGCGAAATCCGGCGACTGGAAGCGTTTCAGCGCGATCCCGCACCGGCATTCCGGCCCAAGGCGTTCTGCAAGCTGGCCACCGATACTGACACCGGCGCGGTGATTGCCGATGTCGGCTATCGCGAGGGCGAACTTTCGCTGTGGAAGGAGGATGGCAAGGCCGTAAGCGCCTTTACCGGTCTGCCCGAAGCGGTCTGGTCGTTCTCGGTCAGCGGGTATCGCGTCCTGCCGCGCTGGATCGACGGGCGCAAGGGCCTGCCCTTCAGCGACGAACTCAAGACCGAATTGCGCGATGTTG
>JANOVK010000346.1:0-3661 GCA_031417315.1 Chitinophagaceae bacterium | reverse complement strand
CCGAGAAAGTTTGATGATATATCTGCCATTTCAATTTTTTTTTTATGTAGAATTTTTTATGATGAATTATGAATTTCAGTTTCATTCATAATTAATAACTTTAAATTTGAAGATACAATAGTATTGAAGCTGCTCCATCTTTACCTGCTTGAACTGCATCAACAACTTCTCTTCCTCCATTTACACAATCACCACCTGCAAATACTCCTTTGATGTTTGTTAATGTTTTTTCTTTTACAGAAACTTTTCCATTTTTATTTTCTAATTGATATTGTGATACCAAATTTTCAAAAGGCATTTGTCCAGCAGCTTTTATTACCATATCAACATCTAAAGAAAATGTTTTTCCTGTTGCTTTTGGGCTTCTTCTTCCACTTGCGTCAGGGTTTCCCAATTCCATTTTTTCGCAAACTAAATTTGTCACCATTCCATCAACACCAATCACTTCTTTTGGTGCTGCTAACCAAATAATATTACAACCATCAAGTTTTGCAATGTTTAATTCTTCTTCGGTACAAGGCATTTCTTCTTGTGTTCGTCTATACACTAAAGTAACTTCATTTGCACCCAACCTTTTTGCTTGTGTTGCAGCATCAATAGCTGTCATGCCCATTCCAATAACTGCAACTTTATCGCCAACTTTTATGTTTGAAAAATTATTGGTTCTTAAATCATAAATAAAACTTATGGCATCTTCAACACCTTGTAATTCTTCACCAGCAATTTCTAATTGACGAGCCAAGCCTACACCAAAAGCTAAGTATATTGCATCGTAATTTTTTTGTAAATCTTCAAGTGAAATATTTTTTCCTAACTCGTGATTGTATTTAATTTCTATTCCTCCAATCCCTAGAATATAATTTACTTCATCTTCACAAAATTTAGGAGTTACTTTATATGCAGCAATTCCATAAGTCATTAATCCGCCCCCCTTACATTCCTTCTCATAAATGGTAACATCAATTCCTTCTCTTGAAAGCACATGAGCACAACTTAAACCTGCAGGACCAGCCCCTATAACAGCCACTTTTTTTCCTATAGATTTTTTTCTTTCAAATAATTGCCAATTATTTTTCATTGCAATTTCTGTAGAGTGCCGTTGCAGTTTTGCAATATGAATAGGCGTTTCTTCCATTAAATTAAATACACATGCACCTTCACATAATTTTTCTACAGGACAAACTTTGCTACAACCTGCACCCATTATGTTTGATTGGAAAATTGTGTGAGCAGAACCTTTAATATTATCTGTAGTTATTTGTTTAATAAACTTAGGAATATTTATACTTGTTGGGCAAGATTTTGTACAAGGAGGATCGTAACAAAATAAACAACGATTGGCTTCAACTACTGCAGCATCTTTTGTTTCAAATGGAGGATGAATATCTGCAAAATTTTGTTGGTATTGCTCTGGAGTAAGCCTTTTATTTTGAATCATATATTTTAAAATTATGAGTTATAAATTATGAATTATGAATGAGGAAAAACTCTTAATTCATAACTTTTAATCCTCAATTAAAGTTCTGTTAGTTTGCCATATGTTTCAGGTCTTCTATCTCTAAAAAATTGCCACTTACTTCTTACTTCATCAATCAAGTCTAAATCAAATTCTGTAACAAGCAATTCATCATTATTTTCACTGGCTTCTGCAATGATTTCTCCTAGTGGATTTACAAAATAAGACGTGCCATAAAACTTGCCTAAGTTCCAGGGTTTTTCTGTTCCCACACGATTGATGCAACCCATAAAATAACCATTGGCAACAGCGTGTGCAGGTTGTTCCAACTTCCATAAATATTGAGATTGACCAACTGTTGTAGCAGACGGATTATACACAATTTCTGCTCCATTTAATCCTAAACATCTGGCACCATCAGGAAAATGTCTATCATAACAAATGTATACACCTACTTTAGCATATTTTGTTTGAAACACAGGATAGCCAAGGTTTCCAGGCTTGAAGAAAAATTTCTCCCAAAAACCACTGGTGTGTGGGATATGATTTTTTCGATACTTTCCTAAGTAAGTTCCATCAGCATCTATTACTGCTGCTGTGTTATATAAAACGCCTGGTTGTTCTTTTTCATAAACAGGAACAATGATAACCATAGAATATTTTTTTGCATATTCTTGCATACGTTCAATGGTAGAACCAGGAACAGTTTCAGCACTTTCGTACCAAGCTTTATCTTGTCCAGGGCAGAAATATGGTGTATTAAAAATTTCTTGAAAGCAAAGAATTTGAACACCTTTTTTTCCAGCTTCCTCAATGTAAGGAATATGCTTTTGCAGCATCGCTTCTTTAATTTCTGCAATAGTTCCTTCGCCTTCTGTTTTGGGCAAACTCAATTGAATTAATCCTGACTTAATTATTCTTGGCATAAAGTTATTTTTTATTTGCAACTAAGTCACAAGGGTTCAAAGCAATTTTGCTTATTGTCTTAGTGCCTTTGTGGCTATATTTTTCCTTCAATCTTTTTGCGTTTTATGAATTTCCCAAAACCTTTATCTATTAAACAATTATTGTCATTAATTGCTAACTTTCCTCTCAATAAAACCTTCTTCACTTTACCTTTTACCCGCCAACCTTCGTAGCCACTATAATCAACATTCATATGATGAGTTGATGCAGATAAAGTATGTTCTTCATTAGCGTCCCATAACACAATATCAGCATCGCTGCCTACTGCTATGGTTCCTTTTTTAGGAAACATGCCAAATATTTTTGCAGCATTTGTTGATGATACTTCAACAAATTTATTTAATGTGATTTTACCTTTTTGAACTCCTTCACTAAACAACACTTCCATTCTGTTTTCTATGGCTGGATTACCATTTGGAATTTTTGAGAAATCATCTTTACCCATTAATTTTTGTTCCCACATAAAAGGACAATGATCGGTTGCAACAACTTGTACCAAGCCCTGATTAATGCCTGCCCAAAGTGTTGCTTGATCTTTCTTTTCTCTTAATGGTGGACTCATTACCCATTTAGCACCTTCAAAGTTTTGTTCATATAAACTAGCATCTAAAATTAAATACTGAATACAAGTTTCTACAAACACTTTTTGATTTCTTTTTGTTGCATTTCTGACAGCATTTAGTGCTCCTTCACAAGTAAGATGAACTATGTATCCTGGGCAACCTGTATAACTTGCCATATCAGCAAACCTTCCACTGGCTTCGGCTTCAGTAATTTCTGGTTGAGATAAATAATGATATAATGGTGCGAGTTTTCCTTCTGATTTATGCTTAGCAATTAAGAAGTCAATCATATCACCATTTGTAGCGTGAACATTAATTAAACCACCGTGTTTTTTTACTTCTTGCATCAAGCCAATCATCTGCCTATCATCAATCATCAACGCACCTTTATATGCCATAAAAGTTTTAAAAGATGTGATGCCTTCTTCTTCAATAAAATGTTTGATTTCTTTTTTTGTTTCTTCATTAAAATCTGTTACAGCCATATGAAAACTGTAATCGCCAACTGCATTATTATCGCTTCTGCTTTTCCATTCTTGCAAAGCAGATTGCAAACTTTTGCCCTGTGTTTGTAAAATAAAATCTATGACAGTTGTTGTGCCACCATACAAAGCTGCACGTGTTCCTGTTTCATAATTATCGCTTGAATAAGTACCCATAAAAGGCATATCTAAAT
>JANOVK010000345.1:0-6787 GCA_031417315.1 Chitinophagaceae bacterium | reverse complement strand
GCCTTGCAGCCAACGAACAGGGCTTTGTGGTGGCAGGGCTTCGAGTTACCTCAGCCCATAACTGCTGTTGCTGTTTGTAAAATGTTGAAAATATATTCATTAGCCAAATAGAATTCCGTCAAGCCCGAACTGAAGTTGAATAACGAACAAATGTTGATGGCGAGTACAGTCGCCCCCTGCTAACACAAAACCTGATGTTACCTGCAGTTTATTCTGTCACGTCAATAACAAACTTAATAACTTGCTTTGAGGTGTCAATTAAATTGTCTTTTGTCAAAGGAATTAAGTTGTGTCCAGTCTTAACATACTTGTTTGAAACAATACCACGTTCAAAAACTTCTTGCGTTTTGTCTAACAAAAATGTGTCACCAATAATTTTATAATCACTCGTTTCGTAACAACTAAAGTCTGTCTCAATTTTGTATAAAGTTACTCGTCCATTCTCTCGAAACTTTAGTTTTTGTCCACCTGGAATGTGTGAGAAGTTTTCACTTTCTGCAAGCAATAAAACTTTTCCTTTAAGTCTATCTGCGTAAAGTCCACAAACGAAAATTGTTAATAATGTGAGTAATGTTATTGTACCTGTAATTGGTTCAATTTTTAGTTTCGCAGATTCTCTTTTTTTTAGTGTCGCAATTAAAGCTATTATAAAAGTTACTGTGCAAAATATGATTTGTGCAATCGAAATTGCAAAGTCAACTAAACCTCTACAATCATTGTCAGCAAGCTGTTTTGCAGCAAAGAAATATGCAGCAATCAGAAAGGGAATTACGAATAAAAATCTCTTATAAATGTTCACTCTTAGGTTGTCATTTTAAGTTGCAGCCAACGGTTTGCAGATTTGCGATGGGCGGGATTTTTACCACTGAACTTTATGCGGAGCACAAAACCCCGCCTATTGCAAATGTGCTGTTAGCGGCTGTTTTTATTTATAATGTTCGTAAAATTTGTTGTTAAATAATTCGTCTGGGTCATATTTTAGTTTTAGTTCAAAAAACTTGTCTGCGTTCGGATATGATTTTCTCATTTTGGCTTTGTCAATGTGCAAGCGATAAGGCAAGTAAAATGTTCCTTCGTTTTTCAAAGCAACGTCAAAAAGTTGATTTGTCAAATTTTTCATTTCTGTTTCATGTTCGTCTGTTTTCTTTTGATTGAACAATAATACAAAGCCAAAAACATTTTCTCGTGCGTAATTCAAATAGCTATCCTTGTCTTGTTGAACACCGCGAATAGTAATGTTAAGTAAATCTATTTTCGAGTTTTTCAAAATAGGTTTTATGTCGTTGATGAATTGAGTAAAATTCCTTTCAGGAATAAAGTATTCTTGAAGCAAGTCAGTTGAAGAAGTGTCTTTGTTTTCAATTAGTGAAACATGGTCGTTCAGAAGTTCGTTTCTTGAATAAATTTCGTTTTTAGAAACTTTATTCATTCCTGTTTCTAAGTCCCAACGAAGCCTTTTTCCGTATTCGCTGTTTACGCTTCCTCTAAAAACCAATCTTTGTGTTTCGGTGCTTTTTTCATTTTGAAGGACGGGGATTTTTGCTTCAACCTTTTCAAAGAAATTTAATGTAGCTTCTTCTAAAAAATGTTTGTCGGAAATTCGTAGTCTGCCAAATACAAGATTTACGTTTGGATTGTCTAACACGTATTTTTTGTAATAACTAACATAATTTTCTGGACTTAGCCGAATGTATTTGTATTGTAAAGCGATGTTTTCTACAACTTTTAGTTTTACGTCTAAAATAACGCCAAACAAACCATAACCACCAATAACCAAATTAAAAAGCTCTTGATTTTCTTGTCTGCTACAATTTACGATTTCTCCGTTTTGCTTTAGCAACGTAAAAGAAACTAAGCTTGCAGAAATTGGTGGTAAGTTTTTTTGCCAACCGTGTCCATTTACACTGATTGAGCCACCAATTGAAAACGAACTAAACGCCTGCATTATCGCAATAGATTTTCCATACCTGTCTAAATATTTTAAAGCGTCTTCCCACAAAGCACCTGAACCAATTGTCAAAATGTTGTTTATCGTGTCAAGTTCCATTTGTTTGTATCGAAGCATATTTAAAACAATTCCGTTTGGATAAATTGTGTGTCCGCCCATACTGTGTCTTGCACCTGCAATGGAAATTTTCAAGTTGTTTTCTTTTGCATATTTCAAGATTGCTTTGAGTTGGTTTTCAATTTCTGTCTTGTCGTTTGGGACTTGAATTATTGTGTCAACTTTGGTTAAGTTCAGTTGGCTTGCATCGTTTGTGTAGCCGTTCGGAATTGTCTGAGTCTTGTCGCTTTCAGTCCATTTTGTTTTTAGGATATGAAATGTCGGAATAGATAGAAATATTATTACTGTCAAAAGTCCGATTAGCCAAAGGTGTTTTTTCTTCATATTCTAATTTTGTGATGTGGTCGTTCTAAAATAGCCGCTAACTCAAATATATTCGCATGTTTTTGTTTTGCCAAATATTTAATAATGTAAGATTTAAATAACGGCGTATATAATTTATGAAACTTATTAATAATTTTTGAAATTATTAAAAAACAAAATAATAGTTTATCAATATCCAAATTTTATTAGATATTTAAAATAAAAAAAGAGTAGCAAAATTACTTTACTACTCTTTTTAAATTTATTAATAATTTGTACTACTAATTTTTAATAAAACTTATCATATTCGATTTAACACTTAAATTATCTACAACATTCAACATATAAGTACCTGCTGTAAGTTGGTGTAGTTTTAATTGAATGTTATTATCGCCCTGAATTAATGAAATTAAATTCTTCAATACTTGTTTACCATTTACATCTGTAATAAATATTGTAGCATTTCTATTGCTTGGAGAAGCAATTAAAACGTTTAATAGATTTTTTACAGGGTTAGGATAGATATTGCCAACTATTAAATTATTAACTTTTAATCCTTTTATTAAAATGATATTGCTATAGATAATTGATCCATCTTTTGAAATTTGTTTTAATCTATAAAATCCATCATTAGAAATACTATTATTATCAGCATAATTATAATCTAAGGTATTATTTGAGCTGCCAATTGATTTAGATGTTATATAACTTATAGCTTTAAAATTTATTCCGTCATTGCTTCTTTGTAGTTCATATCCTTTAACATCAATTTCATTAATAACTGTCCATTTTAATTGATTTAAATTGCCCATTTTTTCTCCAATAAATCTTAATGAAGTAAATGGAAGTGTATTATCAGTAGCACCTGCAATTGCAAATTCACTAAAGCCAGAAAGAGCATCTCGAACAACTGTAGGTTTAGTTATAGTTCCTAAATTAGTACCAGCTGTTCCATTTAATGTCCATGCAGATGCAGAATTTACTCTTTTGATAGAACGAAGTGTAGCAAGCGTTTGAACATTTGTTATTCCACTATCGGTTAAACTTAATTTATAATTTCCACCAGCAATTGTGTCTGTACTAATTCTCCAAAATCCATTATTATTAATATTAATTAAATTAGTAGTACCATCAAGTAATGGTAAACCATTAGAACCTGGAGCAGCATTAATATATTCAGCAGTTAAAGTACCTCCTTTTGTAGGTGCAGTTGTAAACTCAACTCTTGAATTTTTTGGTTGAGATGAAATACCAGAACCTATTGGAAATTCTCCTGTTGTAGTTGTATTTGTAGCTGTAGTAAACCATCTTGTTACCTTACCTGTAAAATATCCTGATGTATAATTTAAATTACCTCTTTGGGTAACACTCGTTCCAATTACAAAAGGTTGGTTTGAGTTTATAATTTTACCAGCAATCATTGTTAATGTTCCAGTTCCTGAAATAGTTCCTGTTTGATTTGAATAATATGGAGATTGTAAATCGATTGTAATACCATTAGCATGTGTATTATTAAAAGTTAAACTTGCAAATCTTGCAGTTGAAACTAAGTTAAGTGCTGTAAATGTTCCACCTGTTCCACTTCCACCAGTAGTTGCTAAAGTGCCAGTAGGTGCAACAGTATATTCACCCATATTTAATAAAACTGCACTTGTAATATTGCCTGCACCACTAACTGCTAAAACATAAACTGTAGCTGCACTTGAAAATGTACCACCAGCTAAGGTTAAAACATCCCCTACATTATAACCAACACCAACACCAACTAATGTTACAGATGGTATATTATTTCTAGAAATTCCTGTAACACTAAATCCTTGATCACTTGTTACAGGCCCAGTGATTCCTGCTAGATAGGTTTGAAAATTAATTGGTGTTGAACATGACATAGTTCCATCAATATGTAAATCTCCACTTATATATGGTGTTAAGCTCATTCTAAATTCACTATTGGGTGTAATCTCTAAGTCTCCATTAATTCCTAAATTTGATACACTTGTTGTAAATCTATTTCCAACAGTATTGCCACCACTAATTTTTAAACTTCCAATTGATAATCTTGATGAACCTGCTAATGAATTTATAACAAAACCACCTACTCCAGTATTTGAAGTATGTGATGAACTAGCATCTCCCATTATCATCTTGAAATCTCTAATAATATTTCTTGCAATTGCACCACGATAATAAATTGCATTTCCATTAAATCTATGTGGGTCTTTAATTAATAGAGTTCCATTACTCATATTAAGTGTTCCAAATGAAGAATATTGTGCTAAAGAAGTTCCAATAGCAAATAAATCTGTTCCTAAAGGAACACTTCCATTATTTGTACCATCATTTCCATCAATAGTTAAAGTACCACTTGACATAACAAAATTTGCACTATCTCCAATTTGTAAATACCCATTCACATTTATTGAACTTCCACTTAAAGTTAAACTTGCCCCAGCAGAAAGTGTAAATGCTTTATTGCCACCACCATTTGGACCAACATTTAAAACATAATTAGTTGCAGATGCAGTTAAAGAACCATTTTTACCAATACCAATAGAGCTACAAGCGTATGGTGAAGGAGCAGTTCCAGCAAGCGTTACAGCAAAGCCAGTAATGTTAACAGTATCACTTGAATTTGGTACAGTTCCTGTTGACCAAGTTGCAGCATCGCCCCAGTTTCCATTTGCAATAGCTCTTGCAACAATACCATTTGTAATAAAGCTTGCAAAAGTAGAATCATTACCTGGATTACCATCTGTTAAAATACCAACTCCACCCTCAATAGTATAATTAGCTATTTGATTAAAATTAGCATTTGTTGTAACCACAACATTTTGAAATGAATCTACTGCTAAAGTTCCAGAATTTAATAAAACTGAATATGTATTAAATGCACCTAATGAATTTTTAACATGAGCACCAACAGTTGCATTATTAGTTGCAAAATTTATAGGTGCTCCACCAGCATTTTTAATTCTTAAAGTAAGAGTGCCAGTTGGAGTAATTGTTATTGTACCCGTTGGAGCTATAACACTAATTGCTGCTAAATCTATTGGGCTAATTGTAATTACAGATAAATTATCAATTCCAATATCAGTAACACCAAATTCGGATGTTGCTCTAAATCTAATTATTGTATTTGCAGAAGTTGAATTAAAATTAATTATTCTGTTAGTCCATACTGTTGCTACTTTAAATACATTTAATTTAGTAAAATTTAAACCGCCATCTGTTGATACAAAAATTTGACACGAATCTGAACCATCAGTATTAATAAAGTCAAAACTTAATCTTCGTAAAGATGAGCCTGTTACACAATTTAAATGTAAATCTAAATTTCCAGAACTACCATTTAATGCATAATAAGTATGAAATCTTGCAGAAAATGAACCTGTTGAAGAAACAGGTGAATAAGCACCTAAATTTGGGCTTGTCCAATTAGCTGATACACCATCATCATTTCTTCTCCAACTGCTATCAGTCATTAATGGACTTCCTCTCCAATTATTATTAGGAATAGTTTTACTTCCTGCATTGCCACAACCATCTTCCCAAGTGTTCTCAAAATCTTCTGCAAAAGGTAGGGTTGCATATGAAGTTGTTAACTGATCAACAAAAACAGAAAGTGAAAAACTTGAATTTGTTGTACAAGTAATTTTTCTTCTATAATATTTAGCAACTGTTTGAGTAGTGGTTAATGTTTCACTTGTTTTACCAGGCATGTTAGCCCAAGAACCACCAACTGTTGAATCTTGCCATTGGTAAGTTAATCCTAGAACACCCTGTGTACTATTTAAAACAGTTAAATTTATTGAAACTCCATCGCAAGCTAAAGCTGTTGATGCATTAGTTTGTCCACCAATTGGAGTTCCAGAACATGTTGCTCCTGGAATTATTTTTAGTACGTAATCTTCAGTTTCTCCACTTCCATAAGACTCGCAAGCATTTGTTGTAAATGTTGCACCTCTTATCCTTATTCTCATTAAAGTAAATCCTAATGCAGCAGTTGGAGACGGGGTAATAATTATATCTGCTGTTAATGCACCTGTTGCAAAAGTTATTAATTGATATTCTGATGCTTCAAAAGTTCCACTCCTATCCCAATCAACCCAAACTGCAGCTTGACCTGGAGTTCCACTTGTATTTACTGTTAAAGTATATGGAACAGCTTGAACTAATTGTGGGGCTTGCAGTGTATCATCAAATAAAGAATATCCTAAAGATGGTGCTGCTGCTGCTCCAGGCGAACTATTTGTATAAGCGACTGTTCCACCATTTAAAGCAATAGATTCAATATTTGGACTTGTGAATGAATGTAATATAGTAACAGTAGCATGACTAATATAACAAGAATTTATTTGGTTCATAGTTACACAATCACTTGTAGTATAACTACTTTTTGCACCACAAGTTATTTTTCTT
>JANOVK010000344.1:0-4863 GCA_031417315.1 Chitinophagaceae bacterium | reverse complement strand
GGCTTTTTTAGTTTAATTCTTTTTGGTATAATTATAATTAATTCTTTTTAATGCTCCATTTAATGGGCCTTCAATAGTTGCAATTAAACTATCTTTTATTGAAAAATTGTAAGAAATTTTTTGCGGAAAATCATGAGATTTATTTTCAAATACAAAATAGTTACTATTAAACTCAGTTAGTTTAAAAGAAATCGGTTGATTATTATTCTGATCTACAATCCTTGATATCAAAAAAATAAAATCTGCTTTCTTCACCAATTCCATTGATTCTTGTAAAACACTATCTCCAGTGGATTTAATTTTAAAACTATTACCCATGTAGGTACTATCGTTTTTGTAAGACCAACTTTCAATAGTAATTCCTCTTGAGGTTTTCATTTCCCAATTGCCTAACCAAATTTTAAAATGATTGATAAATTCATTTTGTGCAAAAATTGAATTACAAAATGGTAGAGTAATGATTACTATTAATATTTTTTTCATATCTAAAATTAATGTTCTCTAAAAACTACAATACCATCAAAAACGTCCACTAAAATGGTTTTTGTTTTGTCAATATCACCCATCAAAATCTTTTTACTCAATTCATTTACTATAGATTTTTGAATGAGTCTTTTAAGTGGTCTTGCACCAAATGTAGGGTCATATCCATTTTGTAACAAAAAGTCAATCAAGTAATCACTAAACTCCAAATTAATTCCATTTTCTACAACTCGTTTTTTCAAATCAGCAAGTTGAATTTTAATAATGCCTTTTATTTCTTTTTTAAGTAATGGATGAAACATTATAATCTCATCAATTCTATTTAGAAACTCGGGTCTTACTGTTTCTCTTAATAAAGTCATTACTTCAACTTTAGTTTTCTCAGTAATATCTTCTATATTTTTTTCATTGATATTTTCAAATCTTTCTTGAATGATGTGGCTACCAATATTACTAGTCATAATGATGATAGTATTTTTAAAATTCACTAATCTACCTTTATTGTCAGTTAATCTACCATCATCTAAAACTTGTAATAAAATATTCCAAACATCTGGATGAGCTTTTTCAATTTCATCTAACAACACCACACTATAAGGTTTTCTTCTAACTGCTTCAGAAAGTTGGCCACCCTCATCATAACCCACATATCCTGGAGGAGCACCAACTAAACGAGATACAGTATGTTTTTCTTGATATTCACTCATATCAATTCTGGTCATCATACTTTCATCATCAAACAAATAACTAGCTAATGCTTTAGCCAATTCTGTTTTACCTACACCTGTTGTGCCTAAGAAAATAAAGGAACCAATTGGTTTTTTAGGATCTTGTAAACCTGCTCTGCTTCTTCTAATGGCATCTGAAACTGCAACAATTGCTTCTTGCTGGCCTACAACTCTTTTATGTAATTCATCTTCTAAATGCAATAGTTTATCTCTTTCGCTTTGCATCATTTTAGTAACAGGAATATGAGTCATTCTTGCTACATTTTCTGCAATGTCTTCAGCATCTACTTCTTCCTTCATCATTCTTTTTTCACCACTATTTTCAAGTTCAGCAGAAATTGTTGAGATGATTTTTTCTTGTTCTTTCATTTTGCCATAACGAATTTCAGCAACCTTTCCAAAATCTCCATTACGTTCTGCTTGTTCTGCTTCAAGTTTTAAATCTTCAATTTTTTCTTTAGCATTTTGAACTTTATCTACTAATTCTTTTTCATCTTTCCATTTCGATTTGAAGGTGTCTCGTTGAACAGAAAGCAATGAAATTTCTTCTCCAAGTTCTTTCAATTTCGGTTCATCATTTTCTCTTTTTATGGCTTCTCTTTCAATTTCAAGTTGACGAATTTTCCTTTCTAATTCATCCAATTCTTCTGGCATGCTATTCATCTCTAATCTAAGCTTGGCAGCACTTTCATCAATTAAATCAATAGCCTTATCTGGTAAAAAACGATCAGTAATATAACGATGAGATAACTCAACTGCAGCAATAATTGCTTCATCTTTTATTCGAACATGATGATGCGTTTCGTATCTATCTTTCAATCCTCTTAAAATAGAAATAGCATCATCAACACTAGGTTCATCCACCATCACTTTTTGAAACCTTCTTTCTAAAGCTTTATCTTTTTCAATGTATTTCTGATATTCATTTAAAGTAGTTGCACCAATTGCTCTTAGTTCACCTCTTGCCAAAGCAGGCTTCAAAATATTAGCAGCATCCATTGCACCTTCACTTGCACCTGCACCTACCAAAGTATGAATTTCATCTATAAACAATAAAATTTCTCCATCACTTTCTGTTACTTCTTTAATTACTGCTTTTAATCTTTCTTCAAACTCACCTTTATATTTTGCACCTGCAATTAATTGTCCTAAATCGAGTGCATAAATAATTTTTGATTTTAAATTTTCAGGTACATCACCATTAATAATTCTCATTGCTAAACCCTCTGCAATGGCTGTTTTACCAACACCTGGTTCACCAACAAGTATTGGATTATTCTTGCTTCTTCTTGATAAAATATGTAGCGTTCCTCTAATCTCTTCATCTCTACCAATTACAGGATCTAACTTTCCGTTTCTAGCTAACTCATTTAAATTTTTTGCATACTTTTTTAATGAATTGTATTCATTGTTTTGGGTTGCAGAACTAATGGTTGAACCTTTTCTTAATTCTATAATTGCAGCAACCAAACCTTTTTCTGATAAACCTCCATCTTTTAAAGTCTTTGCTGTATCATCATTAATTTGTAATATGCCAATCATTAAATGCTCCACACTCACAAACTCATCTTTAAATTGTTTTAAGCTTGCATTAGCTTTTAACAAAGCATTATTTAAATCTCTGCTCATACTTTGTGCTGCTTCTCCAGAATCGTTTTTTGGTAAACGATTTAAGGATTCTTCATTCTTAGTTTGAATTAAATTGAGATTAGCATTATTTTTTTTCAATAAATATTCAATGGGACTATCCTTGTCATTTAATAATGCTTTTAACAAATGATTTGTTTCTATTGTAATATTATTGTTATTGAAAGCAAGTTGCTGAGCAGCTTGAATTGTTTCTTGAGCTTTTATGGTATAATTATTCAAATTCATAAATACTTATTTTTGTTCTTACATAACCTCAAAATACAATCCACATATAATATTCAGCAATTATGGCACATAAAGTTAAATTCTTCTGTCTGCATATCCGATTATTATTAATTGGAGTGCTATTCTTTCAGTTTGTAAATGCTCAATCTAATTTCTCAAAGCTTGATGATTGGTTAGATAACAATGTTTCAAACTTAGGTGGAAGAGCAGTTTTGTTAGTTTGGAAAGATGGGAAAATAGTTTATGAAAATGCTGCAAATGAGTTAACTAAAAAACAAAAATTCATTGGAAAAAGAATTGCAAAAAAAACTGGAAGAGATATTGATTTAAGTGATTTTGATGCCAATACTAAACAGCGAATTGCAAGTTGTAGTAAATGGCTAACAGCTGCACTAGCTATGACTTTTGTTGACGAAAAAAATCTTAATTTAGAAGACACCATTGGTAAATTTTTGCCAAAAATGACTGCCCACAAAAAAGGCAAAATAAAAGTATGGCATTGTCTTAGCCATTTAACAGGTATTATGCAAGTTGGTATTGCAGCAAGTATGAATGGAAGTAATGATGATACTGGTGATGAGCCACAAAAAAAACTTAGTTTAAAAGAAAAGTTGGAGAAATTTAAAAACAAAAAAAGTGCTGGGTGGAACACAATGAAAGAAGCAATTGACAGCATTGCAATAGCACCAATAGAAGGAGAACCAGGCAAAACATTTCATTATGGAAATGCAGGACTACAAATAATTGCAGCCATTTTAGAAAAAATAAGTTACAATAGTTTTGAAGATATTTTTCAAGAAAGAATTGCAAAACCACTAAAAATGAAAGATACAGATTTTGGAAATGTGAAAGTACCTCTAGCTGCTGGTGGAGCTTATAGTACAGCAAATGATTATTTAAATTTTTTACAAATGATTTTGAATGAAGGAAAGTATAATGGTAAACAAATTATTTCAAAAGAATCCATTAGTAATATGCAAAAAAATTATATAACTCAAGAAGCAAAAATTATTTATACACCAACAGAAGCAAGTAATTGGGGTTATGGTTTTGGTGAATGGGTAATGGATAACCTCACCCCAACCCTCTCCAAGGGAGAGGGAGTAAAACGATCTAATGCAGTTACTAGTCCTGGTTTATTTGGTACTTTTCCTTGGGTTGAAAATGAAAAAAAATATTGTGCTATTCTTTTTACATTTAATATAAAAAGTAAAGGAAGAGGTGAACGATATAAAGAGTTGAAACAATTGGTAGATGAATGTATAATGATAAATGATAAATGATAAATGATAAATTGTTAATTCAAAAACAAGAAACAAAAAATAAAAAACAAATAACAATAAACTCTAAGCTCCAAACCACAAACTAATAGTATGTACGAAAACAAAAAACAGCCTCTCTTAAGCAAAAGAAAATATTACAATCGCCTTTGGAGTAATACTTTGTTTGCTTTACTCATTTTATCAATTTGTTTAGTCATTGGCATTGTAGGAAATAAATTTACCATTCCAGAATTTGATTGGTACGATAGTTTGTTAAATGCTTCTATGATTTTAGGTGGTATGGGTCCAATCATAGATGCCAATATTCATTTAACCCATAGTGCTAAAGTTTTTGCTTCTGTTTATGCATTATTTAGTGGTGTGGCTTTTATTTCAACCATTGGTTTAATGATAGCACCAATTGCTCATCGATTTTTTCACAAACTGCATTTAGAGGAGTAAAATTAACTTCACCATTGTCATCAATTTTTTTTGTTTTTGACTTTTAAGTTTTG
>JANOVK010000343.1:0-9394 GCA_031417315.1 Chitinophagaceae bacterium | reverse complement strand
AAATGTTTCATCGGTTACTAATGAAACTTACTCTCTCTTGTCAAAATCAAGTGCAGCAATAGTTACCAGTGGTACTGCAACTTTAGAAACTGCTTTATTCGGAGTGCCAGAAGTGGTTTGTTATAAAGCCAATAATATTAGCTATCAAATTGGTAAAAGAGTAGTGAAAATTAAATTTATTTCACTCGTTAATTTAATCATGGATAAATTAGTTGTTAAAGAATTAATTCAAGATGATTTAACATCTGAAAATATAAAAACTGAACTTGAGGAACTTTTATTTAATGAAGAAAGAAAGCAGCAACTTGAAGCTGACTATAAAGAGCTTTGGAATAAATTATATACAGATGGAAGTCCATCTGAAAAAGCAGCAACTATTATTTGCAACATGATTAAATAGCAATATTCTCAATGAAGAAAAATACAGTTTTTACTTTTACCTTTTTACTTTTTACTTGTTTTTCACAAGCACAACTTACCATCTCTGACAAACAAATTTTCACCAAAGCAGATACTTTAAGAGGAAGTAATAATGAAAACAGAGATTGGTGGAATGTGCTACACTATGAAATTATTGTAAAACCTGATTTTGAGAAAAAAGAAATTGAAGGAGAAGTTACCATTACTTGTAAAGTAGTCAAAACAGAAAATCAAAATTTCATACAAGTAGATTTACAAGAACCGTTAATTATTGATAATTTAATTCTTAATGTGAAAACAAAATTGAAGTTTGAACAAAAAGGAAATGTTTGTCAAATTGATTTAGAAGATAATAAGTTCGAATTAAATTCAAAATTTAAATTACATTTCATTTATCAAGGCAAACCTAGAGAAGCTAAACGTGCACCTTGGGATGGTGGTTGGGTTTGGAGTAAAGATAAATTAGGGCGTCCTTTTATAAGTGTTGCCTGTCAAGGCTTAGGTGCTAGTTCTTGGTTTCCTTGTAAAGATTATCAAGGAGATGAACCTGATAATGGAGCTAGTTTAATAATTGTTGTCCCTTTTAATTTAGTTGCAGTTGGTAATGGGAAAAAAGAAAATAGTGTACTCATTTCAATTGATTCTTTGGCATATGTAAAAAATCCTAATAGACTTTTTTATAACATTTGGAATGTTTTAAATCCAATTAACAACTACAACATCATTCCATCCATTGGAAATTATGTAAATATTTCAGATACATTTCAAGGTGAAAAAGGAACACTCGATTTAAACTATTGGGTATTAGATTATAACAAAGAAAAAGCAGAAGAACAATTCAAGCAAGTGAAGCCCATGCTTAAAGCATTTGAATATTGGTTTGGTCCCTACCCTTTTTATGAAGATGGCTATAAGTTAGTTGAAGCTCCATATTTAGGCATGGAACATCAAAGTGCCATTGCTTATGGAAATAATTTTAAAAATGGTTATAGAGGTAGAGATTTAAGTGGAAGTGGTTGGGGTTTAAAATGGGATTTTATTATTGTGCACGAAAGTGGGCATGAATGGTTTGCTAATAGTATTACCTCTAAAGATATTGCTGATATGTGGGTGCATGAAGGTTTTACAAATTATAGTGAAGTATTGTTTACTGAATATTATTATGGCAAAGAAGCAGGCAACGATTATTGTTATGGACTAAGAAAAAATATTAAAAATGATATTCCAGTTATTGGACCCTATGGTGTAAATAAAGAAGGTAGTGGAGATATGTATTATAAAGCATCGAACATGATTCATAGCATTAGAAATATATTGAATGATGATGAAAAATTTAGAAAAATATTACGAAGCATGAACGAAATATTTTATCATCAAACTGTTACTGGCAAACAAATTGAAGAATATTTAATTAAAGAAACTGGACTAGATTTACAAAAAACATTTGACCAATATTTAAGATCCATACAAATTCCAACTTTAGAATATTATTTTAAAAGAAAAAAAATATTTTACAAATATTCAAACTGTATCGATGGATTTAATATGCCAATAACCATAGCTACTACTGGAAAAAAAATTACCATAAATACAACTTGGAATAAAGAAAGATTGAACAAAAAAAACAAAGAATGGTTTACAGAAAAAAATATTGAACGTCTGTATTTATTAGAAGTTGAAAAAATAAATCAACCTTAATTTCAATTGTATCTTTTTTATTTATTTACAGAATTCTATATTTGATTCATGCAAACACTTAGAAAGCAAACCATAATATCAACCTTGTATATTTTACTTGGGTTTGGCTTTGGAGCAATTAATATTTATTTCTATACAAAAAATGGTTCATTCACAGCAGAACAATTTGGACTTACAAAAATATATTTCGATTTCTCACAACTTGCTTATGCATTTGCAAGCTTAGGTTTTTTACCTGTTATCTACAAATTCTATCCCTATTATAATGATAATTTAGATAAGAAAAAAAACGATTTATTATCTATAGCATTTGTAATTTGTATGATAGGATTTTTACTTTTTTGTATTGTTGGATATTTAATTAAACCTTATTTTATAAAACAGTATATAGTCCGTTCAAAGCTAATCGTAGACTATTTTCCATTGTTATTTGTTTTTTCATTTGGTGCATTAATTTTTGCAATTTTAGAGTCGTATTGTTGGGCAATACACAAATCAGTTGTTTCAAATTTTTTAAAAGAAACTGCATTACGATTTTTAAGTTTAATACTCATTCTTTTTTTCTATTTTAAATTCTTTTCTTTCGATATATTTATACATTTATTTAGCTATCAATTTTTTTTAATTTTTTCAATTTTAATTGGATATCTAATTTACATTAAACGTATCGATCTTTATTTTGGCATTAGCAGAGTAACAAAAAAGTTTTGGAAAAAAATGTTGTCGATGCAAGCATTACTTTTTAGTGGTGCAATAATTGTTACCTTATCTAATGTTATTGATGGTTTTGTAATTGCAAAACTTTTAGGGCTTGGGGCTGTAGGAACTTTTGGTGTGGCACAATATGCAGGTAGTTTAATAAATGTGCCACAAAAAAGTATTATAGGTGGTTCTGTAGGAATTTTATCTCAACATTGGAAAGATAAAAACTTTTCAGAAATCAATAGAATTTATCAACGATCATGTATCAACTTATCCTTAATGGCATTATTTATTTTTGGAAATATTTGGCTAAATGTTGTTCCATGTATTGAATTATTTAATATTCAAGATGGATACAAAGCTGCATTATCAACTCTTTTTTTTATTGGTATTGCAAGAACAATTGATGCTTCAACAGGGTTAAATAGCATTATAATTGGAACATCAACTTTTTGGAGATTCGATTTTATTAGTGGTATGATTTTATTAGCCATAAGACTTCCAGCATCGTGGTTTTTTATTGTTAAGTTTGGTATATTAGGTTCAGCTTTTGCAGATGTTATTTCAATAATAATTTATAATTTTATAAGGTTCGAATATTTGCGTAGAAAATTTAAAATGCAACCTTTTAATTTAAAAAATTTATACGCAATAATTTTAGCTATAGTCTGTTATTTTTTCACCTATTATTTATGTATTAGTGTTAATGGATTTACAGGAATAATTTTAAGAGGATTGATTTTTTCATCTACATTAATTGTTGGAATTTTTACTCTTAATTTAACACCAGATGCTTGGCAACTTTGGAATAAATGGGTAGTGAGGAAATGATGAATTTCGAATATCGAATATTGAATATTGAATGAAGAATATTGAATATTGAATGAAGAATTATTGATTATTACTTGTTGATTATTAAAAGTGTGTGCTAGTTTAGTTTTTTCGTTTTTTAGTTTTTTAGTTTTTTAACTTTTTAACTTTCGTTTTATGAACAATTTTGGTACATTATTTAAAGTTTCGGTTTTTGGCGAATCTCATGGAGATTGTGTGGGTGTTGTATTAGATAATGTTCCTGCTGGTTTAGAATTAAACATAGTTGATTTTTTTTCTGATATTGAAAGAAGAAAAGGTGGCACTCAAAAAGGTACAACAACACGTACAGAAGATGATACACCCATTTTAAAATCTGGAATTTTTAATAATAAAACTACAGGTGCACCTATTTGTATTTTATTTGAAAATAATAATATAAATAGTGCAGAATATATTAAACAAAGAGAAATACCACGACCTGGCCATGCAGATTTTGTAGCTTCTAAAAAGTTTGGAGGATTTGAAGATTACAGAGGTAGTGGGCATTTTAGTGGCAGATTAACATTGTGTTTAGTAGCTGCAGGAGTTATTGCAAAAAAGCTATTAAATACTGTTAATATTACTGCTTCTCTTATTGAAGTTGGAGGAGAAATAAATATTGAAAAAGGCATTCAAAAAGCAATTGATGCAAATGATTCTGTTGGTGGCATAATTGAATGTAAAACTTCTAATTTGCCCATTAGTTTGGGTGAACCTTTTTTTAATAGTGTAGAGAGTTTAATTAGTCATATCGTATTTTCTATACCTGCAATAAAAGGAATTGAATTTGGAAGTGGATTTGCATCTGCAAAAATGTTTGGTTCAAATCATAACGATTCCATTACAAACAAAAATGGCGAAACAAAAACTAACAATTCAGGAGGAATAGTTGGGGGTTTAACAAATGGAAATGAATTTATTTTTAGAGTTGCTGTAAAACCAACTTCATCTACACCACAAAATCAAACATCATTAAATTTAAATACAAATGAACCAGAATCATTTTCAGTAAAAGGAAGACACGATTTATGTATTGCTTTAAGAGTGCCAGTTATTTTAGAAGCTGTTACAGCAATCGTTTTAGCAGATTTAATGATGATGGAACAAAAAATATCAAGAGTTTTATAATGCAAATAATTTATCATATAACTACAAAAAAAGAATGGGAAAATGCTTTAGAAAATGGGTTTTACGAAGCAAAGTCTTTGTCTATTGAAGGATTTATACATTGTAGCACAATTGATCAAGTTAATGGAGTTTTAGAAAGATATTTTAAAGATGCAATTGATATTATAAAACTTACAATTGATAGTTCAAAACTTACCCATAAACTTATATTCGAATTAGCTCCTTCTATTAACGAAGTATTTCCACATATTTATGGTGTTTTAAACTTAGATGCAGTTATTGAAACAGAAATAGTTAGATAAATTTTAAAGAAATTCATTTTGTACATTAGGCTGTTACCCCTACTTTTGCAAACCTTTCACAAACAGTGGTATGGTGACTACTGCAAATGAAACAACATTATTAGCATTTTTAAAATTAAACAATGAAACGTACATTCCAACCACATAAACGTAGACGCAAGTCAGTACACGGTTTTCGTAAAAGAATGCAAACAGCAAATGGTCGTAAAGTATTAGCAAGTCGCCGAGCAAAAGGTCGTCATAAACTTACTGTATCATCTGAGAAAGGATTAAAATAAAATTTTCTTTTTTTCAATAATATTACAAGCCGTTTTTTTAACGGCTTTTTTATTTTATACTATAGGATAAAGATTTAATTCAGCTGCTTTTTTAACCATAAATTCAAAAGCAACCTCAAAATCATTTTTAATTTCGCCATCTAAAATTGCTTCTCTAATTGCATCTTTAATAATTCCAACTCGTTTCTCTGGCAAAAGCCCAAATGTTTTCATAATTAATTCCCCAGTAATTGGTGGTTGCCAATTTCGCAATTTATCTGATGCTTCAACAATTCTCATTCGTTCCTGAACAAATTCAAAATTTTGTAAATATCTTTTTACTTTAAACTTGTTTTTACTTGTAATATCAGCTTTACATAATATCATTAAATCATCAATTTCAGCTCCAGCATCAAACAACAATCTACGAATAGCACTATCTGTAATATTTTCTTTTGTAACTCCAATAGGTCTTAAATGAAGTTCAACCAATTTTTGAACATATTTCATTCTATCATTCAAGGGTAATTTTAATTTTGCAAATATTTTAGCAACCATTCTTGCCCCAACAACTTCGTGACCATGAAATGTAAAGCCATGTCCTTCTTCAAACTTTTTTGTTGCAGGTTTACCAATATCATGCAATAGTGCAGCCCAACGCAGCCAAAGGTTTTGTGTTTTTTCACAAATATTATCTATCACTTGTAGGGTATGATAAAAATTATCTTTGTGTCCTTTTCCATCCACATTTTCGGCACCATGTAATGCCATCATTTGGGGGAAAATAATTTGCAACAGCCCACATTTACTTAATAAATCCCAACCAACTGATGGTTTATTACACATCATAATTTTATTAAGTTCATCAGTAATTCTTTCTTGAGAAATTATTTTAATTCTATTTGCATTACGAATTATTGATTCAAATGTTTCTTCTTTAATAGTATAGTTTAATTGAGATGCAAATCGAATTGCCCTCATCATTCTTAATGGATCATCACTAAATGTTGTATCTGGTTCTAAAGGAGTTTGAATAATTTTTTCACCAATATCTCTTAATCCAAAAAATGGATCAATCAATTTTCCAAAATTTTCTTTATTTAAACTAATTGCCAAAGCATTAATAGTAAAATCTCTTCTATTCTGATCATCTACTAAACTACCCATAGTAATTTCTGGTTTTCTACTATCAGAACGATAACTTTCTTTTCTTGCACCAACAAATTCTATTTCAAAAAAAGAAAAATCAGCATCTATATTTTTATCAGAATTAATTTTAATTTGTGCAGTTCCAAAATTTTTAAAAACAGTAACCTGAGGTTTAGGATTAAATTTTTCTGCAACTTTTTCTGCCAATAAAATTCCATCTCCAACGCAAACAATATCTAAATCTTTAGTTTCTCTATTTAAAATTTTATCCCTAACAAACCCGCCCACAGCATAGGTTTCAAAATTTAATTCTTGGGCAGCTGTAGCAATTTTTTTAAACAAAAAATTATCGAATGAATTAAGATTTATTTGTACAGAATCGCTCATAATTTATTTTCAAATAAATGCAAGTTTTAATTTAAAATTTCAGTTAATTGATTTACCAATATATTATTTGCACAATTAAAATGTTGTAATGGGCAAGCTTTTCTTCCATGCAATCCACAAGGTCTGCAAGATAATTGAACTGGGGTTTCTACAATAAAACTCTTTGTGCTTAAGGGTCCAAAACCAAATGATGGCAATGTAGAACAATAAATTGCTGTAACTGGTGCATCTACAGAAGAAGCAAAATGCATGGGTGCAGAATCGTTAACATAATTCATAGTTGCGTTTTTCATTAATGCAGCAGATTGCAAAAAGCTTAGTTTACCACATAAATTATAAATATTTTTATGATTAGATTTAAAGTTAATTTCATTACAACTAAAAATATCATCGGGTGCCCCTAACAAATAAATTTTATAATTAACAAGTTCATTAACCAACTCAACCCATTTATTAAATGGAAATTGTTTTGTAAACCAAACCGATGCTGGAGCAATACAAATAAAAGGCTCGCTACAATATTCTAAAATAGAATCTATATCTTTTTTTGATGGATATAATTTTGGTTTCATTGCTTCGCCACTTGCAATAGAATTTATAAGTAGTTGATTTCTTTCTATCTCATGCAATGGATTTTCTTTATTACTTACAATGTGGTTAACTACTTTAGAAAATAAAAAACTAAATGGGTTTTTATTAAACCCAATTTTAATTTTAGCATTAGAAAATGCTGTTAAAAACCCTGTTGCAGCAAACCTTTGAACATTTACAACTACATCATATTTTGTTGCCCGAATTTTTTTTAATAATTGAAAAAGATGTTGGTATTTACTTTTATTTTTATTCCAAATAATGATGTTATTAATATATGGATGATTTGTAAAAAGCGTTTCATTGCCACTGCGAACCATAAAATCAATTGCAGTATTCGGATATGTATTATGCAATTTTTCAACAATTCCAGTTGCCAAAACAACATCGCCAATAAAAGCAGTTTGTATTATTAAAATTTTTTGCATGGTTGCGAATGTAACCATTTGATTTTGTTAGAAAATATAACTAATTAAGACCATTCAACTTAAACCTTGTAATTCTTTAACAACTCTATTAACAGGCAATCCCATAACATTATAAAAATCTCCTTTTATATTTTTTATTCCAACAACACCAATCCACTCTTGAATTGCATAAGCCCCTGCTTTATCAAATGGCTTATATTTATTTACATAAAATTTAATTTGCTCTATAGTTAATTCATTAAATTCAACTTCTGTAATATCCGAAAATGAAATTTCTTTTTCATTATATAAAATCACAACCCCAGTAATAACTTGATGTATTTTGCCTGATAGTTTAGTTAAAAATTCAATAGCTTGTTCACTACTTTCGGGCTTACCAATAATTTCATCGTTTAAAACAACAATTGTATCTGCAGCTAAAATAATTTTTGAATTTAAAGCAATTTTATTCTGTATTGTTTTTGCTTTTTCTCTTGCAACAAAAATTGGCACAAGATTTTTTGCTAATGTAAGAGGAAAAGTTTCATTAGTATTTGCAACCATTATTTCAAATGGAATTTCTGCCCATTCGAGTAATTGTTTTCTGCGTGGAGATTGAGATGCAAGTATAATTGAGTTCAAGAATAAAAAATTTATTTATAGATGTAAAAAAATATCATTGATAAAATGCCACTTAACATTATCCATTTCACTTGTGAACTTAGCTTATGAAATTCTATTGAAGATTGAGCATTTATTAATTTTTTAAATGTAAAAAGTATTGGTATTAATAAAAAAAGAATTGAATAAATAATACTTAACCACCAACCAAAACTTATAACATAAAATTGTGCAATTACTAAAAGCCCAATTAAAACAATTAACCAAACTGCTACAAACACTTTACTTACATTTAAACCCCAAACTATTGGCATTGTTTTACAACCATATTTTCTATCCCCTTCAATATCTTCCATGTCTTTTATAACTTCTCGAATTAATGAAATGATAAATGAGAAGGATGCATAAAGAATTCCCAAGCGAAATATTTTTTGATGCACTTCTAAAATATTTTCATTGGCATTTAAATTAAAATTGTATTCGGCCAATACAAGAATAATAATAACCCATGCAGTTAAAATAGAAATAACAATATTGCCAATTAAAAATTTCTTTTTTAATGATGCTGAGTATATGAATAATAGCAAAACACAAATTGTATTTGCAAAACCAATCCACATTAAATTTAATTTTAGCCCAATATAAAAGCTACAAAAAATACCAAAAAAACTAATTATTAAATGCCAAAATATTACCCAAGAACGAGAAATAATTTTATCAACTATTAACTTATTGGGTTTATTTATTTGGTCGATATTAATATCAAAATAATCATTAATAATATTTCCAGCACCAGCAATTGCAATTGATGCTATAAGTATTAGAAATAAATATTTGTTTGAAAGTTGTGGCTTAAAAAAAACATCAACTAGTTGTGGCT
>JANOVK010000342.1:0-2958 GCA_031417315.1 Chitinophagaceae bacterium | reverse complement strand
AAAAAAGCAGTAACAAAAACTCCTAATAATCCTCCAAAAATACTAGCAAAAAAAATATAATATGGCGAAAGTCCTAATGCAAATCCAGCAGGAATTGCAGCATAAATTTCGAATGTAGCTAAGCCAGCAACAGTTAGTAATTTTATAAACATAAATATGAAAACAATTTTTTAATTCTTAGTAAAACTAAACGAAACTATTTCCATTTATAAGTTCAGAATGTTAATTTTAATACTTCTCCTTTAAAACTCAATTATTAAAATTAAAATAAATATTAATAATCATCTTATTTTTAATATGAATAATATTGTGTTTATATATTAAATAAAAATTATGAAGAAACTTATTTTCTTTTTTCTATTGTTTTCTATAAATTTTTCTAAAGCTCAGGATTTAAAATATTATTTACCTGATAGTATAAATTATAACCCATCAATTCCAAAACCAAAAGATATTATTTATCACGAAGTTGGAGAATTACATATTACACACGACCGTTTGATAAATTATATGAAAGCCATTGCTACAGCCGCACCTGACAGAGTTAAACTTGAAACGATGGGTTTTACTTTCGAAAATCGTCCACAAGTATTATTAATTTTTACTTCAAAAAAAAATCATGAACGACTTGAAGAAATTAGAAAAGAACATGTAAAACTTACCAGCTCAAATCAATCAAATTCTACAAACATCAATAATATGCCTGTAGTAATTTGGATAGGACATTCGATACATGGCAATGAATCGAGTGGTGCAAATGCAAGTATGTTAAGTGCATATTATTTAGCAGCAGCACAAGGAAAACAAATTGATGAATTATTAGAAAATGTAGTTATTTTATTTGACCCATCTTTTAATCCTGATGGATTACAAAGATTTTCTACTTGGGCTAATCAACATAAAAGTAAAAATTTAGTAACAGATGCAAATTCAAGAGAGTTTAATGAAGTTTGGCCTG
Organism: Chitinophagaceae bacterium; assembly: GCA_031417315.1. Lineage (GTDB taxonomy): Bacteria > Bacteroidota > Bacteroidia > Chitinophagales > Chitinophagaceae > CAIVPM01. The sequence continues at coordinate 2,000 of JANOVK010000342.1, read as the reverse complement.
GTGGTCGTTTTAATCATTATTGGTTCGATTTAAATAGAGATTGGTTACCTGCTGTACATATAGAAAGTAAGAATCGTTTGAAATGGTTTCATCTTTGGAAGCCCAATATTTTAACTGATCATCACGAAATGGGAAGTAATGCTTCGTTCTTTTTTCAACCAGGTGTGCCATCGAGAGTAAATCCATTAACACCAGAAATAAATCAGGAATTAACTGGTAAAATCGCAAAGTTTCATGCTCAATTTTTAGATAGAATTGGTTCACTTTATTATACAAAAGAAGGGTATGATGATTTTTATTATGGCAAAGGTTCAACCTATCCTGATGTACAAGGTTGTATTGGAATTTTGTTTGAACAAGCCAGTTCCAGAGGTCATGCACAACAAACAATAAATGGTTTATTAAAATTTCCTTTTACAATTAAAAATCAATTTACAGCTACTTTATCTACATTGGAAGCTGCAAAATATTTACGAAAAGAATTATTAGAATATCAAGCAGATTTCTTTAAACAATCAACAACACGAGCAGTTAATCATCCCATAAAAAGTTATGTTTTTGGTGATAAAAATGACAAATCGAAAACTTATCTGTTTGCAGAAATGTTACTTCGCCATAAAATAGAAATAAATAATTTATCTGATGATTGGACTGATAAAGAATTTGAAAAAGGTTCTGCATTTATTGTTTCACTTAATCAACCTCAACATAGTTTAATTCGTGCAATTTTTGAAAAGACATTAAATTATAAAGACAGTATTTTTTACGATATAACTGCATGGACCATGCCTTTGGCTTTTGATATTCCTTACAAAGAATTATTAGATGAAAATAATTCTGGGCAGAAAGTAGAAAAATTGAATGCTTATACTGGAGAAGTTATTGGGAAAAAATCTTCGTATGCATATTTATTTGAATGGAATGATTTAAACGCACCTGCTGCTTTAAACGAACTATTAGAAAATGAATTAATTTTAAAAGTTGCAACTAACTCATTTGAGATTTCAACAAATATTAGTTTCAAAAAATTTAATGTAGGTACAATTTTAATACCTGTACAGCTGCAGAAAATTGATTCTGAAAATTTATTAATAAAAATTAATTCTATTGCAGAAAAATATAAACTAAAGTTCTATGCAATACAAACTGGCAATGTAATTAATGGTAGCGATTTAGGAAGTAATGAATTTACAAACATTACAAAACCAACAGTAGCAATGATAGTTGGGCAAGGTGTAAATGCAACTGATGCAGGTGAAATTTGGCATCTTCTAGATCAAAAAATGAACATGCAAGTTTCACAATTAGAAATTTCAATGTTTAATAGAATAAATCTAACAAAATACAATACTCTAATAATGGTTGGTGGTTCTTACACAGAATTGAATAAAGAAAAATTAAAATCATGGGTTCAATCTGGAGGTACATTAATCTTAACTGAAGAAGCAGTGAGTTGGTCGGCTCAAAATGGAATTAGTGATGTTAAATTTAAAAAAATACAGTCGCCAATTGATAGTACTAAAAGAATTCCTTATACAAATCGTGAACAAATTGAAGGAGCACAACAATTAAGTGGTGCCATTTTTAGTGCTGATATTGATTTAACCCATCCATTGGCTTATGGTTATCAAAATAATACTGTAAGTATGTTTAAGGGCAATAAAGTATTTATGGAGAAAAGTAAAAACCCGTATGCCAATCCTTTTTACTATGGAAGCAAACCCTTACAAAGTGGATGGATTAGTAAAGAAAATGGTGAAGCTATAAAAAATTCTGCATCAGTGATAGTAAATACAATTGGTACTGGTAGAGTTATAAATATTGCTGACAATCCTAATTTTAGAGGCTTCTGGCTTGGTGGTACAAAATTATTTATGAATGCTATTTTTTTTGGAAGAATTATTGATGCTGCAAGTGGTAGAACTGATGATTAAAAAAAAAGTGACTCCAGAAGGATTCGAACCCTCATCATCAGAGCCGAAATCTGATATTCTAATCCA
>JANOVK010000341.1:0-3507 GCA_031417315.1 Chitinophagaceae bacterium | reverse complement strand
GTATCATCAATATATAAAGGTGCAGTTTCTAATTTTTTTATGCCCTTTGTATGAAGTTGTTGGTACTCATAATCTTCAAGTTTTCCTCTAGAAATTTTTTCCATGTGAATTTCACTTTCAGCACTTAAAATACGTTGTACTAATTGGCTTGCACTCATCTCTAAACTAAAAAATCCTACTCCTGTTGGTTTTGTTGGATGAAGTGCTGCATTTCTTGCAAGGTTTAAGGCAAATGCAGTTTTACCAACAGATGGACGAGCTGCTAAAATAATTAAATCAGTTTGTTGCCAGCCAAAAGTTACTCTATCTAAATTGGCAAATCCACTAGGTACGCCACTTATATCATCTTTTTGTGTTCTTAAATCATCAATTCTATTAATTGCTTTTGCTAATACACTGCTAATGTCTTCAAAATTTTTCTTCAAATAATTATTCGAAATTCTAAACAAATTTGATTCTGCAGTATCTAATAAATCAAATACATCTATACTATCTTCATAAGCATCGCCAATTGTTTCTCCACTAATTTTTATTAACTCTCTTTGTATAAACTTTTGTAAAATAATTCTTGCATGAGCATCAATATTAGCAGTACTTACAACCATGTTGGTAAGTTTACTTACATAATAAGCACCACCAACAAAATCCAATTGTTCTTTTCTTTTTAACTCTTCAACAACCGTTAATATATCAATAGGTACACCCCTATCTTGCATATCTTGCATTACTTGAAAAATAATTTGATGTGCTTCTACATAAAAACATTCTGCTTTAAGATTGGTATCAATTAAACTATCGAATGCACTTTTCTCTAACATTATTGCACCTAAAATTGCTTCTTCTAATTCTCTTGCTTGTGGTGGAATTTTTCCATAAACCATAGTAGTTAAATCTACACTGGTCTTTCTTTTTTGTCTATCTCTATTTAAGTTAGTTAATGCCATTTGGTTGTTAAGAGGTTTTATAGTTTTTCAATTTGTTGGTCTTAAAGCTAAAAAAAAATAATCTAATACTTTTTTCTATTTATTAAAACAAGAGAACGAAAATAGGAGTGCTGAATCATAACAAACAAAAAGATTACAGGAATATTTGTTAGTGCCACAATTCACATTTTTTAAAATAATTCACATTAAAATCACATAAAATTCACAAAAAATTGATGATTAATAACAATTTTTCATACTTTATATACAATTTTTATTGTTTTCCATATTTTGTAAACAAAACAACGTTTATAAATAAAGTAGAGGAAAACTAAAGATAATAGTGAATTAATGCTTATTGAAATTTGAATTTAGCAATAATTTTTTGAGTATCAAAATCATTATTTACCAATAAAATTGGCTTTCCTTTTTTCTAAAAATGCAGCAGTTCCTTCTTTCATATCAAGTGTTTCAAAGCATTTTCCAAATAACTTTATTTCTTCTTCATACCCATTTATTGTTTCATTAAAAACAGCGTTTACAGTTTTTATACAATTTGCAATGGCAATTGGTGCTTTTGTGTTGATAATAGATAAAATAGAATTTGCTTTTGGCAATAATTCTTCTTGTGTTGTAACATAATTTACAAGTCCATAATTTAATGCTGTTGAGGCATCAATCATATTTGCACTAATTAACAATTCAATGGCTCTTCCTTTGCCTATTAATTGTACAAGTCTTTGTGTACCTCCATAGCCAGGAATTAAGCCCAGATTAACTTCTGGCTGCCCAAATTTAGCATTATCACTTGCAATTCTAAAATGACAACACATTGCTAATTCACAACCACCACCTAATGCAAATCCATTTACACAAGCGATAATTGGTTTCGTACAATTTTCAATTCTAAAAAAAATATCTTGGCCTCTTTTTGCTAATTCATTTGCTTGCTTTAAACTTAAATTATTAAACTCAGCTATATCGGCCCCAGCAACAAATGCTTTAACTCCAGAACCTGTAATAATAGCAGATTTAATTTCAATGTTGCTCTCAATTTCATCAACCAAATTATTTAAATCTGTAAATACATCTTTATTAAGTGCATTTAATTTTTCTGGTCTGTTTATAGTTGCTGTTAAAATATTGTTTTCGAGGCTTGTAAGTAAAGTAGAATATGACATAAATATTTTTTTAATGAGGTTGCAAAGTTTAAAATTTGTAAACTAAAAGTATGAATTATTCTTGAACCCTTATTTTTGCAGTCTTACACTCATTAAACTACCTCAAATTTATTTGGTCTACTTTTAATAATTCAATTAATTTTTGAATTGTAGAGAATAATTATTCTGAAAATTTTATGCCACAATTATCAATATTTAAATCAATTTTTCTTAAAAACAAATGGCAACTAATATTGACCTACGCATTGTTTTCGTTAGAAATGTTGGGTTCTTTATTGAGACCTTATTTTTTAGGCAAAGCAATTGATGGATTAATTTATGGAAGCAATACAGGTTTATATCAATTAATTGCAATTCATGTAGCTTACGTAATTGTTGGTGTAATAAGACACAGATTTGATACAAGAACTTATACATCTATCTATACATCACTTGTAACTAAACTTATTAATCGAAAAAATATTAATAGAGATACCTCGAAACTTAGTGCACATAGTAATTTAGCCAGAGAATTTGTAGATTTTTTAGAATTCGATTTGGTTTATGTTGTTGAAGCTGCTTATAATATTTTGGGCTCACTAATTCTATTATTTTTCTATGATATTAAAGTTGTTGGAATTTGTTTAGCAATACTAATTCCAGTTTCAATTTTTAGTTTCTTTTATGGTAGAAAAATGAAACAACTTACAAAAAGTAAAAATGATGAATTAGAAAATCAAGTTGATATAATAAAAACAGGAAACCCATTAGCAATAAATAGACATTATAATAAACTTCGATTTTGGCAAATTAAAATCAGTGATCAAGAAGCTTGGAATTTTGGAATAATGGAGCTATTAATTATTGCTGTAATAGGTTTTTCTTTATACGTTACTAGTTGGATGACACATACTGTAGAAGTTCCAGCTGGAAGCTTAATAGGAATTTACACCTATATATTAAAATTTGTAGGAGGTTTGGATACAATTCCTTACACAGTTCAACGATTAACTAATCTTTCTGATATTACCACAAGAATGCAGATTAGTGAAGAAGAATTAATTGATGAAACTAAGCCTGCAGTAAACGAATAATATTTTTATTTATAATAAGGACTAATCATTAAGTAAACTATTGGTCCTGTAACTGCAACATAAAACCAAAGTGGCCAAGTGATTTTTGCCAATCTTTTATGGGATGGGAACTCTGCAATTAAAGCTCGATATGCAGTAAATAAAATAAAGGGAAGAATAACTGCTGCTAAAAAAATATGTGTTGAAAGTATAATAAAATAAAGGGTTCTAATAAATCCTTCTCCACCAAATTTTGTATCTTCACTCAACAAATGGTGTGCAACATAACTCACTAAAAATAGGATTGATAACACCAATGCACCAAGCATTATTTTTTTGTGAAGTAGATAT
>JANOVK010000340.1:0-23214 GCA_031417315.1 Chitinophagaceae bacterium | reverse complement strand
CTAAAAAACCACCGGGCCTCACCAATTTCATGCCGCGGAGATTAATTTCTTTGTAGCCAGTTATGGCTTTTTGAATAGTTTCCCTGCTTTTGGTAAATGCCGGCGGATCCAGCATCACAACATCATATTGCCGTCCCTCCTTTCCCCATTGTTTCAATACATCAAATGCGTTGGCCGTTTCAAATTTGCAAATATCCTGCACACCATTCAGTTCAGCATTTTGATTTGCCTGTTGCACGGCATTGGCGGAAATATCGAGGCCTAACACTGATTTAGCGCCATAATGTGCTGCATGTATTTCAAATGTTCCTGTGTAGGTAAATGCACCTAAAACAGTTGCATCTTTAACAATATTTTTTATGGCTCTACGATTATCGTGTTGGTCTAAAAAATATCCAGTTTTTTGCCCATTTTCAATATCAACATTAAACTTTAAACCATTTTCATTTATAATAATATTTGCATCAAATGGTGCTGATAAAAAACCTTTTTGTTGTGGCAAGCCTTCTAATTCTCTTACTGGCACATCATTTCTTTCATAAATTCCCTTTGGTTTAAATATTTTTTCTAACGCTTTTATTATTGCAGGTTTAAATACATCCTTACCAAAAGCCAAAGTTTGTAAAACAAAGTAATCGTTAAATTTATCAATTATTAATGCAGGCATTTCATCTGCTTCTCCAAAAACTAATCTACAATTTTCAACATATCCAAGTTTCTTTCTGTACAACCAAGCATCATTTATTTTATTATAAATAAATTGTTCATTTATTTCTTCTTTTTTCCTGGTTAATAATCGAACAACTATTTGAGATTTGGCATTGTAATAACCTCTACCACAAAATTTATCATCATAATAAAAAACATCAACAATTTCTCCTGATTGTGGCTCACCAATAATTTTATCAACTTCATTTCCAAAAATCCAAGGATGACCATTTACGATTCGTGGTTGAATTTTTCTATTCAAAATAATTTTTATCATTTGGCGAAAATATTTGTTTTAAATTAGATATGTTAAGATTGAAATTTCTGCGAATAGCAATTCATTAAAACATCTTAATATTGCAGTCATTAAATTAGTAAAATGAGCAAAAGCAATCAATCTGAATTAAAACCAATATTTGGTAAAGAAAATTATATGTGGATGATAATTGGGGGTATTGTTATTTTAATTGGAATAATTTTAATGACAGGTGGAAAAAATACTGACCCCAATGTTTTCGATAAATCTTTAGTGTATAGTGCCAGAAGAATTACAGTTGCCCCTATTTTAATTTTATTAGGATTGTGTATTGAAATATTTGCAATATTTAAAAAAAGTAAATCTTAAATTTAATTCAAAATATTTTTAAAAGCGGTGTTATCACCGCTTTTTTCATTACAAATTAATTTTCAAAATGAACATCATACAATCCATCATCATTGCTATTGTTGAAGGAATAACTGAGTATTTGCCGATTTCATCAACAGGACATATGATCATTACTAGTTCATTAATGGGTATCGAAAAAAATGAGTTTGTAAAACTTTTTGAAATTGCCATTCAACTAGGTGCAATCCTTGCTGTTGTTGTTTTGTATTGGAAAAAGTTTTTTGATTTTAATAGATGGCAGTTTTATTTAAAATTATTTATAGCTGTTATTCCTGCTTTATTACTTGGAAAATTATTTTCTGATAAGATTGATGATTTGCTTGAAAGTCCCACTACTGTTGCAATTAGTTTACTTGCTGGTGGAATTATTTTATTATTTATTGATAATTTTTTAAAAAATCCAACCATAGAAAATGAAGAAAATATTAGTTATAAAAAAGGATTTATTATTGGCTTTTGGCAATGCTTAGCCATGATACCTGGTGTAAGCAGAAGTGCTGCAAGTATTATTGGTGGTATGAGTCAGAAACTTACTAGAAGTGCTGCAGCTGAATTTTCATTTTTCTTAGCAGTGCCTACAATGTTTGCTGCTACTGGTTATAAATTATTAAAAACATTTCAATCGAATCCATCACTTCTAAAAGATTCTAATAATATTGCTTTATTATTAATTGGAAATGTAATAGCTTTTATTGTTGCTTTGTTGGCTATTAAATTTTTTATTGGCTATTTACAAAAACACGGATTTAAACTTTTTGGTTGGTATAGAATTATTGTTGGATGTATTGTATTAATATTGTTACAACAAGGAATTATAAAATAATTATGAATGTTGAATTTTGAATGCTGAATTTTTACTCATTTAAAATTTAACATTTAAAATTCAAAATTATCAAATGCAAACTGCATCTAAAAAAGTAATTCGTGCTTGGACTATGTACGATTGGGCCAATAGCTCTTACTCATTAATTATTACCTCAGCCATTTATCCAGCATATTACTCAATTATAGTTCCACAACAAGTAAATTTTATTGGCAGAACGTATGATAGATCTGCTTTAGCTTCCTACTCTATCTCATTTTCATTTTTATTAATTGCATTTTTATCTCCTATTCTTTCATCAATTGCAGATGCACGAGGAAATAAAAAAGCATTCATGCAATTCTTTTGTTATTTAGGATCCGCTGCATGTGCAGCAATGTTTTTTTTCACAAAAGAAAATATAAGTCTTGGCATCATTTGCTCAATAATTGCATCTATTGGTTTTTGTGGCAGTATAGTTTTTTACAACTCTTATCTGCCAGAAATTGCACATAAAGATGATCATGATAAAATTAGTGCAAGAGGTTTTGCAATGGGCTATATAGGCAGTGTTTTATTAATGTTAGTTTGCTTAGCCTTTATAATGATGAATGATAAATTGAATTGGGGCTATGGTGCAATACCAACAAGGCTTTCATTTTTAGCAGTAGGTATTTGGTGGGCAGGATTTGCCCAAATTGCATTTAAACATTTACCAAAATCAATCCCTAATATAAAAGAAAGCAAACAAAAAAATATTTTTTCAGATGGTTATAAAGAATTAAAAAAAGTTATTAAAGAATTAATACATTTCCCAAGGTTAAGAAAATTTTTAAGGGCATTTTTCTTTTACAATATGGGCGTTCAAACTGTAATGTATGTAGCTGTTTATTTTGCTTCGCAAGAGTTAAAAATGGAAACCACACAGCTTATTCTTACTGTTCTAATTATTCAAATAGTTGCCATTTTTGGTGCATTATTATTTTCAAGAATATCAAAAGCTACTAATAATATTCTTACATTATTTATTCTAATTAGCATATGGATAGGAATCTGTATTGGAGCTTATTTTATTCAAACACCTATGCAATTTTTTGTACTTGCTTTTTGTGTGGGGATGGTTATGGGTGGCATTCAATCTATGAGTAGATCAACTTATTCCAAGCTCTTACCTCCTACTCATGACACAGCTTCTTATTTTAGTTTTTATGATATTTGTGAAAAATCAGGTACTGTTTTAGGCACAATGTCGTTTGGTTTAGTTGCAGAATTTTTAGGAGGAATGAGAAATTCTATTTTAGCAATTATGGGCTTCTTTATAATTGGAATGATTCTTTTACTTTTTGTTAAGATGAAAGATAATTAAATTGTTAATTATAAATTGTTAATTAGATTTAAACGAAAATTTAAAACCATATTTTGTAATTCTATAAATCTATTTTCTTACTTTGTAATTCTTACATCGTAAATCGTAGATCGTAAATCGTAAATAAATTATGAATCTCTACTCAATTAATACAGGTTTTTTTAAGTTAGATGGTGGTGCCATGTTTGGTGTTGTTCCAAAATCAATGTGGCAAAAATTAAATGCACCAGACGAAAATAATTTATGCAATTGGGCAATGCGATGTTTATTAATTGAAGATGGCAATAAATTGATTTTAATTGATAATGGAATTGGAACAAAACAAGATGCTAAATTCTTTTCTCATTATTATTTAAATGGTGATGATAGTCTTGAAAAATCATTAGCAAAAAATGGTTTCAGTAAAAATGATATTACCGATGTGATATTAACTCATTTACATTTTGACCATTGTGGAGGAAGTGTTGAAAAAGTGAATGATAAATTACAAACTGCATTTAAAAATGCAACATATTGGAGTAATGAATTGCATTGGAATTGGGCTACTAATCCAAACGACAGAGAAAAAGCATCTTTTTTAAAAGAAAATATTTTACCTATACTTGAAAGTGGACAATTAAAATTTATTGATGGTGTAACCGCTGCAAACCACGCTGCACAAACGATTACACAGATTGCCAACAATAATCTACAAACCATAAACAGCAACATTCTTCCAGAAATTTCTTATAGAATTGTAAATGGACATACCGATGCTATGATGTTGCCACAAATAAAATGTAAAGAACACACTATAGTTTATATGGCAGATTTATTACCATCAGCAGCACATCTTCCAATCCCTTATGTAATGGCTTATGATATGTTTCCTTTAACTACTTTAAACGAGAAAAAATCTTTCTTATCTGAAGCTGTAGAAAATAATTATTTACTATTTTTCGAACACGATGCTATTAACGAATGTTGTTCATTACAACAAACAGAAAAAGGAGTTCGACCAAAAGACTTTATAAAAATAAACGAATTATAATTATTTAAAACTAATTAACTCTACATCAAAAATTAAAGTACAATTTGGTCCAATTAAAGCACTTACTTGTCTATCGCCATAAGCTAAATTAGGATGAATAAAAAATCTGAATTTACTACCAACAGGCATTAATTGTAAGCCTTCAGTCCAACCTTTAATCACCATATTTAAAGGGAAACTTGCAGGTGTACCACGTTGTACACTACTATCAAATACAGCACCTTCAATAGTTGTACCATGATAATGACAAGTTACAGTATGTGAAGCCCAAGGTTTTTCGCCAGTGCCTAAAGTTAATACTTCGTATTGCAAACCACTTTCAGTTTCAACTACTTCATCTCTTTGTTTATTTGTTGTTAAAAATTTAGTTCCTATTTCTAAATTTATTGCAGCTTTTTCGTTTTTCATTTGTGTTAATTTTTCAAATGCACTCATATAAATAATTTTGATGCGAATGTAATGATTGAAAATAACTAATCGATAATTTGAATTCTAAAAATCCTTTGCTATAAAGAATTTATTTTTTTCAATTAATTTTCCATCATCATAAAGTTCAAAATAAAACCATCCTTCGTGCAAAAAATTCGATTTTTCTAAAAAAACTTTATCACTTTTAATATGCTTTATTTTAAAAAGTTCGTTTTCAAATTCATCAAAAAAAGTTACACTATATTTATTTAATTTATATTTTGGCAACGAAATTAAAGTGTACCCTCTATTTGTTGTAAATATTTGTACAGATGGTTTCCATAAAGGCTTAGCTACATAAGGTTTTAGAATTACAAAATCATTTTCTAAATACATTAAAGTATCTTTTGTTTTTGTAGAAATAGAATCTCTGAATTTCTCAAATTGTTGCCCATCAACTATTCTATATAATGAATCAAAACTTCTTTTATAAATTGTTATTACTTTTTTTAAGGGAATTAAACCATCTGTAGATTTAGTTTTAAAATTAAAAGTTCTAAGGCTATCTAACTTTTTTATTGTTTCGAGTAACTCGGGTTTTGGTTTATTTTTAAAAAATTCACTTGTTTGTTTTTCAATTGGAATATAATTAATATTCGTTGCTTGTTTCGATTCAGAAAAAAAGAAATTAGCATCATCAATAATGTATAAAATTCTATAATATATTTTTATTCCGATTAAAAAATTGTAATCTATATAACCATTCTGAGGCAATTCTGGTGATAAGGGAGAAAATATAGTTTTAAAAAATCGTAAGCTATCATATGATTTTTGAACTGAAATTTGTGTGCAATTTAAAAATGGATTTGTCCAACTTATTCTAACCTTTTCTGAACTAATTATTGATGCTGAAAAATTTGGTAAAGTATCTTGAGCATGTAATTTTATAAAACTGAATAGAATTATAAAAATCAAAAATTTCTTCATAGTTCGCAAATATAAAAATTTTGATAATGCCAAAAATTAAAAAAGTAATTGTCCTAATGGTAATGAACTGTTTCCTTGCAATCCCCCGCTGTGAATGATTAGAAGATTACTATTTTTTGGAAAATAGTTTTTTTGCAATAAATCATTTACCCCATAAAATAATTTAGAGGTATAAACTATGTCTGTTGGAATGTGTTCACGTTGCCAAAAAAAATTCATCCATTTAATTAAATTAATTGGATGTTTTGCATAACCTCCAAAATGATAATCATGAAAAATTTTTACTCTACTTGCATCCACTTCTGTATTCACTTGTTCAATAATATTTTTCTCTAAACCCTCAAACCCTTTTAAAACAGCAATTCCAATAATTTTTTGATTTAAATTTGATGATTTAATTAAACCCGAAATCATTGTTCCTGTGCCACAAGCACAAATAATATGGGTATAATTTTTATATTTTATTTCTTTTAATATATCGGCTGCTCCTAAAATTCCAAGTTCTCCTGCACCTCCTTCATTTATAACATAAGTATCCTTATATTTTTGTGCAAAATTATTTTTATTGTTGTATTCCTTTCTGCTAACAAAATGCAAATCCATACCAAATAATTTTGCTTGTTTTAAAGTTGCAGATATTACTAGTGATTCCTCTCCTCTTATTATGCCAATACTTTTTAATCCAAATTCTTTACAAGCGAAAGCTGTAGCAATAATATGATTTGAATAAGCACCTCCAAAAGTCAACACAGTTTTTTTGTTTTGTTTAATAGCATCGTTTAAATAGTATTTTAATTTATACCATTTGTTACCAGAAACAATAGGATGAATCCTATCAAGTCTTAATACATCAATAATAATATTATATTCTTTAGAAAAACTTGAAAGCCTTTGTATTTGTGGTTTTGCTAACTGATTCAACATTAAAATTTATTATTTAAATAAAAAAAAATAATATATTAATTTACAAGGATAATATTTAATTAAGATTAAACTACATCTTAATTCTTTAAATTTGTGGAGATAATAATTTATGAAGAATATAAAATTAATAGAAATTCCATCTGAAATTGGTGCAGGCACAAGAGGAGCAAGTATGGGCATTGATGCCATTAAAATTGCATCGCTCGATTTTATGAGTAATTTTTTTATTCACTTTCCATCAGAAAAAATAGAAACAGAAAACAATTTATTATACGAGCCAATTCAATCGCCTTACGCAAAAAGAATTAAAGGCGTTGCAATTATGTACGAAAGAATTAGCAAATGCATTTACGAAACTGTTAAAGCAGGATTTTTTCCATTGGTTTTAAGTGGCGATCATAGCACATCTGGAGCAACAATAGCTGGTTTAAAAATGGCAAATCCAAAAAGTAAATTAGGTGTTATTTGGATTGATGCACATGCAGATTTACATACACCTTATACTACTCCAAGTGGTAATTTGCATGGTATGCCATTAGCCCTAACTATTGGAGAAGATAATGAAATTAACGCATCACATCCTATTGATGCAGAAACAAAAAAATATTGGAATGCTTTAAAAAATATAGGAAAAATTTCTCCGAAAGTTTTACCCGAGGATATTGTTTTTATTGCTTTAAGAGATTATGAAAAAGAAGAAAAACACATTATTGATAAACACGGAATTAAAGTAATTACTACAAATGAATTTAGACGAAAAGGTGCAGAAAATGTGGTTAGATCAGTTATGAGATATTTAAGTGATTGCGACGAAGTATATGTAAGTTTTGATGTGGATAGTTTAGATTCAAGTATATCAAAAGGAACTGGAACACCTGTTAGTAATGGATTAAAAGAAAGAGAAGCTGAAGATTTAATTAGTAAATTGATGCAAGTTAGAAAAATAGCCTGCTTCGAAATTACTGAGGTAAACCCAACTTTAGATAGAGAAAATTTAATGGCCGAAATAGCATTTAATATTTTACAACGTAGTGTAAATATGTTAATGATGCATTAATTTATTTAAATGTTTTGCAACATTAAACTGCAACCTCTTAAATCGCTATTATCTAATCTTCCAAATATTTCAAAACTTCCATCTTCAAAAACTTCGCCAACATCATCAGTTGCAATAAACGAACAACTGTACACATTAGCCAAGTCAATAATGTTTAAAACTCCCTTTCCTATTGGTTTTATTTGCAATGGATCTTCTTCATCTCTTACAAAAACTTTCATCCAATTTGGGCATCGATAAATATTATTTTCTTTTGCATATGCTTGAGACAATAATTCCGTCATTCCATATTCACAATCAATGTTACTTAGTCCTAATTGTTTTTTTAAAATAGCATGAGTTTCATTTTTTGTTAACTCAGCTTTTCTTCCCTTCATACCACCCGTTTCTATAATTATTGTGTGGTTCAATTTCATAGGAAATTGTTCAGCAAAGTCAAGCAGGGCAAATGTTACACCAATTACAATTGTTTTTTGAGCTTGCTGCTCGAGCAATTTAAGAGTTTCATGTAGCTCACTAAAATTATTTAAAAAAAATCCACTACACGAATTATTTGAAAGTTTAATTAATTCATCTACCATAAAAACTAGTGAAGAATTTTTTCTTTCGAGATAACTTGGCAATAATCCAATTATACAATACTCGTTTATATTGCCATAATTCTCTTTAAAACAATTTATAAAACTAGCTTTATAAATGGCTGAGTCTTTTATAAAATGTTTACTATTTATTGAATTAGTACTGCCACTACTTTCAAAAATTAGTTGAGGATGAAACTCAGTAGATTTAATTTCATGAGTTTTAAAAAAACTAATTGGCAAAAAAGGATAATTATTTATCAAAATTTTTTTTTGATTTGGAGTTCTTTTAGTTTTCACTATTAAATCACACCAATTTTTATATACACGATTATTTTTATACTGAAATTGAAATATTTCATCAATTAAACCAATATCATTACGTACGTTACAACTAAATATTTTGCTAATATTATTAAATGTATCCAAAATGAATTATGAATTAGTTTTATATTTGATTAATGAAAATTTCAATTACAAAAATATTAACTGTATTTATTATTTGTGTACTTGTTTTTGCTTGCAAAAAAAATGATAATGTAGGAAAATTATCTTTAGTGTTAAAAAGTAGCAATGGACCAGTGTTTAATAACTTGGATTATATTGATTTTAATTTCGAATTTAATCATCCCGAATCTGGAGATGTTAGAGACACATTATTAGTTAAAAGAAGATTTTTATCTTGCCCGTATATTAATAAAGATAGTTTTAAACATGTAGTTCCACCTTTTTATACTACTGCCAACACACCTGGCAATTATAATTTTAATTTTAGATATGGTTCTGGTGGCGTTTTTAATGGTTGTACAAATGGCACTTTAGTAAGAACAGATTCACTTTTTTATACTTTTATTTTAATTGACAAAAAAGGTAATAGAAGTGATTCTATTGTGTCTTCAAAAATCATTTTAAAGAAGTAATATTTAAATGAAATCGTTCTTCTTTGGAAATTATTTTTATGGCATATGTGCTATAAGTTTAACTATAGAAGCTGCATTACAACAACAAATTAGGTTAGCACCAATAATTTTTTACCTCATGCTTTTTTGTGTAATAGTTGTTTATTACACCAAAGCATATATATCAGAATCTACAAACAAAATAGCAACAGTGCGTTCTTTATGGTATGTTCACAATAAAAATTTTGTTCTAACTTCTCAAATAATACTAACCATATTAATTGGAGTTTTCTGTCTTTTACTTTTCCCTAATATTTTACCAGGAATTAAAAGTTTAAACATAGCAAATTATACTATAATTTTAATTTTCCCATTTGTTGCATTATTATATTATGGTTTTACAAATAAATTATCGCTACGAAACTCACATTGGTTAAAGCCATTTTTTATTGGTTTTGTTTGGGCTGGATTTGTAACATTTTTACCATTATTTTATCACCAATTACAAAGCCCAACTAGCATTAAAATAAATTATTTAAGTTGGTTATTATTTATTAAAAACTTAATGTATATAACTGTTTTGAGTATAATGTTTGATATTAAAGATTATGCAACAGATTATAATCATCAATTAAAAACATTTGTTGTAAGTTTTGGATTAAGAAAAACAATATTTTATATTTTAATACCACTAACCTTAATAGGATTTATTAGTTTTTTAATATTTGCAAACTCGCATCAATTTAATATGTATAGTATAATTTTTAATACCATACCTTTTTTACTTTTATTAATAGTAGCTTATAGTTTACAAAAACGAAGATCAATTTTTTACTATTTGTTAATTATTGATGGCTTAATGCTTGTAAAAGCAATATGTGGTAGTATTGCTAGTTTTTATTTTAAATAATTTTTTATGAAGAAAGTATTTTTGATTTGTTTTTTTATTGTACAAATTTTATTTGTAAATTGTTCAAACAGTAATTCGCAAAATATTAAAACTAATTTAAGTGCAACAGAGTTTTCCGATAAAATTAAAACCACATCATCTGCATTAATAATTGATGTAAGAACACCTGATGAGTATAATAAAGGGCATATTACAAATTCTAAAAATATTGATTGGAATGGAGATGATTTTGATAAAGGAATTTCAGGTTTGGATAAATTGAAACCAGTTTTTGTGTATTGTTTAGTTGGAGGACGAAGTTCAACTGCTGCAAAAAAAATGCGAGCAATTGGTTTTAAAGAAGTATATGAATTAGAAGGTGGTATTATGAAATGGAAAGCTGAAAATTTACCTTTAGAATTAAATTCAACTTATCTTAATGTAGGATTAACAATGGTTCAATACAATCATTTAATAGATAAAGAAAAAATTGTTTTAATTGATTTCTATGCTGAGTGGTGTAGACCCTGCAAAAAAATGAAACCTTATTTAGATGAAATTGCAAAAGATTATTTCAATTCTGTAGAAATTGTTAGAATTGATGCTGATGATAATGATGAATTATGTAAAGAATTAAAAGTAGACGGACTTCCCTTTTTAAAATTATATAATAACAAAAAACTTATTTGGGAGAATAAAGGATATATTGAAAAAAATGTTGTACTTAACCAAATAAATAAGGGGTTATTAAAATAAAGTTTGAATTCCATTTTCAATTCTAAACTCATGTTGTAATAACCATTTTTTTCTCCATAAACCACCAGAGTAACCAACTAAATTTTTATTAGTACCAATTACTCTATGACAAGGAATTATTATTCCGATTTTATTTTTACCGTTTGTTGAGGCTGCAGCTCGAATTACTTTTTCATCACCAAGTCTTTTTGCTAAATCTAAATAACTAATTGTTTTACCATAATTAATTTCTGTTAATCTACTCCATACTTTTTTTTGAAACTCAGTGCCCTCTTGATGTATAGGAATATTAAATATTTTTCTTTTCCCTTGAAAAAATTCTATTAATTGTTCAGTACACTGATGAATTACATCACTTATTCCTGGTTCGCCATGTTGCATCTGAGATGAATTATCGAGAAAGCTAATCTCAGAAATATAGGTTTCTGTACTTCCAATTTTTATTAATCCAATCGGACTTTCGTAATATGTATAATAATTAGTAATCATTAACCAATTAATAATCCATTTTTTATTTTTTTATCTGGTTCAATTAATACAACCTCATTATTTTCATCATATACTCCCAATACTAAACATTCACTTATAAAGTTGGCAATTTGTTTTGGTGAAAAATTTACAACTGCAATAATTTGTTTTCCTATTAATGAATCAATTGTATAATGTTTTGTTATTTGAGCACTTGAAGATTTAATGCCAAAATCTCCAAAATCTATTTTTAATTGGTAAGCAGGTTTTTTTGCTTTTTCAAAAATATTTGCTTCAATAATTGTTCCTGTTCTTATTTCTATTTTTATAAACTCTTCCCAACTAATCATAATAAACGTTTAAAATAATGTTTGCGTATCAAACATAAAAAAACCTACTAAAAATAGTAGGTTTATTAACTTAAAGAAAAAAATTAAAAATTTAAATAACTATAACTTCCATTTACCATTTTAGTATCTCTGAAATAATTTGTTTCTATTTTATAACTACAATTATTTACACATTTTGGAACTAAAATTGTTCGCGTATAATTTCCAGATGTATTAAAATACAATGGTAATTTTTTTCCGTTGCTAAAATCTCCAGAAACATAAGCTCCATAAGGTACTTGGTTATTAAATTTTACTTCTCTCCATTCCATTCCTTCAGTGGGAATAAATGTTAATGATAATCTATACCATCTTTCTGAATTTTTAAAATCGTAATTTTTAAAAAATATGTATTCATATACTAATGACCCAATATATGGATTAACATTAAAAATACTAGCAGCATAATGCAATGCATTTCCTAAAAAACCACCAGCAAATTGAGATATTCCCGTATGAAATTTAACTAATGCAAATTTGATAGCTAAATTAGTTGGGTTATTGCTATGAAGTTGTTCTAATTCTGCAAGTTTTGCACGAGCTTCATAAAGAAAATAATGAGTATTTATAGGGAAATACTTTTCCGATTCAGCATCAACTTGTGCAAATGTTGATATTAATGTTCTTGAAGTTCCACTAATTGGAATAGGAGTCCAAGAAGTACTGATAATAAATAAGAAAACCAATACTACACCAGGTACTGATTTTCTTATTAAAAATTTGAAAGTCTGTTTCATAAAATAATTTTAAAATACTGAACATTAGGGTACAAATTACAAATAAACAGGCGTAACAAACAAGGGTAGGTAAAAGATTAAAAACGGGCTTCGAAATCAAATAAATGAATTCTTTGTTTTTTGGTTTTTCCTTTCAAAATGGATATAGTATTTTTGAAAGGGGATGCAATATAGGAGGTATTTTGTATTAAAAAAAATATTACACAATATTTTTTAAAACAAAACGTTCATCATCTTCTGCTAGCAATTAATAAATTCAAATCGGTAAACTTTAAATTTAGTTTTTCACTCATATAAAAATCTGTAACTGAACCTTTAAATAAATAAACTCCTTCTCTTAAATTAATATTATGCCATACAATTTCTTCAACACCACCTTCTTCACTAATTTCTAATAATAAAGGCATTAAAACATTACTTATTGCCTGACTTGCAGTTCTGGCAAATCCACTTGGGATATTTGGTACACAATAATGAATAACATTGTGCTTAATAAAAGTTGGGTTTTCGTGGCTTGTTAATTCACTAGTTTCAAAACATCCACCTCTATCTATTGCTACATCAATAATAATACTTCCTGGTCTCATGGTTTCAACAATATCCTCAGTAACAACTATGGGTGCTCTTCCATATTCATTATTTAAAGCACCAACTGCAACTTCACAAGTTTTTAATTGTTTCGATAAAATTTTAGGCTCTAAAACACTCGTCCAAATTCTTTGACCCAAATTGTTTTGCATTTGTTTTAATCGAGATACATTATTATCAAAAACTTTTACACTAGCACCTAAAGCCAATGCATTTCGTGTTGCAAATTCTCCAACAATACCAGCACCAATAATAACAACTTTTGTGGGAGGAATACCACATATACCACCTAAAAGAACACCTTTTCCATGATTAAAACTACTTAAATATTGTCCAGCAATTAACATAACTGCACTACCTGCAATTTCACTCATACTTCTAACAATTGGATAGGCTCCTCTATCATCTTTTAAATTTTCGTACCCAAGTGCAGTAATTCTTTTTTCAATCATTTTTTTTACTACTTCAACTTTTAAAGCTGAATAATGTATGGGAGAAATAATGGTTTGATTGAATTGTAATAAATCTACATCTGCTTCAACAACTGGTGCAGTTTTAACTAAGATTGGACATTTAAATACTGCTGTTCTATCAAATTCAATCTTTGCACCAACTTCACTATAATCAATATCAAGATAATGACTACCTTCTCCTGCATTATGTTCAATAGTTACCTCATGTCCATTTGCAATTAAAACGCCCACAGCATCTGGAGATAAGCCCACTCTATTTTCTTGAAAAGCACATTCCTTAGGAATGCCAATATTAAGCTTTGCTCCTTGTGGTTTAATATCTAATTTTTCTTCTAAAACTTCGTAATTAAATGAAGTTGAAATAACAGGTTTTGAACTTGACATGTAAGCAGTGTTGGACTATAAAAGTAATACAATTTTATTATGATTTTGAAATACCTATTTTATTAATTATTTCTTATCTATTTTTTGAAAGATGATAAAACATTACTTTCACATATTAAATGTTTTTTTGTTATATTACAAGAATAAAAATTTAATAATTATAAATTAAAAACTATGGATAACACTTTAATCTACATTATAATTTTTGTAGCTGTTTTTTTTGCACTTGGAGTAAAAATTGTACGCCCAACACATAGAGCACTAATAGAAAGGCTTGGTAAATATTATAAATATGCAAACCCTGGGTTTCATTGGATAATTCCTTTTATTGATAAAATGTATATTGTAAATACAACAGAACAAATGGTTGATGCCGAAGCTCAGGAAATTATAACAAACGATAATTTAAATGCAACTGTTGATGCTCAAGTTTATTTTAGAGTTAATAATGATGAAGATAGCGTAAAAGCTTCTCAATACAATGTAAACAGATATCAATTACAAATTGTAAATCTTGCTCGAACTACTTTAAGAAATATTATTGGAACACTTACTTTACGTTCTGCTAATAGTGAACGTGGAAAAATTAATGCTGAATTACATAAAACATTAATGGAAGAAACAAAAACTTGGGGTATTGAAGTTATTAGAACAGAATTAAAACAAATTGATCCCCCGCACGACGTTCAGGAAACCATGAATAAAGTGGTTAAAGCTGAAAATGAAAAAATTGCTGCCATTGATTATGCCACTGCAAGAGAAACAGTTGCTGATGGCGAAAAACGTGCAAAAATTAAAGAAGCTGAAGGTGCAAGACAAGCAGCAATATTAAAAGCAGAAGGTGAAGCCATGGCAATTAAAATGGTTAACGAAGCTGCTGAAGAATATTTTGTTGGCAATGCACAAGTTTTAAGAAAATTAGAAGCTGTTGAAAAAGCTATGAGTGAAAATACGAAGTTTGTGGTGCCTGCTGGTTCAGATTTAGTAAATGTAATTAGTGAAATGGCCGGCATAATTCCTTTAAAAGATAAAAGATAATATTAAATTATAAAACATTTTTTTGTATGATTAGAAAGACAATTTATTTAATGACTATTGGTTTGTTTTTTATTTTTTCGATAACCTCAACAGCTCAGTTAGAAAATAATATTAGTAATTATATTATAGATGGAAATACTAAAGATTGGGATTTAAATAAATTTGAGATAGATAAAGAAACAGGCTTACAAACCGCTTCAGCAAACGATTCTAAAAATTTATATATTGCTTTAAAAGTATCTAATAGAATGTTGCAAACTAAATTAATGAATATGGGAATGCAACTTTATGTTGATATTAAGAACAAAAAAAAAGAAAGAACTTTTATTGAATTTCCTTTTAAAACAGAAGGAGGATCTCCAATACCAGAATCAATGCGACCTCCACCAGGGGGAGATATAAAAGCTTTTCAAAAAGCATTAAGAGAATTACAAGCATCAACTTTAACCTCATTTAATGCAAATAGTTTTAATAATTTAGAAAATGGAAATATACCCTTACAAACTGAAAATGGAATTAAAATTGCGTTTGATTGGGATGAAATGGATACCATGTTTATTGAATATGCAATTCCATTAAATTTTATTGATAACCCATCAGATTTATTAAATAAAACAATTGCTATTGGTTGGAAATTAAATGGGATGGAAATGCCCTCTTTTCAAAGTGGTGGTCAGGGATTAGGTTCACAAAATATGAGAGGTAGTGGGGGAAGAAGAATTTCTCAAGGTAGTGGGGGTGGAAGAATGGGAGGTGCCGAAAATAATACAGAGAGTAACTCTTCAAGAGAACTAATGTTTAAAGATCTCAGTTTTTGGACCACTTATATTTTCTTAAAAAACTAAATAGAATTTATTTAGTCATAAAAAAATCTCTTAAATCAATTAGCTGCAAACCATTAATTTTGCAGCCAAAATAAATAGAATTATGAATAATGTAAAAGTTGCCATTAATGGTTTTGGCAGAATTGGAAGATTAGTTTTTCGTCAAATACATGATATGCAAGGAATTGATGTTGTTGCAATCAACGATTTAACTAGTCCTGCTGTATTAGCTCATTTATTAAAATACGATAGTGCACAAGGAAGATTTAATCAAATGGTTTCTTCAACCGAAAATTCAATAATAGTAAATGGACATGAAGTAAAAATTTATGCTCAAAAAGATCCTGCCCAAATTCCATGGAGTAATCATGGCGTTGATGTAGTTATCGAAAGCACAGGTTTTTTTGCTGATAAAGAAAAAGCCGAAGCACACATAAAAGCTGGAGCAAAAAGAGTAGTAATATCTGCACCTGCAACAGGCGAATTAAAAACTGTTGTATTTAATGTTAATCATGCTATTTTAGATGGAACTGAAACTATTATTAGTTGTGCAAGTTGTACTACCAATTGTTTAGCTCCAATGGCAAAAGCTTTAAACGATAAATTTACAATACTTGCTGGAAGTATGACTACCATTCATGCTTATACAAACGATCAAAATACATTAGATGCTCCACATCCAAAAGGAGATTTAAGAAGAGCAAGAGCAGCAGCACAAAACATTGTTCCAAATAGTACTGGTGCTGCAAAAGCTATTGGTTTAGTATTACCAGAATTAAAAGGAAAATTAGATGGCGGTGCCCAACGTGTTCCAACAATTACAGGTTCTGTAACAGAATTAACTGCAATTTTAGAAAAGAAAACTACTGTAGAAGAAGTTAATGCAACTATGAAAGCTGCTAGTGACGAGAGTTTTGGTTACACTGAAGAAGAATTAGTAAGCTCTGATATTATTGGAATAACTTTTGGTTCTTTATTCGATGCAACACAAACTAAAGTTGTTACAGTTGGAGATGCTCAATTAGTAAAAGTTGTAAGTTGGTACGATAATGAAATGAGTTATGTAAGTCAGTTAGTAAGAACTGTACATCACTTTGCAGGACTTATAAAATAATTTTTTCGAACAAAAGCAATCTCTATAAATTACTTTGATTGAGTAGTTTATAGGGATTTTTTTTATTTTAACAATCCAAACTCCTATTTTTGATTAAACAATTTTATGAAAAAAATATTGCTTCTCAGCATTGCATTAATAACTATTTTAAATTTTGCCAAAGCACAATCAAAGTCTAATGTGGTTTACTTTGAAGTGTTAGGACCAGGAATTGCATCATTTAATTACGATTCAAGATTTAGTAAAAATTCAAAAGGTTGGGGCTACAGGGTTGGAATTGGTGGGTTTGGAGATAGATATGAAAACATAATTACAGTTCCACTTGGAGTTAATTTTATTACAAGTGGGGATAATAGAAATTTTTTTGAAGTAGGCATTAATCACACATTTGTAAAAGCAGATGAACCAATTTTTGATTTTGGAGATGTAAGTTCAATAAGTTTTTCAACACTAAATTTTGGATATAGAAAACAACCTGTAAAAAATGGGTTTGTTTTTCGTGCAGCCATAAATCCAATTATTGTTGATGGGTCTTTTAATCCTTTTTATTTTGGAATTGCATTTGGATATAAATTTTAAATTGTTGCTGCAATTATTGCTGCTACTCTTTCTCCATCCATAGCTGCACTTACAATTCCACCTGCATATCCTGCACCTTCAGCACAGGGATATAAATTATTAATTTGTGGATGTTGAAAGGTTTCTGTATTTCTTGGAATTCTAATTGGTGATGATGTTCTACTTTCAGTTGCAACAATAATGGCTTCATTGGTATAATAACCTTTCATTCTTTTTCCAAATGCCACTAATCCTTTTTGCAATGCATGAAAAATAAATGGTGGCAAAACATTTTTTAAATCTACTGAATTTACCCCAAGTAAATAAGAACAATTAGGCAAGTCTTTCGAAATTTTATTTTCGCAAAAATCAACAACACGCTGTGCTGGAGCTACAAATTTTCCACCTCCAAAATTATACGCTTTTTCTTCAATAGATTTTTGAAACTCCAATAATAAAAGTGGATGTTGAATATCGAATTCATAATTAAAATATTCAAATGCATCTTCTTTTTCAACAGTAACAACCATCCCACTATTTGCATAAGGATTATTTCTTTTACTTGGGCTCCATCCATTAACAACAAGTTCATTTGCATTAGTAGCTGCAGGTGCAATTATTCCACCAGGACACATACAAAAACTAAAAACTCCTCTCCCACTTACTTGTTCAACTAAACTATAAGATGAGGGTGGTAAAGCAGTTGGTTTTAAATTATTATTTAAATTATACTGACAAGCATCAATGATTGCTTGTGGGTGTTCGATTCTTACTCCTAATGCAAATGGTTTTGACTCTATTAAAATATTTTTGCGATTCAATAATTCAAAAATATCTCTAGCACTATGACCAGTGGCAAGAATTACAGCACTTGCATGATAAACATCTCCATCATCTGTAACTACTGATTTTATTGAATATTTATCAATATTAAAATCAGTTACTTTTTTTCCGAAATGAATTTCCCCGCCTAATTGCAAAATACATTCTCGCATTGCAATAATAATATGTGGCAATTTATTAGTTCCAATATGTGGATGTGCTTGAACTAATATTTTTTCATCAGCACCAAATTGTACAAATAAATTTAAAATTCTATCAATATTGCCACGCTTATTACTTCTTGTATATAATTTTCCATCGCTGTAAGTTCCAGCACCACCTTCACCAAAACAGTAGTTGCTTTCAGAATTAATAATTCCTTGTTTATTTAATATGGCTAAATCTCTTCTTCTATCTCTTACATTTTTTCCACGTTCCAAAATAATGGGCTTTATTCCTAACTCTAATGACTTTAAAGCAGCAAATAAACCTGCAGGCCCAGCACCAATAATAATTACAGATTTACTTTTATTATTTACATTTTTAAATTGAATCTTTTCAATAACTCTGTGTTGAAATGGCTCATCAATAAAAGCCAAAACAGAAATGTTTATCCAAATTTGGTGTCGGCTTCTTGCGTCTATTGACTCTTTCAATTTATAAAATCCAGTTATCAATTTTTCATCAACACCAATATTCGCAGCTATTTGAGCTGAAATATTTTCATCGCTAAATGCTTCTGATGGAGTAAGTTTGAGAGATATTTTTTGTTGCATGGAGTTAGGTTTTTATCCTAAAATTTGCATTAATAAAATTTAATATTGATTAGTTTTTAACATTACTAAAGTACATGCTTCTATGGCATCAATTTTATTTTCTTTAGCAAGTTGAAACAATTCTTCATTCTCTGTTCCAGGATTAAATATAATTCGTTTGGGATGTAAGGCTAATATATAATTGTAATATTCTATTTGCAATTTGCTATTAATGTATAAAGTTATCGTATCAACATTTTCAAATATTGGTATGCCTACTTCAATATTAATATCACCAATTTTTCCTAGCTTATTTCCAATTGCAAAAACTTTATGATTGTAATTAGACAATAATTTTATTGCTATATTACTATACCTGTCTTGCTTTTCTGATGCACCAATTACCAAAGTAGTTTTCACAAATAAATTAATTTAAGATTTTAGAGCAGCAGATTTATTAGCTAAATAAACACCGCTTAATATTACCAATAATCCAATTAAATGAAAAATTGTAAAATGTTCTTTATTAATTATTCCCCAACCAATAGCTACAAATGGAATTCCATAAGTAACAGTTGAAGCAAATAAACCTCCAGCTCTCTTCATTAAATCGTAAAATAGAATTGATGCAATTGCAGTTGCAAAAATGCCTAAAACACTTGCTGCACTTGTTGCTACTAAGAATTTATTTTGCGTTAATTCCAAACTAAAAAATCCTGTAAAATATAAAATTATTGTTGCAGGAATTATTAAACTTGACAATGCAATTGCAGCAATATGAACAGATGAAACACCAGTTAATTTTTTAATAATCATGTTAACATTAATACCATAAAGCATTGTAGCTATAATAACAAGTATAATATAAGGCAAATCGTTTAAAGATTGTGCTTGAGAGTTACTGTTTGCATAAATTAAAATAAAGCTGCCCGAAAGCCCAATTAATACACCAATAATTTTTCTGGTATTAGTTACTAACTGAAAAAATAAAGCACCAATTAAAATTACAAATAATGGAGTTAAAGAATTTAAACTGCCAGCAATTCCTCCACCAATTTTTGTTTCAGCAATACAAAATAAAAATGCTGGAAAAAAGCTTCCTAACAATCCACTTAACACAACATATTGAATGGTATTTTTTGGTAAATTTTTTAATGCTTTAACCGCAAATGGAATCATCACAAATCCTGCAGATATCATTCTTATTGCTGCAACTTGATAAGGCGTTAAAATTGGTTTTGATAAATCGTGATTTTCGAACATGCCCAATTTCATTAGTTCGAAACTACTTCCCCAAATTAAACATAGTACAAAAAATAAACTCCAATTAATAAAATTCTTACTCATAAAAAAATTTCGACAAATGTCTAGTAATTAAATTTAACTAAGCCGATTTCATAATTTTTCAATTTATTTAATAGGGAAATATTAGGAATACTTTCTTGCAGGTGTCTCTACTTCTTCAATTTGTCTCCTGTAAGCTTCTGCTTCAGGGTTTTTTATTATTGAAATTGAAAGTTGATATAAGCCAATTAATAATAAAACTGAAACTACTAATTCAGTCCATTTAAACCAATAACCCCATAATGAATATATACTCCCTTTTTCTGGTGATGAAGGATTATAAATAACTATTACTTTTTCATGGTTAGTAAAACTTCGAAAAATATAGTCTGCATTTATATTAACAACAGTATCACTTATTAAAAAAGTAGCCATAGTATTTTGTTTAAATTTCTTTAATTTAATTACAGCTGGTATTGTTTCACTGTCAAAATAATCTGGTTCTCTTGTAAACAATACATAACATCCAAAACAAATTATGTAAAAAAACAAAAGGGGTTTTAACATTTTAAAGTTTGGAAATATTTTGGAAATAAATATTTTAATTTACTGCATTTTGCACAAGGCTTTTTACATCGCTAATAGAAATTCTTTCTTGTAACATAGTATCTCTATATCGTATGGTTACAGTGTTATCTTCTTTTGTTTGATGATCAATAGTAACACAAAATGGTGTTCCTACTGCATCTTGTCGTCTATAACGTTTTCCAATTGCATCTTTTTCTTCATAAAAACATTTAAATGATGATTTACAATCATCCAATAGCTGTTTCGCAATTTCAGGTAACCCGTCTTTTTTTAGTAATGGTAAAATTGCCAATTTAGTTGGAGCAATTTTATAAGGAAATTTTAAAACAATTCTACTATCATTTGTTCCATCTTCTTTAGTAAAAGTTTCATCTTTATACGAATTACTTAATACTAATAAAAACATTCTGTCCAGTCCTATTGAAGTTTCAATTACAAATGGAATGTAGTTGCCATAAGGCTTTCCAGTAGCTTCATCAATATCATTATCGAAATATTGTTGTTTCTTTTTACTAAACTCTTGATGTTGTTTTAAATCAAAATCACTTCTGCTATGTATGCCTTCTACTTCTTTAAATCCTATAGGAAATTCAAATTCAATATCACAAGCTTCTTTTGCATAGTGGGCTAATTTAACATGGTCGTAATACCGATATTTTTCTGCTGGTAGCCCTAAACTTAAATGCCAATTTAGTCTTTCTTTTTTCCAATATTTATACCACTCACCTTCTGTTCCTGGGCGAACGAAAAATTGCATTTCCATTTGTTCAAATTCTCTCATTCTAAAAATAAACTGTCGAGCTACAATTTCATTTCTAAAAGCTTTACCTGTTTGTGCAATTCCAAAAGGCACTTTCATACGTGCCGATTTTTGCACGTTTAAAAAATTAACAAAAATTCCTTGTGCAGTTTCTGGTCGTAAATAAATGGTATCTGCTTCATCTGTAACACTTCCCAATTTAGTTTCAAACATTAAATTAAATTGGCGTATTTCTGTCCAGTTGCAGGTTCCACTTACTATACAAGAAATTTTATTATCCTCAATTAATTTTTTTAGTGAGACATAATCATCATTACCTAATAAATTTTCCATATTAACTATAATTTCATCTGCTTCTTTTACATTTCCTTTTGACTTCAAAATTTCAGCAAACCCTTCAATTAAATGATCTACACGATAACGTTTATTGCTATCTTTATTATCAATCATAGGATCACTAAAATTATCTATATGTCCACTTGCTTTCCAAGTTGTTGGGTGCATAAAAATAGCAGCATCAATTCCAACAATATTATTGATGTTAATTTGAGTCATGCTTTTCCACCAAAAATCTCTAATGTTTTTTTTCAACTCACTTCCATTAGAACCATAATCGTAAACAGCACTTAAACCATCATAAATTTCGCTACTCTGAAATACAAATCCATATTCTTTTGCATGAGAAATTATTGTCTGAAAATTATTATCTATTGCCATAACTGCAAATATATTGGTTGAGCAATTATTTGTATTAAAACTACTTATACAAATGTTTAAATAATCTACAATTAAAAGAGATTACTTTTGCAGAATGAGACCTGTTAAAACTTACGAATTCATAGTTGTTTTAAAAAAAAATACAACAAAATTAATTGACATAATTAGTTTGTTAATGCTTAGCTTTTCTATTATAATTTTTATTTACGAATTTTCAGTTCAATATGTAAATAATCAAAATTCACTTACTAGTAAAAATGTACTTTTATTAATATGGATTTTTGGAATTTTAGGTTGGGTATTTTATTGCTATATTCAACAAAAAAGAGGACTAGCCTTAAATTATAGATTTGCGTTATTATTAGCAGCTTGGGGTTGGTTTATGCACCCAACAGCCATGTGGATGTCTGCTTTATTTGTGTTAGCAGCAATTTTAGAAAAGCCCATTAAAGTATCACCAGAATATGCATTTGATGATAATGGAATTGTATTTAATTCTTTTCCACAAAAACATTATTTATGGAACGAGGTTTCGAATGTTGTTTTAAATGCTGGAATGTTAACAATAGATTTTAAAAATAACAAATTGATACAGGGAGAAGTGAATGATGAGGTAACTACACAAGTTGAAAAAGAATTTAATA
>JANOVK010000339.1:0-2673 GCA_031417315.1 Chitinophagaceae bacterium | reverse complement strand
TTTTAAAACTACTAAATACGCCAGAGCCAATTGCTCCATTTGTAACCAATGGTGCTCTTAAAGTAATTAACCCTATATTTTCACAAGTATCTCCTTGTTGTAATGGAGTAATAGCAGGCGTTTTACTAAAAGTTTGAGTCATAGATGTATCAAAACTACAACCATTTAATGCCAATGTTTTAAGGCTTATTAAATACGTTCCATCGTTATAATTATGTGTTGGATTTACGCCTGATCCTGCCATTGTTCCATTTTCAAAAAACCAATCGTAGGTTGACGTTGTTGAATTTGGTGTTGTTATTCCACTTGCATTAAACTGAACAAACCCTGCAGCATTTAAACATCCTGTATTTGGCGTAAATGTAAATTGGCCTCTTGGTCTTGCATTTATAATTATATTTTGAATTGCTGAGTCAACACAATTTCCAGTTGATGTAAACAAATATTTTATTGGATGTGTACCATAACTAGAGATTGAAGGTGTTAAAATTCCTAAAGAACTTGTTCCTGGCCCACTATAAACACCAGTTCCTAAAACATCATTTATTATACTTGCACTATCAACATTTACAGTTAAAATATTTTCACAAATAGTAGATAAAGCTTTAAATTGAATACTTGGAGTTACACTAAACGTTATAGTAATAGTTGTATCTCCTAAACAACCATCAAAACTTGTATCAATTAATTTTACATCATAGGTTCCGGTATTTTTAAAAATATGACTAGGATTTATTGAATCTACTATGTTTGGATTTGCTAATGTTGAATTAGTAACATCATCAAAATTCCAATGAAAACTTTTTAAAGAACCTGTTGTTGCAATAGTTGACAAGTTATAAAAATTAGCAACTCCAGTTTTTGGTAAACATCCTTTATCGTAATCGAAACTGGCATGAGGTTTTGGGTAAACTGTTATTGTTTGTGATAGTGAATCAGAACAACCTTTTGTTGATTGGTACACATACCAAATTGTATGTGTTCCAGATCCGGCAAGCTTTGGGTCAAAATTTCCAATTGCATCAACTCCATTTCCTTTAAATACACCAGCACCACCAACTCTTGATTGATTATAACATCCCGCTTTAGATGCAAAATTTAAACTACCTCCATTTTCACAAATGTTTGATAATGAGTTGAAAAAAATATTTGGTGATATTTTAATTGCAATTGTTTTTGTAGTATCACCAGGACAACCTGTTGTATCAACAACTGAAACTTTTACAATATAATCTCCTTCTATTGGATAAATATGTGTTGTTGGATTTAAGTTAGATGAATCTAAAGCACCTGATGGAATATCTCCAAACTTCCATCTATACGTTTTAATTGGAACACCACCAGCACCTAGAGTTGCAGTAAAGTTTGCAGTTCCAGAAGTATCAATACACGAACTTGGTGCTATAATATCTGGGAATCTTTTGTTTGCTACAACAATTGGCCGAGTCACAGTATCTAAGCCTGCAGGACAAGGAGCTCCAGGCGTAACTATGGCATGTTTAATTGTGTAAGCACCTGCAACAGTATAAAGATGTTGCAATGGATTACACGATCTATCTAAAACTTTTGTTCCATCGCCAAAATCCCAGTAACAACTATCTTTTGCTGCTGTTATGGTAGAATCAATAACAGTAATTGTTTGACCCAAACAAATTTTATCTGGGGCAGAAAATTTGATTGCAATTTTTCTATAAACTGGCAATATGGTAGAATCTACTCCACCATTTTCAACAACAATATATAATTTAATTAAATTGGTATCTTTTGTTAATACTCTTGTTGGATTTTTTATTGTATCTGTAGAACCATCTTCAAAAGTCCATCTCCATTTGATAACTTTATAAACAAATGGAACTGTGCCCACTGTTGCTGGACCTGTTAATGTTGTTGGGCCAGTTGTACAAGGTGAAACTACAGAAGTAAAATCTGCTGGTGGTGATGGATAAACCTGAAATAATAACCAAACTGTATCACCTAAAGCACCTCCAGCACCACTACAAGCCGTAGGAATACCAGTTTCTGGAATTGAAAATACAACAACAGGAATATACATACTATCAATTTTATTGATAGTAGTATTCTTTTTTACTAATCGATAATTTCCTGGACATTCGTATTTATAATCTGTATATTTTCCTGAACCCAAAGGAAATTCAACAGAATCAATTGGCATAGGATTTAAGTCTAAAGTATCTTTATTTCGTGCACCATCGTGCATTCTAAATATGGTAACTTTATTGGTATCAATTGCCCTACTCATTACCCAAGAAATTCTTACTGGTTTAAACGACGCTAAAATTCGTAACTTAACAGGTGAACCAGAAAATAAATAGGGGTGACTAACTTTTTTAATTGAATCTGGGTTTGTAATGGTATCTCTAATATTATACTGTGCAGATTTACCATTAATGTTGTTAAAATATGCCCCACCACTATACCCATAACTCTCAGCTCCACCAATTCCATAAGTAATTGCATTAAATCTGGCATTACTAGAAATTAAAGTCTGAGCTTTTGCAGAAGCCCACCCTTTTACTACAACTTTATAACCGGGTAAATTTGGATGATTCGTTACAGAAGAATTTCCACCGAAAGGTGTAAGAATTCCATCAATCCTTAAATTAGCTAACCCACTATCAGGTATAATAATATTTACAAAATTTACATTAATAG
>JANOVK010000338.1:0-1933 GCA_031417315.1 Chitinophagaceae bacterium | reverse complement strand
CCAAAGCCGCCCTTCTTCTACATGCCTTCTGTGAGTCTCAACGGAAAACTTCCACGCTTTGACACGGTTCTTAACCACCGCACCATTGACTGGGTTTTGAATGTCGTAACAGAGTTTTGGCCGTTTATCCTTATCAACCTGATTCAGGTAATCGACTGCCTTCCACGGCCCGCGCGGATCGTTGTCACGGTTTGAATAGCGTGCCTCTGCATCTTCGGTCCGTTCAAGTAGGTTGGCTTGATACTCTTGGGACTTGGAGTAGC
The DNA here is from genome assembly GCA_031417315.1 of Chitinophagaceae bacterium. GTDB lineage: Bacteria > Bacteroidota > Bacteroidia > Chitinophagales > Chitinophagaceae > CAIVPM01. Next base: position 1,670 of record JANOVK010000338.1, on the reverse strand, counting down.
ACAGAACGTGGTCCTTAATTGAGGCTTGTCCCAGTGCGTTGTTGCTGACGCTGTATTTCTTTTGCCAAGCCACATCGGCTACAAAGTTCTCTTCCCCAAAAATCTCGTCCAACATGATTTTCGCGCGATGAACCTCGTTATCGTCGAGGGTGATCCAAATGCTTCCTTCCTCGGCAAGCAATTCGTGCAAGAGCCGCAACCTCGGCCACATCATCGCGCACCACTTGTCGTGCCGCAGCCCGTCTTCAATACCGATAGGATTTGCGGCCAGCCATTCCTTAATCATCGGGGCGTTCACGTTGTCATTGTAGGCCCAACCTTCGTTGCCGGTGTTATAGGGCGGGTCGATAAAGATGCAGTCCACCTTGCCCGCATACATCGGCATCAACGCCTTCAGCGCGTGCAGGTTGTCGCCCTGAATGATCAGGTTGCCGTCAAACCGAACGTCGCCAATCCCCTTGGACGCATCGGGCACCAACGGACGGAAGGGCACGGCGAGGTGATGATTCCAGACGAATTCTTTACCCTTGAACACAAGTTCCGTCACGGCCACCGCCCCCTGATCACTTTTCCCCCCATAGAACAGATAGCCCCCACCCCCCGCCAGCGCCTTGCCGGGCCGTCGAGCCGTTGCCGCCACCGTCACACGCCGCACCCGTCCGCGCTGGCGTTCCCGTCACGGGAATGCCGCTTGGGTCCCCTCTGGCGAAAAACGAATGCCGGGGGGTGCGCTGAGCCCCGGTGCGCCACAATTTTTGGGGATTCTGGGCGATTCCACTGTATTTATTTTTGTTGTCACGGGAACGGGGCGCATTGGGGCGCAATCGGGGGGATTTTCAATTTTCTCCCAAGAAACACCTCTTGAGAGAGTTTGGTCAAAACCGCTGCAATTGCGCCCCATTGCGCCCCAACCCAAGCGGCCAAGGGGATCAGATCAGGTCCTCCACGTCCGACCAATCAACCCCGTCAAACGACTCGGCCCCAGTCGTGTAGCCCACCAGCCGGAAGCCGGTGAACTGCCGCACTTTCCCCTTGTGGCTGGGCCGCTCTGCCCCCCGGTCCGTCATGGCCCGCGAAAAGGACATCGCAGACCCGGCAGACATGCCCTGCGACTTGCAGAATTCCTGATAATCTTCGAAGGCGTCCCGAACGCGCACCTTGGACTTGGCATCGGGCGTGGTCCGTTCATCCATCCACAGTCCCAGAACGTCCGTTTCTTCGCGGTAGGATTTGGCCGATTGCGTGATGACCGCCGGGACGGCAAGCCCGCCCTTGGCCCATTCCACCGCACCCTGCAGCGCCCAGTTCAGAACGCCGGGCAGTTCCGTTGCGATGATACGCTTGTCGAGGTCGCGGATAAGATCGGCCTCGGGAATCTGGACCGTAAACGGGATCGGGATGCACCTTCGCCAAAACCCATCCCCAGCGTCGAGCGAGCCCGGCAAATGGTTCGTCCTGATCCACAGCTTGTGCGTCGGGAAGAAGTCGAAACTCTCCTTATAGAGAAGGCGGGCCGCGATGCGTTCGCGGGACGCCAGTTCTTTCAGCCGTGCCGAGTTCCACAGATCGCCAATCGCCGTTTCGTTCACCAGCGCCAATCGCACGCCGGGCAGACGGGCAATCATGCGGGCGGCCTCGTTCTCGTTCTTGTTCCGCGTCACCAGCGCCGC
>JANOVK010000337.1:0-1714 GCA_031417315.1 Chitinophagaceae bacterium | reverse complement strand
AGACACCGCTGGCCCCAAGGCGCTTCACCGCGCCCGGTCAGCCCCAGCTCGGCTTCCAGTTGGGCAGGGGAGCACTTGAGCATATAGTGGATTTTGCGCAGCAGCCATGCTTCGTAACAGTCCGGGCCTTTGGCGGGATCGTCGACCGGCCAAGCCTTTTCGGTCGCGGTAACACCCGAAACATAGTGCCCACTTCGATCTGCAATGACTTTGCGTGCACATCGGGTCGGTTGGGGGCTGAAAAGCGGTGCGAGTGCGGGGGGAACGTGCAGCAGGCCATGCAGGTGCGGGCCTAACTTGGGACCATGTTCCTGAACCCAAACCCAAGGCATCGAATAGCCCTGCCGGTTAGCCCAAGCGCGCAGCAGAGCGATCCATTCGCCGGTCGCCTCCACGCTCTCATTCGGACTGAGGCCAGCCTTACCCCAAGATACCGTGATCCAGCGATTGAATGCCGCGCCCGCCGCCTGCGCTTCAAGGCTTGCGGCAATCAGCTTGCTGCAATCGCGCTTGGTCAGCTCCCAACTTGTTCGGTCGCGCCTGTTGTGCGCGCCACCCTGTTTGAGCAGCCTCGCGCGCCCGTCGCTTGATGCTTCTGGCACCGTAAACGCCCCTATTATAGGCAAGCCTTCCAGCCGGGTTGCAAGCCTTTGAACCGTCTTGGATTATCTCTGATCGGCTGGAACAACCGGGAACAATCCGCGCGAAGTTTCAAAGAAACGTCCAGAGACGGCGGGTTCATGGGAAAGGATGGGCAAGGTTGCCAGCGCGTTTGCCAGCATCCTTGCCCAAGTGTGCATTGTGCGAGTTTTTCGTTTGGTCTCGCTTCAATTGTAGGGTTAGAAAGCGGAATCCAGATGCAAGCCAGCTTCAGGATTCGAGCGTCGATAGGGTGACAGCCTTATCGGCGCTCTTGCTTTCCAAGCCCTGTTTGTCAGCCGTCGTTGGCCGGACCGGTCAGCGTCGCATACCACTTATCGACATCTTCGCGCCGGATACGAACCGCACGTCCAATATGAACGAACGGCAGTTCCTTGCGATCTCGCAAACGATACACAGTTGACCGGCTGACATTGTAGTGCCGACAAATGTCGGTGATAGTCAGCAGAGCAGGCATAGTCTTTCCTCCTTTCCACTGCACAATTGCCAGATCGGTTTTCGCCATACTTGCTTCTGGGCTCTAAGCTATGCCAACAAGCAAAGGCTGAAGTGGGTCGATAGGACTTAGGCAGCGATCCCTTGTTGATGGTGGCGCGCACTGGCGCAAGACTCGAATCGTGATTATTCTATCCACACCCTGTCGATTCTTGGCTAATCTGGCGGTAGCAATTTGGCGACGCGCGGGAATCCGGCCACTGCGATGCTGCGCAAGAGTCAAAGTGAAGCTGTGAATAGATTTTGCGCTTGAACAGGTTTTCAGGTTCGCTGACCCGAATCTCGCGAAGTGAAGGGCAGAATTTGACCACCAGCACGCAGATTATCGAGATAATCGCTCCACCACTGCGCCATAGCGACGCGCTCCTGCCAGAATTCGCCCCGCGCATAAATGCCGCGAATTTTGTCCTTGTCCTTGTGCGACATGGCGCGCTCGATTGCATCGGGGTGAAACTTCCCGCTTTCGTTGAGCAAGGTTGAAGCGGTGGTGCGCAGCCCGTGCGAAGTCAGGGTGTCCTTGTCGTAATCCATCCGGCGATAGGCAGCGTTGAAGGTATTC
>JANOVK010000336.1:0-3311 GCA_031417315.1 Chitinophagaceae bacterium | reverse complement strand
ATTTTCAAAATAAATTTATGTATTTGTACGCAATTTAAAACTACGTACATTTTGTATTGTTTAAAAACTACGTACATTTTGTATTGTTATTTTTTTCTCTAAATATTTTGTCTAACGGGCTCTCTATTTTTTGCATACTTTTTTTACTTACATGTGTATACCTTATTGTTGTTTTTATATCGTTATGACCTAATAATTCTTGAATATATTTTATATCTGTTCCCCCTTCTAATAAATGTGTGGCATAGCTGTGTCGTAAACTATGAAAAGTAATATACTTTGGAATTCCTACTTTTTCGAAATAATAATTAAATACCAACTGAGCACTTCTACTGCTATAGGGTGTGCCTTTTATTTGCCCTTCGAATAACCATTTTTTGGGCTGATATTTTTTATAGTATTCTCTTAATAATTCTAATGCTACTTTACTTAATGGTACTAGTCTGTCCTTTTTACCTTTGGCTCTTTCTATAAATATTTGCATTCTATCGCTATTAATATCTGCAACTTTTATATTTATTACTTCACTAACCCTTAGCCCTGCACTATAGGCTATCATCAATAGTACTTGATGTTTCAAATTTTTGATTTCTGATAAACCTTTAAAAATTTTTTCTTCGCTAATTACTTTGGGTAATTTTAAGGGTCTTTTGGGTCTTGGAATATCGAAAAAAAATCTTTCTCTCTTTAATACTTTTTCGTAATAAAACTTTAAAGCATTCATTCTGCTATGAATGGTATTCTCGCTCAACTTTAATTTATCGTGACAATAAAATAAATAATTTTTTACTCTATCAGTTTTTAGTTCATCTGCTTTAACTGAGTTTAAAGTTTGAAGAAATACTGCAAATTCACTTTTATATGTTGTAATGGTAGATAAGCTGTAAGCCTTTAGTGTAAGCATTTTAATAAAAATTGTAAGTTGATTTTTATTGTGTTCACTAATATTAAAATTATACTTTTTACTAATTTCTACAACTTCGGTTTTCGATAAAAAATTTAGTTTAGTTGTATCAACTTCTGCAATTCCATCCAAAGATTTTACAGTTTGATTTAAGTGATTTTTATTTTTTTGTAGATACCAAGATTTAAGTGTGCTACTAAATTTTACAAACTTTAAATCGCGTAAAATTTTATTTATTTGAGCATCGTAATTGAACAAGAGTTGAATACATTCTTTTTTATTATGATAAATAAATGAGCAACTAATTTTCATCAAATGGTTTTATAGCTCCGCTCCCTCAGTCACAGTAATAAATTACAATAAACCAAGCGATTAAAAGAAAAGTGAATTTAAGGATTTAGTTGAAAAAATTAAATATTTTTTTTATTACTTTCAAATCAAAGGTTCAGCAGAAGCACATCTCATACTATAAAAATAATTACAATTAAAATCCAATACTAATTTTAATATTATTTAATTTTTGCTTTTATGTATTAAACATATTACTGTTTTCTATTTGTAGAGTTAAAACAGTATGACCTTAATTTAAAAAATTATTAAAAATAAATTTATGTACTAAAATACGAAGTGAAACGCTTAGAAAAACTTAATTAAATAAAAAAACTCTATATTATATAAACAATTATAATATAGAGTTTTTATTGCTGTAGGGGAAGGGATCGAACCTTCACGAGGCAGTTAGCTAATGCACAAAGCTTGGTGGTCAACCCCGGTCGGCCTAACTGGTGTTTCGGTCAACTCTATGCTATAATTTATTCTGTTATCCTCACCCCCGAGACGAGAGGGCATGTCTGCCAAAATTTCATCACCCCACAGTATTAAGAGCTTTTTGTTTGCTAGTGCAATGATATAGCTAAAACTATTTACATTAGATTTTATTGTAGTAATATTTTAAAAATTTAGATATTATTTAAAATATATTACATTTGTTTAAATTAATTTAAAAAATGAGTGTAAAATTAAATATCGACAAATTAGACCTTCAAATAATTCAAGCTTTAATGGAAAACTCTGATATATCATATGCCGATTTGGGCAAAAAACTTTTTGTTTCAGCCGGCACTATTCATGTTAGAATTAAAAAGTTAGAAGATTTAAAAGTTGTTAAGGGTAGAAAATTAATTGCTGATTTAAAATTATTGGGGTACGATGTGATTGCTTTTATTGGGGTGTATTTAGAAAAAAGTTCATTATACGATTCAGTTGCAAAGCAACTTAAAAAAATTCCTGAAATTGTTAGGGTTAATTATACAACTGGCAACTACAGCATGTTTGCAGAAATTGTTTGTAAAGATATTCAGCAATTAAGAATTGTTTTGCACGATAAATTACAAAATATTGTTGGTATAGAACGTACAGAAACTTTTATTTCTTTAGAAGAAAGTTTTTGTAGAACAATAGTAGTTGATCAAGAATAGCTATACAAGAATCAAACAGCCTAATTTTGCAACATGAAAATTTTAGATGGTAAACAATCATCAAAAGCAGTTAAAGATATTTTAATACAGCAAGTTCTTGAATTAAAAGAACAAGGAAAAAGGGTGCCTCATTTAGTAGCAATTTTAGTTGGAAACGATGGTGCAAGCGAAACTTATATTGCAAATAAAGTTAAAAGTTGTGCCGAAATTGGCTATCAATCTACATTAATTCGACTCGATAATAATATTGATGAAGAAATTTTATTAGCAGAAATTTATAGATTAAATTATGATGAAGGGGTGGATGGTATTTTAGTTCAACTACCAGTTCCCAAACATATTAATGAGCAAAAATTAATCGAAGCCATTGCACCCAAAAAAGATGTGGATGGATTTCATCCATTAAACACAGGCAGAATGGTACAGGGAAAAAAATCTTTTATTCCCGCAACACCATTTGGAATGATGTTGATGTTCGAACATTTTAAAATTGAAACCAAAGGTAAAAATGCTGTTGTAATTGGTAGAAGTAATATTGTTGGTAGACCCATGAGTATTTTATTAAGTGGGAATCACGAATATGGTAATTGTACTGTTACAATTTGCCATAGTAACACACAAAATATTGAAGCCATTTGTAAAGAAGCTGATATTTTGGTTTCTGCAATAGGAGTTCCTGGTTATATAAAATCGAATATGATAAAACAAGGAGCAGTTGTTATTGATGTGGGAATTACAAGAGTTGAAGATGCAACGGCTGCAAAAGGATTTAGAATTAAAGGCGATGTAGATTTTGATGATGTGGCAACAGTTGCATCTTCAACTCTTGTAATACCCACATCAATAACAATTGCTCCTTTTTTAATCATATTCGATTTTATATAACCAGGAACTCCAATTGCAGAAACCAAAATATCTGCTTCTTTACA
>JANOVK010000335.1:0-1589 GCA_031417315.1 Chitinophagaceae bacterium | reverse complement strand
TTTTTCAAAATACTATCTGAAATCTTTAAAAAAGAATTCGAATAAAAATTAAGCATTTTTTCATTAACACTATACTTTGAATAATTTGTATCATTAAACTGACTATTTACCACAATTTTGTTTTGTGCGTATAAATAGTTTAGATGAGATACAAAGACAAGGAAAGTTATTATTAAATATTTCATATTAAAAAATCAGAAGTTTTTTTATAAGAAAAATGAAAATTCCTAAAATTGTATATTAAAATTTTCAATCATTCTCAACAATTAAAAAGAGGCTGTCTCGAACTTTTGAGACAGCCTCTTTTATGTTAATCACAGGGACAATGTTTTGTAACTGTGCCATTATTGCTTGTGCAATTTACACCTCCATCACCAGTAGTGTTGCACATTGTTCCAGTGCCACAATTATGTGATTTAAAATTACCCCCACCACAATCAACTGAGCATATGCTTGAGGGAGTTTCAGAATATTCGATCAAATTATACATTGAACCATCGCCTCCTATGATTTTTTTCATTTCACTTTTTGATAACTTTTTCATTTTATTAAATTTTAAGATTAACAACTAGCTACTTTTATTGTTGTTGTACCACTTTCCTGACAATAGGCATAACCTCTTAGTTCACCATCAAAACCTCTGTCGACTCCAACACAACCACCTTCAGAGTTTCGGCAATTCACAGTAGCTACTTGCCCATTTCCACAATCTGCTGAAGCAGAACAAGCTTCACCATCTAAAAAGCCAACTGAGCCTGCATTTAATACTCCTAAATCATTTCCCCCCACAACCATTTTACTTTCATTTCTGCTTAAAGCAGTACCTAAATTTTCAAATCTTTTTAGCATAAAAATAAATTTCAAATTTTATATACGCCCAACCCTCTTTAAACATACTCTTTGTTGGTGAAAAAAACACCAACAAAGGCGAAAAAGCCATACGCCGAGCGTAAGAAACTACGCCTAGTTAGGGAAGGGAACTTGAACTATTTTATTTATTTTCTCAAGCATTTTTGAACTAGAACCGTCCCACTTTCCAATAATATATCCTTCTTTGTCAATTAAAATATTTAGTGGAACACCATCGATATAATAATTGTTAAATATATACATAGAATCTGAATTTATTTTGGGATAATCAGATACGATGAAATGTTTCCAATGATTTATAGAATCGGATTGAATTGCTTTATACCAGCTTGATGAATCTTTATCAATTGAAATACATACAACTTCAATTTTTGGATTAGAATTAATATGCAAAATACTCTTTATTTGTTTAAACTCTTCTCTACAAGGTTTACACCAGCTTGCCCAAAATGAAACTAACACATAAGATTTTTTTCTAGCATTAGAAAGCATAAAACTATTGCTATTAGTATTGACTATAAAAAAATTACGAGCAAAAGTACCTAACTTATTATATTTTTTTTTTGTAATTTCGGCATCAATTTGTTTACCAATAAAGCTATTCTTAATTTCCTTTTTTAAATTGTCATAAAGATTTCTACAACTATCTTCTGAAATTTTATTTAGTAAATAATAAAGCCATTCAAGTGAGGCGTAAGATGATTTTTCTTTTTTAATAA
>JANOVK010000334.1:0-2231 GCA_031417315.1 Chitinophagaceae bacterium | reverse complement strand
TTTATCGTTAGTTATTTGTGATGGAATGCCCAAACGTTTTAGCATATTTTTTATGCTGCCAAGATTGCCTGTGTTATAGTCGATGATGGTTATCATTGGTTAGAATTGTAACGAAAATTCTGTAAGTTCTTTTTTAATTACTTGGTCGTTTGTTTCCTCTAAAATCCATTCCACAGTTTCGGTATAATCTATATCTTCAAAATAAGATAATTGCTGACGAAATAATTTTTCAGCGTATCCATCTTCAAAAAGTTCAATTGCTTTTTTACTAACTTCTTGAATTGAAAAATGATTTTTTAGCAACAAATAAATATCAACATAATCTTTCCATTTTGCACGCCTGCCCATTGCATAAAATTTCATTGCTGCAAGTGTTAGCAAATTTGGTATTTGCAAATTTTTAGTTACACCAATTTCAGCCTTAATATTAAATGGATAATAAAAAAAAGTAACCTTAACATTGTTAATTAAATAGTGTATTCCATCTGCATCTTCAAACAAAAGTTGCTTACTAAATTGTAGCTCAGCAACGGCTTTTTTTATTTCACTTTTTTTAATTGGCTTTGTGCTAAACAAATCAAAATCTATACTTTTTCTATGACCAATTTGTAATGCAATTGCAGTTCCTCCAACTAAAATATATTTTTTCTTAAAGCTATCTAAAAAAGGCAGCAATTCTTGTTGTTCTTTAGAAAGGATATTGAGGTACATTTTTTTGAAAATAAAGGTTAAAAAAATGTTTTACTTGTGGAAAATAATTGTCACGTTTTCCTTTAATTGCTTTTGAAAATTCTTTTGCCACTTGCTCTTTACCCAATGTTTCAAGCAAATCTTTTACTGCTTGCATTGACCCATAATTTAAAATAAATTCTACCAAAACATTATCGCTAATATTTTTTAATTCATCTTTTTTTATATACCAAAAAAGATGCTGATAGTTATTTATTAAATCTTGTTTTTGCATTTTCTATTATTTCAAGATTGCCTGTATTATAGTCGATGATGGTTATCATTGGTTAAATAAGATTACTTAGGTTTTTTTTAGAATGCAATTGCAATTTCTCTTTTAGCCCCTTTTGCAAGATTTATCATTTTGCCAACGTCGGCAAAATGATAAATTATAGTTTCTTCAGCATTTTCGCAAGCCAATTTTGCTTTATCAATTACTTTAACAAAATTGTCCCATTTTGTATAACCAAGAATGCGTTGCAATTCTCTTGCACTCCAACACTCTATATTATTGTAGCTATAACAAGCCTGTTCAAATTGAGTTAATAACGCTGTAATTAATTCTTTTTTCATTTTCTAATGCTACCTAAAATTGCCTGTGTTATAGTCGTTGATGGTTATCATTTAAGCAAAATAGTGTATTAAATTAAAAGGATATTGAGGTACATTTTTTGAAAATAAAGGTTAAAAAATGTTTTACTTGTTTAAAATAATTGTATCTCTTTCCTTTAATAGCTTTTGCAAATTCTTTTGCTACTTTCTCTTTCCCCAATGTTTCAAGCAAATCTTTTACTGCTTGCATTGAACCATAATTTAAAATAATTTCTACCAAAACATTATCGCTAATATTTTTTAATTCATCTTTTTTTATATACCAAAAAAGATGCTGATAGTTATTTATTAAATCTTGTTTTTGCATTTAAATTTTTAAATGTTTTTTTCTATATAATTCAAACTTATCAGATTTGATATAACCATTGTATTCTATTTTATTTTTAAAAGGAATACATTTTTCTTTTTCTAATTCTTTAATTTGTATTGCAGGAACGCCAGCTATTACACCATAGCCACCAACAAAAGATTTTGTTACAACAGTTCCAGCAGCAACTATTGTAAAATCGCCAAGTTCAACACCAGGCATTATTTTACAACCTGCACCCAACCAACAATATTTTCCAATTTTTACAGGATTACAAATATGTTTTCTGCTATCGTATAAATCATGATTTGCACTTACAATTACAACATTTGGTGCAACTTGAGTATAATCTCCAATATAAATTCCTCCCTTGCCTTGTATATAACAACCTTTCATAAGTCCTGGATATGCATCAACGCCCACATAAATATTTTCAACATCATAAACTTGACTTGCCCAATGAACAGGCCAATATGCTTTTTTGTTTCCACCAAAATTCAATACTTTTTGTAAAAACCAGAACTGAAAATTAACAACTCCTTGATAATCGTAAGTCTCTCTTAAAAAACGAAATTTTGAAAAA
>JANOVK010000333.1:0-2420 GCA_031417315.1 Chitinophagaceae bacterium | reverse complement strand
CAACTAAGTATTTTAATTGGTCGGCATTTGGCACAATTGTTTTATCTAAAATTGCTTGTAAGTTAATACCACCTTCAGTTGCTTTTTTAAAGTCTTCTCCAGTAGCAGGCAATATAGAACCTAAGGTTCCAGCCAATGCATATCCTGATGCATTAGATAAAAAGAATACACCAAATAATAATGATGCAAATCTTTTTGGAGCTAATTTTCCAACAAGCGATAATCCAATTGGAGATAAACATAATTCGCCAAAAGTTTGAATTAGGTATAGAAGCACTAACCAATAAATTGCTAATAATCCACTATTGCCTAAGCTTTTTACATTGTTTGCAATAATAAAATAACTTAATGCAATTAATGCTAAACCTATGGCTTGTTTAAATGGAGAGATAGGTTCTTTACCCTTTGCTCTTAGTTTATCCCATAACATGCTAAATGGAACTGCGAAAAGAACTACAAAAATTCCATTAAAAATTTGAACCATGCTTGGTGGCATATTCCATCCAAAAAAGTTTCTGTCGGTTTGGTTATCTGCAATAAATGTTAATGAACTTCCAGCTTGTTCAAAAGCTGCCCAAAAAAAGATAACAAAAAACGAAACAATATAAATAACTAAAATTCTGTCGGTTTCTATTTTAGTTAGTGATTTATCTGAAAGTATTAATCCTGCTAATGTTAAACCACTACCATAAATAATTGAATAAATAATATTTTGACCAAACAAATAATGAAATATTAAACCTAAAATTACAAAAGAGAAGCATGCAATTAAAAGTGACTTTGTAGTAAATTGTGCAGATTGAGATTCTCCCTCTGCATAATCAGATGCATCATTTTTTGAAGGAGGTCCACCAATAGCTTTTCCACTAGGCGTTTTAACATATTTATCTTTTAATACATAAAAAGTAGCAGTACCTATTAACATGGCAAGTGATGCAGCTAAGAACCCCCATTTAAATGCAAATACATTTCTTACTCCATTCGCATCTACTACATCTCCTAACATTGGACAAATAAACTGGCCTAAAAATGCACCAACATTAATCCCCATATAAAAAATTGTAAATGCAGTATCTAATTTATTTTTTTCTGCTGCAGGATAAAGACTACCAACCATACTAGAAATATTAGGTTTAAAAAAACCATTCCCTAATATAATTGTACCTAAAGCAATGTATAATAAAATTTTTGCCAAAGGCAAGTTTGTACTAAAAATTGAGGCACTACTAAATAATAACATTTGGCCACATGCCATTAATAAACCACCTAATAAAATACAGTTTCTATTTCCTAAATATTTGTCAGAAATAAAACCCCCTAACATTGGCGTTAAATAACACAATCCTAAAAATCCACCATATATTAACGATGAATCTTCTTTACTCATCATTAATGCATTTACAATAAAAAGTGTTAATAGAGTCCGCATTCCATAGAAATTAAACCTTTCCCACATTTCAGTGCCAAATAAAACCCATAATCCTTTTGGGTGTTTTTGATTTGTTGTATCCTGACTCATATTTTAAGTTTATTAATTTGAAGTTGCCAAAATAGGAATAAATCTTAAACTACCAATTCAAACTTCGTATTTACTTTTGTGCAATATAAAAATGTAATGAATATTTTAGTTTTAGGATCTAATAATAATGATGAAATTTTTTTAAAAAAAGTGCAAAACAGTCATCACTGCTCACAGTTATTTTATCAGTCGAATAATTGTAACAATTTGCCAGTTGGTATTATAAAAATTGAAGAGTTAAAATCTAAAGAAGTTATACGAACTTTTTGTTTGGAAAAGAAAATTGACCTGTTTATTATTCTTAATAGAGATTTAAGTATTAATGGAATTTATGATGAATTAAAAAGTGAAGAACTACTTAAAAAAATCATCATTATTGGGGTTTCGGAAAAGCTGATAAGTTTAACAGAGGATGAAAAATTCATTCATTTTATAAGTAAGTATAATATTGCAAATTCTAAAGAAAAATCGGGGGAATATTTTAAAATAATTGTATTAACCAATGGCATAGATTTTCAAATTATCAATCAACAAAAAGATTATTTAATTGAAAATGATATAAATGAAATAATTGCTACAATACTTAATGCACTTAATAAAGAAGAAATTTTAGTTACTGGAATTTTGACAATGAATTTTAATTTTGAAAACGGAAAAGCATATTTTAAAAACTTCGATTTTAATATTTATAGTGCTGATTTTATAAATTTAGAAACAGATTTAGTTTCTTTATTTGCAGCAATGGATAATGGAACTTTAACAGATACAAATATTGAATTTGTTTAGCCTAAATATTTTTTAATTTCTCTGTCAGTATCTCTTTGTTTAATGGTTTCTCTTTTATCGTGTAGTTTTTTTCCTTTAGCAACACCAATTTCTACTTTCACTAAATTTTCATCGT
>JANOVK010000332.1:0-12682 GCA_031417315.1 Chitinophagaceae bacterium | reverse complement strand
AACGCCTAAAACTGCTGTAAAAAATAAAGCCCAAATGGTTAAAGGCAAACGAGTCATACTCATTCCTTTGGTACGCATATTTAATACTGTAGCAATATAGTTAAGACCTCCAAGTAAGGATGAAACAACAAATAAACTCATTGATATTAACCATAAATCCATACCAGTTTTAGAACCTGGCGATGCATCACCTAATGCACTTAAAGGAGGATAAGCAGTCCAACCACCACTAAATGGTCCATTTTCAACAAATATTGAACTCATCATAACCACACCTGCTGTAAAGAAGAACCAATAACTTAACATATTTAAAAATGGAGAAGCCATATCTCTTGCTCCAATTTGCAATGGAATTAAGAAGTTAGCAAATGTTCCACTTAAACCTGCAGTTAATACAAAGAATACTAATACTGTACCATGAGTTGTTACTAAAGCATAATATGCTTGTGGTGTAATATGACCTTTTTCGGCCCACCATTTACCTAATAAATCTTCTAACCAAGGATAACTTTCTCCTGGGTAACCTAATTGTAATCTGAATAATACACTCATTAATCCTCCAACAATTGCCCAAACCATCCCAGTAATTAGGAATTGTTTTGCAATCATTTTATGATCCATGCTGAAAACGTATTTGCTTATAAACGTTTCGTGATGGTGGTGTTCATGATGCCCATCATGTGCATCGTGATTATGTAAAACTGCTTCAGTACTCATATCAAATTCGTTAATCTCTAATTAATATTATCTCTATTATAAACTTGCTCTACTATTTTTTATCAGCCATTGCAACTGTTGCTTTTGCTGTAGTTGTATCTTTTACAGGTTCAGTAATTTGAAAAACCATATTGTATTTTGGTTTTTGTTTAGCCATCCATTCATCAAATTCTTTTTGTGTTACTACTTCAATTACTCCTTTCATACTGTAATGACCATTACCACACATTTGATCACAACTTAATTCGTATTGAAAGTTAGGATTGTTTGTTCTTTCCTTCATTTCTGCAGTAGTGTATTTTGGAGTAAGCCACATGGTGGTTGGCATACCTGGCACTGCATCCATTTTCATTCTAAAGTGAGATAAGCCTACATCATGAATTACATCTCTTGATCCAATAATTAATTTTAATGGACGATCTTTAATTGCATACATGGTTTGTTCCATAACAATATCATCATGCGAATATTTATCGTCTTTTAATTGTTGTGGTTCGCCATTTGCTCTGTTTACAACAGTGTCCTTCCAAATTAAACCTAAGCTATTGTCAGCAGCATCAATCATTCTATAATATTTCTTACCAAACTCTCCATCTTTTCCTGCATATCTAAAAATCCATCCAAATTGTTTACCTGTAATTTCTACTTTAAGTGCATTTGCAGGTGCATCTCCTGTAAAACTATACCAATTACGTAAGCCAATTACAACCAAAACTGTTAAGCAAATTGCAGGAATTACTGTCCAAACAATTTCTAATTTTGTGCTGTGAACAAAGAAATATGCTTTATTATTTTCTTTTTCTTGATATTTATATGCAAATCCAAAAAGTAAAATTTGAGTAAGTACAAATACAATTCCAGTTATAACTAATGTTGTCATTAGCATGCTATCTACTAACTCTCCTTGTACACTTGCTGCACCTTGGGCCATTAAAGTTTGTGGACCATAAATATCGTTACAATACCAAACTCCAAACAAACCTATTACCATAAAGCTTAGCATTAAAAAGCCATTTACCTTATTAGTTTGTTTACGAGATTGCTGTTCGCCTTTTAATACACCTACATATTCTGCTGCTTTGGATATTTGAAAAATAACCAAAAAGATTAATAAAACAACTGCTATTACTAAAAACATCTGCATAATAAAAAATCAAAATTTAAAAACCAATTCAACATTAACAATTTATAATTCTACATTATTTTAGGTATGATGTATGATACTTTCTTTTAGGAAAGGATGATACTTTGGTACAAGTGGTTTACTTGATAATGCCTTACTTACTCCAAATATCATAACACCAACAAAAAAGCTTAATACTCCAAAATCGAACCACCCTAAAGAAACCTGTTCTTTACTAATACTTCCCATTACTTGTTGATAATAATCTATCCAATGTCCAAATAAAATTAATACTGCCATAAAGGTCATTAAAGTATAATTTCTTTTTGCAGCTCTCTTCATTAAAATTAAAATAGGACAAACAAAATTGATAATTAAATTTAAAAAGAAAATTCCTTTATATGGGCCTTGAACTCTATGTTTAAAATAAACTGTTTCCTCTGGCTGATTAGAATACCATATTAACATGTATTGGCTAAACCATAAATAGGTCCAGAATATTGAAAATGCAAACATAAACTTTCCTACATCGTGTAAGTGTTCGTTGTTCATATATTCCATATAACCTTTATTTTTTAAATACACCATCCATAATGCTACTAAACTCATTCCTGCAACAAAAGTGCTTGCAAAGTTGTACCAGCTATACATAGTGCTATACCAATGTGCATCTAAACTCATCATCCATAACCAAGGTATAGTTGAACCTACAGTTAAACCAAACCAAACTAAAAATGTTGCAGCTCGTACTGTATTTTGTTTTATAAATGCAGCACCTGTTACACCATCCATAGCAGCTTCATCTGCTTGTGTACTTAATTGTCTCATTCTTTTTCCTAAAAACCACCATAATCCAACGGTTAAAACACTCCAAAAAGTAAAGAACTTTGCATTTAAAAATCCGGATTTACCTAATAATATTGGATCTTTTGCAACAGCATCAGTATCTACCCAATGATATATATGATGATTATGAGAAAATACAATGTATAATAAAATGGCTAACGTTATTGAACCAAAAATTGGAACTAATGTTGAAATTGCCTCAGGAATTCTTCTGAAGGCTGCAGGCCAAGCACCCCAAGCCATTGTTGTTACACAAATAAAGAACATACTTGCATTACAAACTAATGTCCAAAAAATGGCGTTGTACATAATGGTACCAAGAAAAACTGCTTTTTCATGATCAGTACCCATTCCTTTTGTAAACAACCCAATTAAAAAACTCACCAAGCCAATTCCTATTAAGGAGTAAGCCCAAGTTTTCATTTTTCCTGGAATCTCAAATTTTTCTCTAATTGATGCCATCTTTTCTTAGTTATGAATTATGAGTTAAAAGTTTTGAACGTTTATACTTTTACAAATTGTTCTTCACTTTTTTACTCAAATTTTATATTATTTTTTTGCAGTAGTTGCATTTTTTGTAGATGCAGCAGTTGCTTTTGATTCTTTTTGTTTATGCTTAATATAAGCAATTACTTCCCAACGTTGTTTTCTGGTAAGTTGAGATGCGTACGATCCCATTTGTCCTTTACCATAAGCAACACTATAAAACATTTGTCCATCTGTCATGGCTTCATATTTAGCATCACCAACTAAAGTTGCAGGTTTTGCAGCAAATGGTCCATCTCCACCTTTATATAAAGGTCCATTTCCATCTAAATTAGTACCATGACAAATACCACAATTTATTAAATACAATCTTTCCGATTCTATTAATTGAGCAGTATTTAAATTTTCTATTGGGTTTTTAACTTGTTTTGATGCAACATAATTTGTTGAATCTCCTGCAGCATCTTTTGTTAAATGAAAAGGCATGTCTCCACCACGAGAAATGGTGTTTGCTACTGGTTGATTATTATAAAATATTTTTTGTCCTTTATCATTTTCATTTTCTGTAAAAATTGCTGAATCTCTGTAAGAATATGTTTCGTAGGCTCTGCTATAAGCCATATCTGGCATATACATATTACTTGGTTTACGCTTAATTTCATTACAGCCAACCATTATTATAATTAAGGCTAAACTTGATATAAAATATAATTTCTTCATTATCCTTTTTTTATTTTACGTAAGTTTAAACTTTACGCAAAGAAAAATTTTTGTTTTATTTTTAACTTTAAATTACTGCTACTTTTCCTTCAAACATCATTTCATCTTTATCATATCTTCCAATCCACCAACCTTCTTCTGCCATTTCAGTTTTTGTTTCAACAGCACCTGCATTACTTAAAAAAGATTCTAAATCTGAGGTATTAGTTTTATCTGTACATTCTATTACCATAACAAATAAATCATCGGTTGCTCTTGCATGAAAATGATGCTTTTTTACAAATGGTGCTAATTGACATAAATAGCAAAACGTTAAAACCATGCCCACTGCTGCAAATAAAACTGTAAATTCAAAAATAATTGGAATCCAAGCTGGTAAAGCAAAATGTGGTTTACCACCAATGTCCATAGGCCAATCTTTTGTAAAAATCCAGCTAATGCTACTTAAAGCTATAGTAGTTCCGGTAATACCATAAATAAAACCAGCTGTATGTATGCTTGTTTCTCTCATTCCTAATGCAGGGTCTAAACCATGTACAGGAAATGGAGTATACACATCTTTTATTTTATATCCAGCAGTACGTACTTTTTTTACTGCAGGAAATAAGGTATCCTCAGTATCAAAACATCCAACAACAAATTTCTTTTTAGCCATATTATGCCTCCCCTAACCCCTCCAAGGAGGGGGTTTAAAAACTAATTTTGTTACATTATTCTAAAAGAATGATTCCAAAACCAAGTTTAAAATTATTTAAATAAATATCAGAACTTTTATTCTTATAAGCCTTCCAAACTTCCCCCTTGGGGAACTGAGGGGGCTTTAGTGTGCAAAATCGTGTGCAAATTCTCCTGCTTCTTTTTTCTCAATATTGCTCATATTTTCTTTATAACTTTCTCCCGATATTTTTAATACATACTTAATTTCTGCAACTGCAATAACTGGCATGTACTTAGCAAATAAGAAAAAGCAAGTAAAGAATAAACCAAATGAACCCAAATAAAATCCAATTTCCCAAATACTTGGACTGTAATATACAGACCAGCTTGAAGGAAGATAATCTCTGTAAAGTGATGTTACTATAATTACAAATCGTTCGAACCACATTCCTACATTTACCAATACACTCATAAAGAAAGTAACATATAAATTTCTTCTCATTTTTCTGCTCCAGAAAATTTGAGGGCTTAAAACATTACAAGCCATCATTCCCCAATATGCCCAACCATAAGGGCTAAACAAGTTTGCTCTACTATACCAAAATGTATATCCTTCAAATTTATTTTGGCTATACCAACCCATAAACAATTCTGTTAAATAAGCAATCCCAACAATTGACCCTGTTAACACAATTACTTTATTCATGGCTTCTATATGACCCAATGTTATATAATCCTCCATTCCAAAAACTTTTCTTACTACAACCATTAAAGATTGCACCATTGCAAAGCCTGAGAATACTGCCCCTGCAACGAAGTATGGAGGAAAAATTGTTGTATGCCAACCAGGAATAACCGATGTAGCAAAGTCGAAAGATACAATGGTGTGAACAGATAATACTAAAGGAGTTGACAACCCTGCTAATACTAATGATAAACTTTCGTGACGTTGCCAATGCTTAGTGCTTCCTGTCCAACCAAAAGAAAAAATACCATATAAATGTTTACGCAATTTAGTTTTTGCTCTATCACGAACTGTAGCTAAATCTGGTATTAAACCACTATACCAAAATAATAGTGATACAGTGAAATAAGTTGATATTGCAAATACATCCCACAACAAAGGAGAATTAAAGTTAACCCATAATGGGCCACGACTATTAGGATAAGGCATAACAAAGAAAGCCATCCAAACTCTACCCATATGCCAAATAGGAAACTGACCAGCACACATTACTGCAAAAATGGTCATTGCTTCTGCAGCACGGTTTACACCAGTTCTCCAACCTTGTCTAAATAAAAGTAAAATTGCAGAGATTAAGGTTCCAGCATGACCAATACCTACCCACCAAACGAAATTGGTAATATCCCAACCCCAACCCACAGTTTTGTTTAAGTTCCATTGTCCAATACCATAAGTAACTTCTCTATAAACACTGTAAACGCCAAATAATAATAAAGCAACTGAAATATAAAATCCAATATACCAAAGTCTACTTGGCTTTGCTTCAATTGGGCGAATAATGTCTTCAGTAACCTGATGATAAGTCTTGTTACCGTAAACCAATGGCTCCCTTAATTGCGATTCGTATTTTAAACTCATATATTCTCAACTTTGAACTAAAAGCTTTCGCCTAAAGTCTATTTATTTTTATTGAACCCAAGTTTTGTATTTCAATGTAACATCGTTGCGTCGCACTCTTCAACTTATTGTTCACTATTGAACAAAATGAAATTAAGCATGTGCAGCAGCTTTTTCTTCTTCAATATTTCTCACTTTAGCCATATAACTTACATTTGGCATAACGTGTAATTGTTCTAAACTATAAAATAATCTATTGGCATTATCGGCTCTATGAGCAGAAATTGAACTCTTACTATCGTTAACATTACCAAAAACAATAGCTTCAGCAGGACAAGATTGTTGACAGGCAACTTTCAAATCCCACTTCTTATCTTCTCCACCTGTTTCTAAAGGTCTGCTTTCTTTTTTAGCTTTTAATTTTCCTTCTTGTAAACGCTGAACACAGAAACTACATTTTTCAATAACACCACGTGAACGAACTGTAACATCAGGGTTTAAAACCATTCTAGTTAAATCTTCATTCATATAATGAATAGAATCATTTAAATGTGCTTGGTTATTGGCGAAACTATCAGAACCAGTATAATCAGACCAATTGAATCTTCTAACTTTATAAGGACAATTATTTGCACAATATCTTGTACCTATGCAACGATTGTAAGTCATTTGGTTTAACCCTTCAGAACTGTGGTTGGTTGCAGCAACAGGACAAACATTTTCGCAAGGTGCATTATCACAATGTTGACACATTAATGGTTGAAAAACAACTTTAGGATTGTCCATATCAGCACCACTATAATATCTATCAATTCTCAACCAATGCATATCATGGAAACGTAATACCTCTGCTTTGCCAACAACACTAACATTATTTTCAGCATTACAAGCTACAACACAAGCCCCACAACCATTACAAGCATTTAAATCTATGCTCATTCCCCATTTTATGCCAGGCTTATCATAAGGTTTGTAAATACTTCCATCTTCTCTAAATTTCTCTAATCCGCCATATGCTGCTAATTCTTTTTCTCTTTCTTCTAAAACTTCTTTCGGGTTATGCTTTAATTCTGCAAGAGTTAATTCTTTCATCACCTCAGTTCTATTTCCGTAAGGTGTATCGTAAATATTATGAGTTTGCGTTAAACCAATAGGATATAATTCTTTAGTTAATGTTACTTTAACATCGTTAATAGAAAAATTTACATTATCATTATTTATTGAAGTAAACTGAAAAGCATTTGCACCAACTGGTTTATCACCATCAGTTGCAGTTCTTCCTACATTTTTATTTCTACCATATCCAACAGCAATACCAACTGTATTAGGATGAGTACCTGGAATAATTAAAACTGGAAGTCTAACTGTTTTATTATTTACTGTTACATCAACTACTTTTTTCTTTGGTTCAACTTCGTAAGCATCGGCTTGCGAACCACTAGTTAAATCAATTTTTAAAAGATATTTCGCCATTGATGGAGAAATAACTAAGTAATTGTCCCAAGTGGCACGTGTTACAGGATCAGGCATTTCCATTAACCATGGATTTGATGCCCCTTCTCCTGCACCTATTGATATTTTTTGATAAAGTTGTAACTCAAATCCTTTGCCAATAGGCATTGCAGCTAAAGCAGTTTTTGCTGCCTCAACACTTGATGAAATGAATGAAGTTGAAGATATTGTTGAACTAGAATTTGAACTCCAAACTCCATCTTGTAAAGTCTTATCCCAATTCGCTTGTCCACCTAATTTAGCATTCCAATAAGAGTTAAAAAATGTAAAATAATCTTTTGTTCCACCCATCCATTTTAATAAGCTATCTTGCCATTGGCGAGTTTTAAATAATGGATTTATGGTTGGTTGTAAAAAAGAAATATTATTTGTTGCAAATTCAGCATCTCCCCAAGACTCTAAATAATGATGAGATGGAATTTGATATTTACATAACAAAGAAGTTTCATCTCTTTTTGCATTAAAACTAATAGTTGTTGCAATGCCCTTAATCCAATCTGTAACTTTTTTAGAATCTCCCCAAGAATAAACTGGGTTTGCATTTAATAAAATTAATGTATCTACTTTTTCATTTAATAAAGTAGAAAAATCTTTATCTAAAGCTTTATAAGCATTATTTGTTGTAGAAAAATTAATTGTTTTTCCATTTGCTCCAATAGCTTCGTTAATTGCATTTACAACAATTTGAATGTTAGTGTCATTACTTCCACAAACCACCAAAGCATTGCCATTAGCAGCTTTTAAAGCTTTTGCTGCTTTAGAAATTCCTAATGCTAATTTTTTATCTGTAATGGTTGAAGTGGTTCCATTAATTTCAGCTAATAAACCTAATACTACCAAAGCTGTTTCGCTTGGGCGATGTAAAAATCTTTCATCTGCATTAGATCCTGTTAAACTTGCCACAGTTTCAAATGCAATGTGGCGGCTCATTTCAGGTTTTTTTTCGTTTATTTTTTTTCCTTTAGCATATTGTCTAGCATATTCAACTGGACTTATCCAAGTACTTAAAAAATCTGCACCAATACTTACTATTGCTTTTGCATTATCAAATCTGTAAGTTGGTAAAGTTTGTTTACCATAACAAATTTTATTTGCAGATAACATGCCACTATAAGAAATAGCATCGTATTGAACGTGTTTGCTAGTTGGATATTTTGCTAAAAATTGTTTAATAACTTCCAACGAAGTTGGAGAATTTATTGTTGAAGTAAGTAAAACTACATTTCCTTTAATAGCTGGTGCAACTTCATTATCTATTGCTTCAAAAGTTGCTTCTGTTCCATTTATTAAGGGAAATCTTAAACGTGCACCATCATATAAATCTAAAACACTTGCTTGTGCTCTTGCAGATGTTCCTCCTCCTGTAATTGGGCTTAATTCGTTTCCTTCAATTTTAATTGGTCTTCCATCTCTAACTTTTGCCAATACAGCTATTGCATCCCCATCTTGTATATAAGTTGTAGCATAATAATTTGCAACGCCAGGAACAATTTCTTCTGGACGATTGGCAAATGGAATAGATTTTTTTAATGGCACTTCGCAACTTGCAGCCACTGCAGCTGCTGCAGTTGTAAATCCTAAATATTTTAAAAAGTCACGACGTGGAGTTGTTGCATCCATAATAGCTCCATCAGCCTCGAAAGGAAGATCTTCTTTAAACTCGTTTTGCAAAGACTTTTGAAAAGCCTCTGTGTTATTAAGTTCCCCAAAACTTTGCCAATGTTTATTTTCCATAATGTGAAAATGTGAAAATGTGAAAATTTAAAATTCACACATTTACTAAATTTCTAAAAAAATATAATAAGAAAAATATGAACAGCAACCATTTGCCAATTTTCACATTTTCAAATTTGTTTATTAATAATGACATTTCTGACACTCAGTTCCACCTACTTTTTCAACAGTAACCCCTTTAGTGCTATCCATTTTTCCACTCTTTAATTCATCGTGGAATTTTTGGTAAATACTATAATATCCATTGTCTTTAAAATCTACTTTTGTTGTTCTATGGCAGTTTACACACCATCCCATACTTAAATCTGTAAACTGTTTTACTTCATCCATTTTAGTAATATCACCATGACAAGTTTGACAATCAACTTTACCCGCTTTTATATGCTGACTATGATTGAAATAAACGTGGTCGGGTAAATTATGAATTTTTGTCCAAGGTATTGCCTTTGCTTTTGAGGCGTCCCAAGGTTTTCCTGGTGTAAAATTTGCGTATTTGTATAATTTTTGAATTTCGTTTGTTCCATTTACTTCATTACCTTCCTCGTTAATTAGTTTTGCCGTCCCCTTATACTCACTAATCGTCATGTGGCAATTCATACAAACATTTACCGATGGAATATTTGCATGTTTACCATCTTGAGCTCCACCATGGCAATATAAACAATTTACTTGATTAACGCCAGCATGTACTTTATGAGAATAAAATATGGGTTGAGATGGAACATAGTTTTTATTTCTTCCAAAATTTATTGCTCCTTTAGCAGTTAAATATCCACCAACAATAACTAAAAGTATTATTCCAAAAGCAATATATGTTCTGTTTTTCCAAACTGGTATGGGTTCTGGGCTTAATATTCCTTCTTTATCATCAGCTAATTTTCGTAAACTACTATTTACTTGCATTAAAGTAAACGCAACTACAGCAAGTATTAAAGTAAGTATACCAAAAAGTAAAGTATTATCCGATTCTTGTTTTCCTGTTGAATCTCCTGTAACAACTACTGGCGGCTTCCAATTTTTAACATAATTTAATATATCATCAATTTGTTTATCATCCAATACACCTTCAAAGTTGTTCATGGCACTTTTTGCGTATTCATTATAAACTCCAATTGCATAAGCATCATTGGTAGTTTTCATGTAAGCTTGAGTATTCTTAATCCAAGCATATAAATTTTTTCTATTTCCCTTCCATCTATCCTCAACACCAATTAAAGCAGGACCAGTAAGTTTTTTATCTATTGCATGACAACTGGCACAATTCTTCATGAAAAGAGTTTTGCCATCGTCTGCTAAAACATTGCTACTGAATGAAAAGAATGATACAAATAATATACTTGTAAGTAAGATTTTGGTAAGTCGTTGGTGAAACTTCATATTCACAATCTGTTGTTCTTTATTATAAAAATTCCGAATGGCCGCAAAAATATGACACAGGGCTGACATAACCACAATCTTGAACTAAGTTTTTTATTTTTTTTTGAAATTAAATACCAATTAACATAAAAATATATAAGAATCGCAAGGCTTACATTTAATTTGCACACTTAAAAAAATTTCTATTTAGAAATGTTTACTAAATTAAAAAAAAAATGGAAGGTAAATTGGATTCAATTTATTTTAATTTTTTGCACTTTTGCTATTGGAGGAAGTATGTGTGGTTTTGCCGGAAAAAAGTTGTTAGCATTATTTAATCTGCAACCTTCTATATTTTACTATATTTTATATATACTATTAGTTACTTTGTTATGGCCTATATGTGTTATCATTATTAGCATTCCCTTAGGTCAATTTGTTTTTTTTAAAAATTATATTACTCGAATAAAGAATAGAATTTTTTAAATTAAATAACCTAAAGTTCTAACCTTATTTTTGCCAAATGCAAAAACAAATTATTTGTATTGGTGCAGCTTTAGTTGATGAATTGTATTCTGCATCTGCCCCCATGTTACTTGCTACAACAAATGATGCAACAGTGCATAGAAGTGCAGGTGGAGTAAGCAGAAATGTTGCACATCAATTAGCCTTATTAGGTTTACCAGTACAATTAATAAGTGTTTTTGGTAACGATGGCGAAGGCGATTGGTTAAAAACTATTTGTTCGTATTGTAATATTAAACTCGATGCAGCCATTACTACACATTCTTTAACTGGCAAATACACAGGAATCTTAAATACTGATGGTTCTTTATTTACAGCATTAATAACAAATGCAGAATTAGAATTAATTACACCTCAGTATTTACAACAACATCAAACCTTATTAACCAAAGCTGCATTAATTGTTGTTGATGCTAATATTAGCCCAATAACAATTTGTTGGCTTGCCGATTTTTGTGGTACAAATAAAATTTCGTTAATTATTGAACCTGTTTCTGTTCCACCTGCAGCAAAACTGAGTACAATAAATTTAAATGGAATTACTATGTTAACTCCTAACGAAGATGAATTACCTGCACTTTGTGGCGATAAAAAATTTATAACCCCAAAACAACAAGCTGAAGAGTTATTAAATAGAGGAGCAGAAAAAGTTTGGTTACATAATGGTGCAGCTGGAAGTATTTTATTTAAAAAAGGGAAATCGATTCAGTTAGCTGCTCCTAAAGTAGATCATGTAAAAGATTGTACAGGTGCAGGAGATGGTAGTTTATCAGGATTTATTTTAGGGCAATATTTAGGAAAAACAGATGAAGAAAGTTTAAAAATTGCACACACTTTATCTGCAGAAATTTTACAAGTTAATGGTGCCATTGCAACCCATATTAAACAAAAAGATTTATTAAAATTGGTTAACAAATATTATCCAAATTAGATATTAATTAATCCTCATTGAATAAAACAAACTCATTTTCCAAAGTTGCTATCATTCCTGCACGTTATGCAGCTACTAGGTTTCCTGCGAAATTAATGCAACAATTAGGTAATAAAACTGTAATTAGACACACTTACGATAATACAATTGCTACAAATTTATTTGATGATGTTTTTGTTGTAACAGATAGTGATATTATTTTTAATGAAATTATTGAACATGGTGGCAAAGCTATAATGAGTAAAAAAAATCATGAAAGTGGAAGCGATAGAATTGCTGAAGCTGCTGCGTTGTTAGATGTTGATATTGTTGTAAATGTGCAGGGCGATGAACCTTTTGTGAAACGTGAACCTCTTGAAAAATTATTAGCAACTTTTAATGACTCAAATGTTCAGGTTGCAAGTCTAATGCAGGTTTTAACAGATGAAAAATTAATTGCAGACCCCAATTATGTTAAAGTTGTAGTTGATAAAAACATGAATGCTTTAATGTT
>JANOVK010000331.1:0-3105 GCA_031417315.1 Chitinophagaceae bacterium | reverse complement strand
AAGATTTTTTTTTTATCATTATGATATTCTTTTTAAATATCCTTGTGGAGCTACGCTTATAAGAATTTTGTTATCAATTGAGGTATCTATCTGAAAATTTTTATTTGATTCTAAAAATTCCCAAACTGCAGTTTTAGGATTATTGCCAATTCCCCATGGTCTATCATGTACAAAATAACCTTCAGGTAAATCTTCAACTATAGTATCAAAAACAACCAAATAAGAATCTTTTGTTACAAATGGATAATAATAATTAAGCTCTGCTAAAACATGTTTGTGAGTATGATTTGAATCTAAACAAACCATAATTACTTTTTTATCTTTTGCAAATTCCTTTACTTGGTATACAATATTTTCATCAATAGCAGAACCTTGAATCATATGAATTCTTTTAATCATAGGATGTTTTTCAATCTCAATTCTATTATGTTCTCTAATATCTATATCGATTCCTAAAACTTCTCCTTTTCCAATTAATTCTAAAATTGATGCATAAAAAATTAAAGAACCACCATGAGCAATTCCTGTTTCAATAATTAAGTCTGGTTTAATTTTCCAAATTAATTCTTGCATAATTATCATATCTTGTGGATATTGAATTATGGGCCTACCCATCCAAGAAAAATTATACGAATACTGAGATTTATTTGATTGAATATTGAATTCTTTTGCAGCATTCAGCAAGCTTATATTATTTCCGTTTGCATTAACTCTTTCAATTGTTTCATCCTTAAATTCTTGTACCTTATTTAACATGTTCAATTATTTTTTTCATTTTACTATTATCACCCCAAAAACTCATTGGCTCATAATCTGCATATGGATAATGACCTAAGTTTAATTTAATATTACTACCTTTTTCTTTCAAATAGTTCTCTACAAATTCTTTTACCGAAATTGGTTCGTTGCTACTACAATTAATTAAACCATTTATCTTGTTTTGCAATGCAATTTCTACAATATTTTTTGCAACTGTTTCTACTGGTAAAAAATCTCTAATTTGTTCACCTCCACTCATATTAAAAAAATCAGCATTTTTTGTTATAGCTTTCTCAAGTTGCGAAATTAGGGAATTTGTGTTCTGACCTTTTCCATACATATAAAATAAACGAACCCACTTAAAATTACATTTTAAATTTAATGCAATATTCTCAGTATATTTTCTTAGTTCATTTTTAGCAATAGCATACAAATTTTGAGGATTACATTCTTCATCTTCGTTAAGCATCCCTTCTTTCATACCATATTCAAAACAAGTTCCAATGGCTGTAATATCTTTCAATCCATTTTGAATAATGTTGCTTAAAAATAATTTATTCTTAGGCAAGTTTTGTGTTAAATGAAAATCACTTTTGTAATTTGGCAATCCTTCCCAAGCTAAGTGTATCAATGCTTCTGGCTTATCAAAGAACTCAAAATAATTTACAGTTGCATCTAAATTATTAAAGTTGAGTTCAACATATTTTACTTTATCAAACCAACTAAATTGCTTTGCTTTTTCTATGTTTGATGAAGTGGCAACCACATCAATATTTCGTTTCAACAATTCTTCAACAACATAATTGCCCACAAAACCAGTTGCACCTGTTATTAAAATTTTATTCATTTATATAACTTGTAATTCAGGTATGGCAATTACAAATTTTCCACCCCACTTTTTTATATATGAGAGTTGATCTATTATTTCTTCTTTTAAATTCCAAGGAAAAATAATTATAAAATCTGGCTTAAACTCCATAATATTTTCTTTAGAATAAACTGGAATTCGAGAACCTGGTAATAATTTATTTTGTTTGTAAGGCGATGCGTCAACTACAAATTCAATTAAATCATTTCCTTTAATTCCACAATAATTTAATAAAGTGTTTCCTTTTGCTGCTGCACCATAACCAATAATTTTTTTGCCATTATTTTTTTGCTCAATTAAAAATTGTACAAAGTCGTATTTTATTTTATCAACCTTTAATTGAAAATGGTTGTAATACTCAATTGTATTTAGTCCAGCATTTTTTTCTTTAAGCAACATTGCTTCAACGGATGGCTCAATTTTTTTTAAAATATCTGCTTTGTGTTTTGCAAAAATTCTTAACGAACCGCCATGTGTTATTAATTCTTGTACATCAAAAATTTTCAACTCTTGTTTTTCGAAAATTGAAATTACGCTTGTTAATGATAAATAAGAAAAGTGCTCGTGATAAATGGTATCAAATTGATTTTTTTCTACTAATTGTAGCAAGTGTGGAAACTCGAAAGTATTAACCCCATTAGGTTTTAAAGCTATCTTTAGTCCTTTAACAAAATCATTGATATCTGGCACATGTGCTAAAACATTATTGCCCAAAATTAAATCTGCTTTACTTTTTAATTTTGTTTCTGCTAAACTGCTTCCAAAAAAATCTACAATATTTTCTATACCTTTTTCAATAGCAACTTGTGCCGTATTTGCTGTAGGCTCAACCCCTATAACTGGAATATTTTTTTCTTTAAAATATTGCAATAAA
Organism: Chitinophagaceae bacterium; assembly: GCA_031417315.1. Taxonomy (GTDB): domain Bacteria; phylum Bacteroidota; class Bacteroidia; order Chitinophagales; family Chitinophagaceae; genus CAIVPM01. The sequence continues at coordinate 604 of JANOVK010000331.1, read as the reverse complement.
TATCCGTCGTTAGATGCTATTTCAACTACCAAAGAATTTTCATTATACCCAAATCTTTCTGTCATGTAATCAGTATAATCACTTGCGTGTTTTAACCAACTCGATGAAAAAGAAGAAAAATAAGTATATTCAGCATTAAAAATTGCATCAGCTTTTTCTAACTCATCTACTTGCACCAGCCAACATTTTTCGCAAACAAAAACTTTTAAAGGAAAATAAGTTTCTGGATGATTGATAAATTCTGGCTTCACCATTGCATTTGATGGCGGACAAGTTTGCAAATCGCAAAAAACATGATTCAAATTATTATTACAATGTCTACAATTCATTTGTTATTTTTTTTTGCCACTAAGACGCAAAGGCACAAAATATATCTTTGCGTCTTAGAGCCTTTGTGGCTAATTATATTCCTTAAAAGTCCTCTTCTACAACTCATTTGTTATTTTTTTTTGCCACTAAGACGCAAAGGCACAAAATATATCTTTGCGTCTTAGAGCTTTTGTGGCTAATTATATTCCTTAAAAGTCCTCTTCTATAATTCATTTGTTATTTTTTTTTTGCCACTAAGACGCAAAGGCACAAAATATATCTTTGCGTCTTAGAG
>JANOVK010000330.1:0-4447 GCA_031417315.1 Chitinophagaceae bacterium | reverse complement strand
TATTTAAATAATATGGCAATTAGTGGTGCTACAAGTTCTACATATACTGCATCAACTGTTGGTGCCTATACAGTTTCTGTAACTAATAGTAATGGTTGTGCAAGTGTAGTAAGTGCTGCTACTACTGTAACAATTAATGCTGCTGCAGCAACTCCAACAATCACTGCTAGTGGTGCAACTAGTTTCTGCATGCCTGGTTCTGTTACTTTAAGTTCGAGCGTTGCAACAAATTATCAATGGTATATAAATGGTACTGCTATTAGTGGTGCAACTGCTGCTAATTATATTGCAACAACTTCTGGTAGCTTTACTGTAATTACTGGTAATGGTGGAACTTGCCCAAGTTTGGTAAGTAATACAATCAATGTTACTGCAAATGCTTCTCCAATTGCATACTATGAATTATACTTGAATACAACATTAACACCAACAGGACCTTCTAATCCTTTATCACGTTGCTTTAATGCTACGGATGATTATTCGTTCAGAAGCTTGTCTACAATTGGAACAGGTAATATAACTTTAGCTTGGAGTTTTGGCACATCTAATATAACTTTTAGAGATGGCAATGCTGGTAACTATGTTCAACCAAGAATTTTATATAATGTAGGTGGTGCATTTAACGTAGTATTAACGGCAACTGGTGATAATGGTTGTGTATCTACTTATTCAACTGCAATTACTTTAAGTAAACCAATTGCTGCATTTACACCTATAGCTACTTATAGTCCAAATATTTTTGTTAATCCTAACGTAACTATTATTAATAATTCTTTTGATGCAAGTGGTAGTGCATTAAATTACTCTTGGAGCACAACAGGAACGCCTTCTACAGCATTAACAGGTACAACACCTGCTGCATACACTTATAGTGTTGGTGGTACTAAAAATATTACTTTAACTGCAACAAGTGCTTTGGGTTGTATTAGTGTAACTACAGCTCCTGTATCCATTGTAATTACACCTAAAGCTCAGATATCTGTAAATACAAGTACAGCAGATGTGCCTAATCCTCTACCAGCAGTTGGAACTACAAATTATACTACCTATAATGTAACAGCATTTCATCCTTCAATTCTTGCCAATCAAACTTCAATTGTTACAGGATCTATTGTGAATTATACTATTAAAATAGAGTATAGTTATTTAGGTGGTCCTCTTACACTTCATGGCACATCTACAAATACAGATATTAATTTTAGTGTTGTTACAGCTCAGGCGGCTAACTATGTATTTACAATTACATTAGTTGCTACAAGTAATTTGGGTGTAACGAATACATCTATGGCTACTTTAGGTAATACTTCTCAACACTTTACTTATAGAGGTACAAATAGCAATATTGGTGTGATTAAATTGCCAACACTTAATATGACTCGTATTGAAGTAATGGTATTATTCCCTAATCCAAGTAAAACCTTTACTATTGTATCGGTTAAAATACCACAAAACAATTCTTTTGTTACTGTTAAAGTATATAATATGTATGGCAAAATGGTGATTAATCAATTGCAAAATGTTATCGCTAATAATACTTATCAAAACTTTACACTTAATGTAAATAGTCTTGGTGCTGGTACTTATGGTGTTTTGATTACTGATAATAATGGTAAAATAATTGGGAATAGTAAATTAGTTGTAGCTAAATAAAATAATTTAGTCAAATAATCTTAAAACCTTCAGCAATTGTTGAAGGTTTTTTTAATGTAACTATTGCTAGAAAATAAAAAAATAAACTCATTTATTATTATAATATTAAGCCTATTTTCTTTAAATACAATCCATAAATGTTTAATATAATTTTGAAAAAAACATTTGAATAAAAAACATTTGATAATATTTTTGGGAGAAATGGAATAACTACCTTTGATAAGAAAAATTGCGTTTAATACCACAAATACTTGTGTTAAATATCGAGCAGGGACGAGTAGATTGGGGTATGTTATAGGACACACCCCAATTTTTATTTAAAGCATACAAGAAGAATTCAACATCTTCAAATATTTATAAAAATATATCTACAACGTAAGGCATTTATTAAAGGTTAAAAAAGTAAGGGGGTGGGGTAATATGAAATTATGATTCATCCATAAAAGTTTTAGATTATTTATATTTGAAAGTAAATTGATTCAAAAGAAATCAATAAATTAATTTAGCAAAAAATATAGAAACTAAAATATTTGTATGGAATAGCTCTTATTTCTGAAATATGGTTGAATAAAAAACATTTTAAACATTACTATGGCAGAAAAAATTGCAAAACCATTTTTAAAATGGGCTGGTGGTAAAACACAATTGATTACAGAAATTGAGAAATCCTTGCCATATGAAATTACGAACAAAAAATTCACCTACATAGAACCATTTGTTGGCAGCGGTGCAGTTTTATTTTGGATGCTTGAAAATTTTCCAAAATTAGAAAAAGCTGTTATTAACGACATAAACGCTGATTTGATAAACACATATAGAATCATAGCCACAAAGCCCAAAGAACTTATTTCTATTCTGCAAATTCTTCAAAATGAATTTCACAATCTTGATGGTAAAGAGGAAGAAAAAAAGGAATACTACTATAAAAAAAGAGAATTGTACAACACAAGAAAAGAAGAAAAAAGCGGACAAGCTGCTTTGCTTATTTTTCTCAATCGTACTTGCTTTAATGGTCTTTACAGAGTAAATAAAAGTAATGGTTATAATGTGCCAATGGGTAGTTATAAAAAGCCAACCATCTGTGACGACCAGAATATTTTTGCAGTTAGTAACGCTTTGCAAAAAGTTGAAATACTTTGTGGCGATTATGAAGCAACATTAAAAGAAGCAACATCTAATTCGTTTTTTTATTTTGACCCACCATATAAACCATTAAGTAATACATCAAGTTTTAACTCTTATGCAAAAGATGAATTTAATGACGAGGAACAAATTAGATTAAGAAATTTTTGCTCAAAATTGGAAAAGTTGGGACACAAATGGATGTTGAGCAATTCGGATGTTAAAGGAAAAGACACAAACGACAATTTTTTTGACGAAATTTATTCAGAATTTTCTATTTCAAGAGTAAAGGCAAGAAGAAGCATAAATGCTAATCCTGAAAAAAGAGGAGAATTGGGCGTTCCCCTATCGGGTCGGGCTTTCCGTTCCAATCTTTTGTTCGTTCCTCTCAAAAGGATTTCCACTGCAATCCCTAACGCAAAACTCGCTGCATAAAATGAACTTGAGTTTCAACACAAAACTTGCCGAAGGATATTCAAGTAATTCTCAAATCGCAAGAGTTTTAACTGAGAATTGGGTTAAAGAAAACTCCTATTGTCCTTGTTGTGGTGAATTACCATTAAATGAATTTGAGAATAATAGACCCGTAGCAGATTTCTATTGTAAAAAATGTAATGAAGAGTTTGAATTAAAAAGCAAGAATGGGAAGTTTTCAAATACAATAAACGATGGAGCTTATTCTACAATGATTTCGAGAATAAACTCAAATCAAAATCCTAACTTTTTCTTATTAACGTATTCAAATAATTGGTTAGTTGAGAATTTCCTCATTATTCCAAAACAGTTTTTTACCACAGAAATTATTATAAAAAGAAAACCTCTATCAGCCACTGCAAGGCGAGCAGGTTGGGTTAGCTGTAATATTAATATTTCAAATATTGCAGATGCTGGAAAAGTATTTTTAGTAAAAGATTCTAGATTAATTGACCAAAAAATTGTAGAAAACGCATTTAACAAAACATTGTTTTTAAGAGAAAAATCTAAAGATTCCAAAGGTTGGATTTTGGATTTAATGACTTGTGTTGATTTAATTAAAAAAGAAACATTCACCTTAGAAGATGTCTATAAATTTGAGGATAAACTCAAGTTGAAATACCCAAGCAATAATTTCATCAAAGATAAAATAAGACAACAACTTCAAGTATTACGGGATAAAGGTATAATTGAATTTGTAAGTCGAGGTAATTATAAAAAAATCAAATATGGAAACATTTAAAATTGAAGTAAAAGAAACACTTTCAAGAGTTATTGAGATTGAAGCCAATTCTGCGGATGAAGCATTTTCAAAGATTCAAGATTTATACAAGAAAGAAGAAATTGTATTAGATGCTGATGATTATGTTGAAACGGAATTTTTAAAATCAGAATAATAAAGGATGCCGAATAAAACACCAAGCGATTCCGATTTTATACTTTATACTTCACAAGATGGCGAAGTTAGAGTAGACGTTTTTGTTAATGATGAAACAGTTTGGCTTACTCAAAAGGCAATACAAGAATTGTTTAACAGGTCAAAATCAACGGTAAGTGAACATATTACTAATGTTTTTAAGGAAGGAAAATTAGACGAAAATCAAGTTGTTCGGAAATTCCGAACAACTGCCTTAAAAACAAAAAAAAGCCTTGAAACTTAATAGTAACAAGGCTTTCTTTTAAAGCGTGCCCAGAACAGGAA
>JANOVK010000329.1:0-7532 GCA_031417315.1 Chitinophagaceae bacterium | reverse complement strand
CCAGCTCCTGCAGAATCTCCCCAGGGTAGGAATACAGCAAGGATAAGTGGTTGAGCGGTGCGATGTAATAAGCCTGCCTTTTTTTATTTTGATTGGTTGATTTATTTATTGATGATTGGTTGATTTTTGAATGGTTGATTTGTTTATTGATGATTTTTTATTAATATATGAATGCTCAAGAATTACAAACAAGGTTAAAGTCTTTTGCTTATAGAATTGTAAGTCTTTCAAGAGTACTTCCTAAAGAACTAATTTCAGAAATTATTGTTAATCAAATTATTCGTTCTGCATTTTCAAGTGCTGCAAATTATAGGGCTGCATGTAGAGCTCAATCCAAAAAAGCATTCATTTCTAAACTAAGCATTGTTGTTGAAGAGATTGATGAAACTCATTTTTGGTTAGAAGTGATATCAGACTTGGCAATCATCAATCCAAATAAATTAAAAGAGTTATTAATTGAAGCAGAAGAACTAACTAAAATATTAAGCTCTTCAAGAAAAACAGCTCAAACAAAACTCAATCAACAAATCATCAATCAATAAATCATAAATCAATAAATCATAAATATATATGAAGTTTTTTATCGATACAGCAAATCTTGACCAGATAAGAGAAGCAAACGAACTGGGAATTTTAGATGGCGTTACTACAAATCCATCATTAATGGCTAAAGAAGGAATTAAAGGTGAAGAAGCCATTATCAATCATTATAAAACAATTTGTGAAATTGTTGATGGTGATATTAGTGCTGAAGTGCTTTCTATTACTTATAATGAAATGGTTGAAGAAGGTAAAAAGTTAGCTGCAATACATCCTAATATTGTAGTAAAAATACCTATGATAAAAGATGGGATTAAAGCTATTAAATGGTTTACTGATAATGGAATTAAAACCAACTGTACTTTAATTTTTAGTGCTGGGCAAGCAATACTTGCTGCAAAAGCAGGGGCAACTTATATGTCTCCTTTTATTGGTAGAATTGATGATGGTGGTTGGGATGGAGTACAATTAATTGAACAAATTGCACATATTTATTCTGTACAAGGTTTTGAAACTGAAATTTTAGCTGCATCTATTAGAAATCCAAATCACATTATTAAATGTGCAGAAGCTGGTGCTGATGTTTGCACTTGTCCATTAGATTCTATTCTTGGATTATTAAAACATCCACTTACTGATATTGGCTTAGCTAAGTTTATTGAAGATGGAAAGAAAATGTAATTAATCTTTACTCAATAATAAATTTATGTTTTCGTAAAAATGTTTTATGTAGGTATAGGATATAGCATAAAAGATAAATTTTCTTTCTCTCGTAGTTTTCACAAATCCCGCTTTTCTTAAAATAGCTAAATGCTGTGAGGCTATTGCTTGTTCAATTTTTAATGTTGTAAAAATATTTGAAACAGTAATTTGTTTATGCTTATCAATTAATTTTAATATTTCGATTCTTAATGGGTGATTAATAGCCCTTAAAATATGTAGAGCTTTTTTGTTTTGAACAATATCTATCAGTTCATTATTTTTCCCATTAATTAATTGTATTATATTTTGATTTACTTCCACTGATATTTATTTAACTCTTCAAATTAAAAACTATTTTTTAAAATTCTTTAAGATATAATTTTCGATTTCAATTAACAAACACAATCTTATCTTCGCCGCCAAAAATTTATATATGAGTAACAGAACATTTACAATGGTTAAACCAGATGCAACTGCAAAAGGAAATACAGGTGCAATTATTAATGATATTATTGCTGATGGTTTTTCTATTAAAGCTTTGAAATGGATACAACTTACTAAAGTGCAAGCTGGAGAATTTTATGCTATACATAGTGAAAGACCTTTTTATGGAGAACTTGTAACGTTTATGAGTAGTGGACCAATTGTTGCAGCAATTTTAGAAAAAGAAAATGCTGTTGCAGACTTTAGAAAATTAATAGGTGCAACAAATCCTGCACAAGCAGAAGAAGGAACTATAAGAAAAAAATATGCAGCTTCGATTGGTGAAAACGCTGTACATGGAAGTGATTGTGATGAAAATGCAACTATTGAAGGAGATTTTTTCTTCTCTAAATTAGAAAGATTTTAAACCAATTAAAAAGAGCCAAATTAAAATGGCTCTTTTTATTTTACAGAATTTTATTAAAATCGCTCCGCATAACGCATCCATCTTTCTGGTATATCATTATTTGCGGCAACCATATAATCGGTTTTACTACAAGGAATAAATTTTCCATCGTGAGCTTTCATCCACCATCTTCCAGTTTTATTACTTTGTAAAAAAATCGTATCTAATTCTCCTAAAGCAATAGTAAATTCTTTAAAATTTTCTCTATTAGATAAAGGTGATTCGAATTTGCTTTTATACATTCCATCCATATAATACCAAAGCATTTGACTTATTTGTTTTGCAGTTAAATTATCTACATCTTGCTCTGGATAATATCCATAAATACCTACACTACTTACTTTATCACTCATTCCTGCATATTGCATCAATTTACAAGCTTCCTCTCCATCAAAACCATTTGGTGTTAACTTATTGGCTGGAGCATGTGAATTTTGAATTGCACTAATATCAAATGAGAATAAATTGGCATTTCTAATAACAGGTTCCATTTCTTCTATTGCTTCTTTTACACGGCCAAGTCTAAAACAATCGAAACGAAGTTTATCAATAGTTTCTAACATGTATGGATGTACTAAATAACTTTGAAAACCAATATGGCTGTATTGCTTAATATAGTTAGGTTCGCCAGTTAACATATCCATTAAAAAATTATCAGCTAATAGTAAACTATCCATGCTTAAATCAATAGCTGCATCAACACAAACAGCTTCTATAATTTTTTCTAATGAGCAATATGCATTGTATTGTGCAAGTGTTATATCATGACTTCCACCAAGAATAATTACTTTTTTATTTTGCTCTAATAATTCTGTTACGATTGTTTGTAATGCAACATTTGTGTCTTGTAAACTTGCACCTCGCTTTACATTTCCAATATCGGCAACAGTTATATTGTTATGCCAATGGTATAATTTATAAAACTCTTTTCTTATAGCATCTGGTGAACTAGTATTATCATATTCTAATCCTTGTCCTCTCATTTCACCACAACCAATTAAAACCATATCAGCTTTTTCAATATCGGGAAAATCTTCTTCGTGTGTAATAATATGACGGCCTAATTGTGTGTCTTTATAACCTTCATCATCCGATAAAAATGCAATGTTTATAGGTTCTAAAAAATCTACAGTTGTTTGAAGAGACATTCGTAATAATTGGTTTAGCTATTTGTATGAACAAATATTATATTAAATATTGACTTTTTAAAAATCTAATCCCATTGCAAAATAAGAAACTGGCTGCCCTTTAAAAACACCTTTCATTGGCCAAGCCACATCGAATTTTAAAAAATAGCCTAATAAAGTGCTTCTAATTCCAAAGCCATAACCACCAGCAAATGGACCTAATCCACCTGCATCAATATTTACAGTTACTGCACTATTGGGATCGGTATAAATTTCTGTTGGACGTTTAATACCATTATACTTTCCATTCCAAGCGGTACCTAAATCTAAAAACTGCACTAATTGTAAATTTCTCAAAAACGCATTATTTATAGGCTTATCGATAAAAGTGGAGAAAATAGGCAATCGAATTTCGCTATTAATTACAAATGAATTATTCCCATTTGCAACATTTTGAATATAACCACGCATGTTAACTGCTAAACTTTGAAATGCATAGGTTTGATCGGCTGCTGGTCTATTTTTACTGTTAAATTTATTCTCATTTAAAAATAAATCTCCATCAACACCACCTAAATAATAAATAATTTTTCTATTACCCCAACTAAAATCTGCTGCTGCACGAACTGCCCAAATACAGTTTCTGTAAATGGGTAAATAATGACGAGCATCAAATCCAAAATTAAATGTAGTTTCTCCTTTAATAAAAGTTTTATCGGCACCTGGTAAAGTAAATTCCATATATGCTTTCCAACGCAATCCTTCCCAAATATTCATGGCTGGAGTTATGGTGTTATCATGTACATATTCAATTTTACCTAGTACATTATAACTTGTAGAATCTCTTATAAATAAACCAACAGAATCTGGCAAGCCAAACACTCTTAAATTTGATGGTTTTAAAGTTAATCTATCTCTTCTAATACCCATATTTACTTTTAAACTTCTGGCTTCATCAAACGGATAAGATATATTTCCTTGATAGATATTAGTAACCAAATCTGCATTATAAACTCCATTAAAAGGAAGCACTAAAAATTGATAAGGATTTGTTTGATTTGATCTATAATAACTAAAACCCCAATCTAATCTTCGTTTAAAATTTTGATAGCTTACAAAAATATCTTTGTCTTTTAAATTACTCCCAAACCTAACGCCAGTATTAATTCTGTGATCTTCCATTAAGTCGTAAACTCCAGCTCTAAATGCAAAATTGATATTATTTCCATTGCTTAATTGTATTGGTCCCATACCTCCTGCATAAGGCTGATATTTTGTAACTAATAAATTATTTGCTATGCCACTTTGCAAATTATCTGCTTGAAATTTTAATCTTCCATTAAATAAACGAGCTTTCTTTTTTGGTATTGAAATAATATCAAGTTCAGTTTTATTTTTTGTACTGGTATCTGGTTTTTCGTTTGCAAATTGATTCTCAAAAAAATTATTAATATTCTCTTTTAATGAATCTATTTTTTGCTTGTTGTACTTAGTTGCTTTACCTTGAAGAGCTTTTCTATCTTCCATTAATTTCTTCATATACAAAGTAGGCGGAGCAGTTACGTTTCTTTTGTACAAAGCATCTTCATTTATTTTTAATTTGTATAAATACTTTTCGTTGCCTTCTCTCCTTGTTTCACTAATTTGACCATTATTCCCTGATGCTCTACTTTCTATTAAAGAACTTTGATAATTAGTTATTGGAAAAGTATAAGTTGAATCTTTATACACTTGAAAATAGGCTATACTATCGGGTTCTTGTTTTTGCCATGCCACTAAAGCTGAATCCATTTCTTTAGCAGATGGGTTTCGCAACATTTCATCTCCTACAAAATATAAAGTATCTAAACCTGTTCTCTGTGTAGTGAAAAAACCTGCCCATCTATTTCCAACTCCATTCTCATCACAAACAAAAGTGAAATGATTGGTGTTGTATTGCGTTGGCATAGTAGCATTGCCAAATTTTAAATTAGTAAGTTGTGTAATTTGTTTTGCAGCAGAATTGTTTAAAATATCTACTAAAAAAATATTAAACTTATATCTGCTGGGTTGCACTGTATCGTTTGTAGGTGCATTAGGACTTGGTCTGTTTGATGAAAATATAATTCCAGTTCTGTTTGGAAATGAAACCAACATTGGGTTTAAATCGTCATACACATCATTGGTTATTTGTGTAGCTTTCTGCTCATCAATTTTATAAATATAAATATCGGTATGCCCATTTTTAGTTGCACTTAAAACTATAGTATTCTTATCTAACATATAATTCGCATCTAATATCTGATCGAAGCCTTTTATCTCTTGTTTATTTTCTTTATATTTTGCTACCACATCATAAACAAACATTTTAGTTTTACCATCATCCCAATAAATACATAAAATTTTTGTACCCTTTACATCCCAAGCTAGTATTGGATAATTTGGATTTATATCTCCTTCATGTGTACGAATTCCTTTTTTAAATAAAGTGGTAGTTTCGTAATCTTCGAAATATTGAACACTATAAAATCCTCTATTAAATTCTACAACAACATAACTTTTATTTTTTGGATTTGGATTGGCTTGAAAACGATAATAATCTACTTTAGAAACATCATGGTCTGCAACAATATTTCCTTTGGGTGCATTTCTTCTTCTACGAATATCTTTATCGTAAACCTCTTGTTGAAACTCCATAAATTCTGCTAAAACTACTTTAAATTTTTTCTTGCAAATTTTTTGAGATGCAGCATTTAAACTTTTGTACACCCTTGCCAAATACAAAAAATAAGTAACACTTTCAGGTTTATATTTTGTGGCTATAAAATGCCAAAAACTATGTCCGGCTAATTCGGGTTTTTTAAATGCAAATTGATAAAAAGTATTAAACTCACCATTTAAAATTGCACTTTTTAATTCATCGTCTTTTTCTGTACTCCAATTTTCTGCTGCATAACTAACATAACCATCGGTTAACCATTTTGGCAAATCAAGTAAAGCCTGATTACTTGCCACTTCTCCAAAATCATCTCCAAATAATAAATTATTTAAAATCATTTGTGCAATGCCATGTCTAATTTGATTTTTTAAATGCTGATGATTTCCATCAAAATAAACCACCATTTTATTATTTGGCAATAAGGTAACACCATTGGTATTAAAAGCTGTAGAACCTAAGCCTATATTGCTTTGCTTAAATTCATCGTAACTATTATAAACAAAAATATTTGCTTTGCCACGTAATGAAGATTCCATAAATGTTTCAATATCTACTAATTCTCCCTCTGCCATTTGCGATACAAAACTTCCCAATTCTGTGCCACCCTGAGTTACATAAGTATTAAAATTTGTGCCTTCGTAAAACTTCCATTTAAATTTTTTATATTGAATTCTATTTTTACCAAACTCCACTGCATTTACTTGTGCAAGCAATGTTTGAGGTAAGATAATGAGCAGAACTAAACTAACTTGTAATAATCTTTTTAATAGCATAAACCAATCTGCATTTTTGTTAGGTAAAGATAACAGCATTAAGTAAGTAATGTTTATTAATATTGCTACCTTAGTTAAAATTAATGATTTAAGTTAAAATTTGTTTTTTTTGATTACTAAATTTACCCTATTAATTTTCGTATTTATCTAGTTTTATGAAAATATTAGTTTTTGTCTTTAGTCTTTTTACTTTTTCTTCTCAAGCACAACTTGCCAAATATGTAAATCCATTTATTGGAACTGGTGGCAATGGTCATACTTTTCCTGGTGCAACTACACCATTTGCCATGGTGCAATTAAGTCCTGATACTAGAATTGATGGAAGTTGGGAAGGTTGTAGTGGATATCATTACAGCGATTCTATTATTTATGGATTCTCTCATACACATTTAAGTGGTACAGGTGTTAGTGATTATGGAGATATTTCTTTTATGCCATATTTCTCAAAAACTGATGAGTTCGAAAAACTTACAACTAAAAATATTCAAGCTAAGTTTTCTCATAAAAATGAAAAGGCAAGTGCAGGTTATTATAGTGTAGTGTTAAAAGATATGCCTATTAAAGTTGAATTAACTGCTACTACAAGAACAGGTTTTCAACGCTACACTTTTAATGATGATGGCTATGGATATATAGTTTTGAATTTAAAACATAGAGATGAACTTTTAGAAGGCAAAATTCAAAAGTCAAAACCAAAAACTTATTCAGGAATTAGAGTAAGTAAAGCTTGGGCAACAAGACAAGAATTGTATTATGGTTTTGAAGTTTCGTCATTTCGAAGGTTCGTGCCTGAGAAATCTGCT
>JANOVK010000328.1:0-7804 GCA_031417315.1 Chitinophagaceae bacterium | reverse complement strand
TAAAATTAATTGCTTTAACATCTACTCTATCCAATAGCCCCGACATTCCTGCATAAATAATAACCAATTGGTAACGAATATCAATTGGTTCAAATTGTGGCTGTTTTAATAATACAATTAAGCGTACTCCACGATTTAAACTACGTAACGTAGTTGCATCTAAATCTGATCCAAATTGTGTGAAAGCCTCGACTTCACGGTACTGCGCTAACTCTAATTTTAATGTTCCAGCAATTTTTTTCATTAAAGGAATTTGAGCGGCTGAACCAACGCGACTTACAGATAATCCTACGTTAATTGCGGGACGAATTCCTTTATAGAAAAGTTCCGCTTCTAAGAAAATCTGACCATCGGTAATCGAAATTACATTGGTAGGAATATACGCAGAAACGTCACCAGCTTGTGTTTCAATAATTGGTAAAGCTGTTAAAGAACCTCCAGCACGTTTCGTAATACCTAATTCATTTAATAATGGGAATGATAAATCCGATTCTGTTTCCATAAAACGGAGCTTTGCCGCACGCTCTAATAGACGTGAATGCAAATAAAATACATCACCTGGATAAGCTTCGCGACCTGGAGGACGACGAAGTAATAAAGAAACTTCTCTATATGCAACTGCTTGTTTACTTAAATCATCAAATACAATTAAAGCAGGGCGACCCGTATCTCTAAAAAATTCACCAATTGCAGCACCAGCAAATGGTGCATAAAATTGTTGTGGTGCAGGATCACTTGCAGATGCAGCAACAATTGTTGTATAAGCCATTGCTCCATTATCTTCTAATGTTTTCATAACACCAGCAATCGTACTTGCTTTCTGACCAATTGCAACATAAATACAATAAACGGGTTGACCAGCATCGAAAAATTCTTTTTGATTAATTATAGTATCAACACAAATAGCAGTTTTACCAGTTTGTCTATCTCCAATTACCAATTCTCTTTGTCCACGACCAATTGGAATCATCGCATCGATTGCTTTAATACCTGTTTGTAAAGGTTCTTTAACTGGTTCTCTATAAATAACTCCAGGTGCTTTACGCTCTAATGGCATTTCATAAAGTTCTCCTGTTAAAGGACCCTTACCATCAATGGGTTCTCCTAACATATTAATAACACGACCCACAACACCTTCACCAACTTTAATTGATGCAATGTTACCAGTACGTTTTACTTTAGAACCTTCTTTAATTCCTAAACTTGAACCCATTAGAACCACACCTACATTATCTTCTTCTAAGTTTAATGCAATAGCACGAGTTCCATTTTCAAATTCGACTAATTCACCACTTCCAACATTGTTTAATCCATAAATACGAGCAATACCATCGCCTACTTGTAAAACTGTGCCAATTTCTTCCATGTCAGCACTTGCATTAAAATTGCCTAATTGTTGTCTTAAAATTGCTGATATTTCATCAGGTTTAATGTCTGCCATATTATTTTATTTAATATTTATTTTTATCTAAAAAAACTATCGAATTGCTCTGATATAGGTGTTTTTATTAAATTGTGTTTTTATATCTTTTAAATCTCTCGATACACTAGCATCTACAAGATTATTATTAAATTCTAAAACAAATCCACCAATTAAACTTTCATCAACTGTGGCTACTAATTCTATTGTTCCTTTTGTAGATTCGTTTGATACTTTATCGCAAATAGATTTTTTTAATTCTTCGCTAATTGGAACAGCTGTTTTCAGTTTTACTTTTTGAATTCCTTTAATAGCATTGTATTGTTCAATAAAAGCTGTTAAAATTTCAGGCAATTCAAATTCTCTGCCTTTTTGCAAAAGCAGTTTATAAAACAAGATAGTTAATTCGTTTACTTTACCACTTGTAATAGCATTTAATACATTTGCTTTTTTATCAGCATTTATTATTGGGCTTTGCAATAAACTAACTAATTCTTTACTCGAATTACATGCAGCTTTTAAGAACTTCATATCAGAATATATAACTTCTAGTAATCCTTTCTCAATTGATAAATCAATTAAACTTTTTGCGTATCTATTTGCTAAACGTGGATTCGGCATTTTTTTAATTTGAAAATGTACAAATGTGAAAATGTGAAAATGAAATCATTAGCAAGTACTAATTTTCAAATTTTCAAATTTAATAATTTGCTAATTAAGGGCAACGCCCTGTACTAATTCTTTAATATATTTTTCTTGTTCAGATTTATTACTTAATTCTCTTCCTAAAACTTTTTCACTCACTTCAATTACTAAATGTCCAACCTGATTTTTTACATCAATTAATGCAGCCATTTTTTGCTGATTAATTGCAGCTTGAGCTTCTCCAACAATTCTATCAAACTCACTTTTTGCTTTTTCTTTTGCATCAGCAATCATTTTATCAGAAGTTTCCTTAGCGTCTTTAACCATTATTGCACGCTCCTCACGAGCTTGTTGCAAAATAAATTCGTTTTCGCTTTTTAGTTGAGCCATTTCTAACTTAACTTTTTCTGCCGAAGCAATAGCTTCTGTAATTCCTTCTTCTCTTTCCTTTAATCCTTTTAAAATTAATGGCCATGCAAATTTTTTAAGCAAAAGAAATGTAATTGCAAATGCCAAAAAATTCCAAACAAAGAGTCCCAAATCGGGGGTTAATAATTCCATAATATTAAATTTCGAAAGTTAATTTTAAAAACTGCATCTGCTGCCCTGTGCTTTAGATGCAGTAATTTTTTTACGTACTAAATTGTTTTCTTATTTGAAAACAGCAAGTAAACCAGCAACAGCACCTAAAAGGGCAACACCCTCAATAAGAGCAGCAGCAAGAATCATGTTAGCACGAATGTCATTCGCAGCTTCAGGTTGACGTGCAATACCTTCAACAGCTCCTTTACCAACTTGGCCAATTCCAATACCAGCACCAATTGCAGCTAATCCAGCTCCAATTGCACCATAACCTGGTTGGATTTCTAATAAAACATTCATTAAATTCATGATATGTATTTTAAAGTGAAAAAATAAATTTTAGTGATGATGGGCTCCTTCTTCAGCATGATGTTCACCTTCGAAAGACTGACCAATAAAAACTGCAGTCAGATTTGCAAAAATGAAAGCCTGAATAAAAGCAACCAAAACCTCAATTAGATATATAAATATTGCTAATGCTACAAATAATGGTGACGTTCCCCATCCTAGTGCAGTATTCATTGAAGCAAAAATAAAAATTAGAATAATAAAACTTAAAATAATGATATGTCCCGAAAGCATATTTGCAAATAACCTTATAATTAGTGCAAATGGCTTTGTAAAAATTCCTAAAAACTCAACTGGTGCCATAATTGGTTTTACAAAACCTGGCACAGGTGGGTTAAAAATATGAGCCCAAAAATGTTTATTAGTATTAAATAGTATAACTAAAAATGAAATTATACCAAGCATTGCAGTAAAAGCTATATTGCCTGTAACATTTGCTGTGCCCGGAAATAATCCTACAATATTATTAATTAGGATAAAGAAAAATATAGTTAAAAGCAAAGGCATAAACTTTGTGTATCTATGTCCTAAATTTGGCTTCGCCACTTCATCTCTAACGAAAGTTATAACAGGCTCTAATGCATTTTGAAAACCAGTTGGTGCTGTTTTTGTACCAATTCCTTTTTCGTACTTTTTTGCAGCTCCTCTTATTAAAACCAATAATAAAATACTAGAAAATAAAACTTGAACAACATTTCTTGTAAACGAAAAATCATACACTTTTTCTGAAATATCTGGTAAACCATTTACAGTTGCAGCATATATTTTCCCTTTTTTATATAGTGGTTTGCCATCGCTTGTTTTTGCATCTAATAAATGATTCGCTTCTAAAAACTCTTCGTTTGCTAAACAGTAACCATTATAAATTTCTTTTCCATGATGAAATTTTGAAGAAAGGAAACAAGAAATTCCAGTTTTTTTTGTATAAACTAAAACTGGCAATGGTAATGAAACATGATGCCCATTCCATGTAAAAAAATGAAAATCATATCCATCTCCAACGTGTTCTAAAATAATTTTTGCAGGGTCAATTTTTTTTTCTTCGTGCTTAACAGTTGCATGATCTCCAGAATTTGGAGTCTCATTTGCAAGCACAGAGGAAGAAAATGTGATTGAAAAAATGCTAAAAGCAGCAACCATCAAGTGTTTCACAGTTTTCAAACTCATGTAATTTTTCTAAATTTTGTGCAAAAATAGGGGGTTGAGATTAATTAATTCAAAATCAACTACCAAAATTCAATTAATATCAATTGATTTTGTTAAGGATTGTTTAAATTATATGGTTAAGCCTATATCTGAAAATAATTAAAACAGTTTTGCACTATGAACACTAATTTTGACGTTTTTGATTTATGATAGCTTTTGTACGAGGAAATTTTGTAAACTTAACACCAGCAAATGTTATAGTTGATGTAAATGGAGTGGGTTACGATTTGCAAATTAGTTTAAATACTTACGAAGCCATTTATCAAAAAACAGCTGGGCAATTATTTACTTATTTACAAATAACAGAAACAGCACAAACTCTTTATGGTTTTGCTGAATTAAAAGAAAAAGAAATTTTTAAACACTTAATTAGCATTTCAGGAGTAGGGGCAGCAACTGCAAGAATTATGTTATCGGGTATGAAACCTCAAGAAATTGCTAAACATATTGTGCAAGGCAGCATTAACGACTTGGTTCGCGTTAAAGGAATAGGAAAAAAAACCGCAGAATTATTAATTGTTGGTTTAAGAGATAAGTTAACTAGTTTTATTACTTCTGTTGACTTAGCTGCACCTAAAACAAATGAAACTGATGCCGTTAACGCATTAATTGCTTTAGGCATTAATAAACAAATGGCAGAAAAAGCTGTTCACCTGGTTTTACAAACTGAATCAGAAATTGCTTTACAAGATATTATTAAAAAAGCTTTAAAAAATTTATAGTTATTGATGTAATTCTACTTTACCAAGGTTTCATTTTTTGAAAAATATTATTTTTAAAGCTTTTGGCTATGTATTATTTGGTACATTTTTTTTGTGTCAATATAATACTTTATTTGCCCAGCAAACCAACAACGATACTTTACATTATCCATTAAAAGATAGATTTGGAGATAAATTTTCTTGGAGAAATTATAATGCTTTCAATATTGGCGACACCTCTCTTCTTAAACAAAATATTGAATACAATTTTAAAACTAAAAGATATTCTATAACAGAAAAAATAGGAAATAGGGCGTATCGCAAACCAACTTATTTAACATTTAGTGAATTTTATAAATTAAAATCAAGGCAACAAGAGGCAGATTATTTTAAACTTAGATCTGATGCTTTATTAACTTTAAATAAAAAAATTGAACGACCAAATCATATTGTTTCTCCAAAGTTATTTGATAGAACTTTTGGTTTGGGAAATATTGCTCCCAATGCATCAAACATCATTTCAGATGCAAAAAATACCATTAGTGATGCAAAAGATAAAATAAAAAATTCTACAAAAAATGCAAAAAATCCATTGGGTTCATTAATCGATATTAAGCCCACAGGGAATATTGATATTTTAATGGGCTATCAAGGGCAATTTACCAATAATCCAACCATTCCAGAAAGAGCCAGAAGAACAGGTGGGTTTGATTTTGATATGAATGCTAATGTGGGCGTGAATGCCAATATTGGAGATAAATTAAAGCTTCCAATTAATTACAATACCTTGGCAAATTTCGATTACTTAAATCAGATAAAATTAGATTATAAAGGTAGTGATGATGAAATTTTAAAAAGCATTGAGGCAGGCAATATTGGATTTGAAGCAAAAGGAACTTTAATACCAAGTGCAACTAATTTATTTGGATTAAAAACACAACTTCAATTTGGTAAATTATTTTTTACTGCAGCCATAGCCAATCAACGTAGTCAAAGACAATCACAAACCTTACAAGGTGGAGCAGCTGTAACAAATTTTCAAAAAAAATTAAGTGATTATGATGAGAATAGACACTTTTTAATAGCTCAACATTTTAGAAAAAACTATAATGAAGCAATGAGTAAATTGCCAGTTATTGTTAGTCAAATTCAAGTTCAAAGAATTGAAGTTTGGGTAACCAACAGAAATGGAGCAACAACAGATGCTAGAGATATCATAGCTTTTTCAGATTTAGCTGAGGGCCAAGCAGAATATATTGGAAATAAAACCAATCCCTTAATGGCTGCATTTAACGGTCAATCGCAACCCAATAATACAAATAATCAGTTATATAACGCTCTGGTTACAAATCCTCAAAATAGAATTCCTTCAATTGTAAATTCTAGCATGATTAACTTAGGTTTAAACCCTGTTAACGATTACGAAAAAACTTTTGCTAGAAAATTAACAGCTAACGAATATTCTTTTAACCCTCAATTGGGAACCTTATCTCTAAATTCTTTGTTACTACCCGATGAAGTTTTGGCTGTTGCATACGAATATTCATTAAATGGAAAAGTATTTAAAGTTGGAGAATTTAGTCAAGAAGTTGCATTAGATACCTCTGCTGTTAGAGCTGGAGTTCAGAAAATGTTATTCTTAAAATTACTAAAAGCTACTTCTGCAAGAGTTAAACTTCCTATTTGGAGATTAATGATGAAAAATGTTTACTCCTTAGATATTGTTGGAATTAGTAGAGAAGATTTTAGACTAAACATTCTATACGATCAACCAAGTGGTGGATTAAATAGATATTTACCACAAAGTTCTTTAGCTACTGAAGGCAGGCCCTTAATATCAATTGTTGGGTTAGATAGATTAAATAATAGAAACGATCCACAGCCCGATGGACAATTTGATTTTGTAGACAATTTCACCATTTTACCTCAATATGGTAGAGTTATTATACCAAAATTAGAGCCTTTTGGTGCAGATTTAGATACTTTGGCTTTTGCAGGTGTTCAAGATTCTATTAGAAAAAAATACATTTTTAACCAGTTATACGATACCATAAAAGCTATTGCACAAACCTATGCAAATTTAGACAGGTTTGTAATGCAAGGTCAAGCAAAAGGCACTGGTGGAAGTGAAATATATTTGGGTGCATTTAATATTCCTCAAGGTTCTGTTAGATTAAATGCTGGTGGACAATTACTAATTGAAGGTGCAGATTATACCATTGATTATAATTTAGGCTCTGTAAAAATTTTAAATCAAGCCATCTTAAATTCTGGGGTTCCTGTAAATGTTAGTTACGAGAATAACGCCACTTTTGGCATACAACAAAGAGGATTTTTAGGTTTAAGATTAGATTATAAAGCCAACAAAAAGTTATCTTTTGGAGCAACAATGGAACGTTTAAACGAACGTCCTTTTTTTACCAAAATGAATATTGGAGAAGACCCAGTTAGAAATACTATTTATGGTGTAGATTTTAGTTACAAATCTAATTGGCCACAATTAACTAAATGGTTAAATAAACTTCCATTTTATAATTCAAAAGCTATGAGTAGTATTACTGCTTATGGCGAAGGAGCTTATTTTAAACCAGGCCACCCACCACAAATTGGTACAGGAGAAAATGGTTTAATTTATATTGATGATTTTGAAGGAACAAAAAGTACTTTAGATTTAAGATTTCCATTAATATCTTGGACATTGGCATCAACACCTCAAGGTAAAACTGAATTTCCTGAAGCTATTTTAACCGATAGTCTTCCATATAATTTTAATAGATCAAGATTGGCTTGGTATAATATTGAACCTAATTTACAAGATAAAAATTCAAATACCAATCCTTTTAAAGGAAATTTAAATGAAATTAGTAACCCAAAAGTAAGACAGGTTTTTACCAACGAATTA
>JANOVK010000327.1:0-6375 GCA_031417315.1 Chitinophagaceae bacterium | reverse complement strand
ACATTATCCCGCGACCACACATAGCTACCCCCGAGAGAACAAAATGTCCCAAAAACACCCTCTACCGAACTCTGCTTCGTTCCTCGCAGTGACTGGCAATGTTTACATAAACGATACACAATACTTTGCCAATGTTCCAGTGGTTGCTTGGAATTTTTATATTGGTGGTTATCAACCTGCACAAAAATGGTTGAAAGATAGAAAAGACAGAACTTTAGATTTTGATGATATTCTACACTATCAAAAAATAATAGTTGCCTTATTTGAAACGAATAGAATAATGCAAGAAATTGATAAAATAAAAATTGAAAATGAGTGAAATTGAAATAAACTACAACCCTTTTAATGCTATTCCAACACCAAAAGGCAAGAAGAAAAAAAAGTTAAAAATTAGTACTATCAAAAACCCTTTGTTAGAGAAAAAGGTAAAAGCAAAGGAGAAAAAAAGTAACTAATTTTTAGCAAGATTTAATAATCAGGTCATTTCTAACGAAGTGAGAAATCTTTTGATAATAACCAACAGATTTCTCAGGCAAGAACCTTCGAAAAGATGAATACAGCATCCCAAAAATAAAAAAAGCTTTGTGAAAATACTAAGCTTTTTTGTGCCCCGGAACGGAATTGAACCGTTACTCGCGTTGCGGCGAACAGGATTTTAAGTCCTGCGTGTCTACCAATTCCACCACCGGGGCGAACCATAGAAAACTTCACAAAAAATTTATGTGAAACTTTAGAGCGGAAGACCAGGCTCGAACTGGCTACCCCGACCTTGGCAAGGTCGTGCTCTACCAAATGAGCTACTTCCGCTTATTAAGAACTAAATTGGGAGTGCAAAAATATACTTCCCAAGTTAACAGCAAAATTTTTTTTAAAATTTATTTGTATTGTGGTGTATACTTTGAACTGCTTTGAACTTCTACATCTGGTTTTCCTTTATAACTGTGCTGATATAATTTAAAACTTGCTCCTACTAAAAAAGCAACTAAAGCAAAAACTGATAAATAAAAAACAAATCGAGAAGAGTTTACCCAATTTTTTGTAAAATCTTTACTTTCTTCAACTTCGATGTGATGTGACATATAATAATTTTCGTTGCAAAAATAAGGAACTCGTTTAAAAACTTATTGCAATAAGTAATAAAAATTATGCAGCCGATTCTTTTAATAAATCTAAATCGGGTTTCGATTCATCTTTTAAACTAACTCTACCTCTATCTTTTCTTACAATACGCGAAAACAGTGACAATTCTTGATCGAATAAAAATCTAAAAAATAATTTGGTCCAAGAATTATGGCTATATAATGAACTATAAAATTGCGGTGCAGTGTTTTTAATATTTGGCAATTTGTTCCATGGAATTGAAGGAAAATCGTGATGCTCGTTATGATATCCAACATTAAAAGCCAAGGTATTCATCTTGCCATAATAACTATACGTTTCTTGATCTTCTGAATGTGTTAAAAAATGCTCTTGAATCCATCTGGCACCCAAAGGATGTAACCCTACAGAAAAGAAAAAACTTATTAAAAAATAAACGAAACATTTTCCACTAAAAATAATTACTATAGTCATAGCAACTATTTGTACAAGCCAATTAAATGCGACCCATCCATCAAAAGCTTTTATTTCTTTTAACCTTGATAAACGAAATAACTGAAAAATTGGATAGAACAACAACCAAATTGCTTTACCAATAAAATAATTATTAATTAATTTAGCTTCTACATAATTTGGAATATCGCCATCTAACTCATACACACCTTGAAAAGAGTGATGCTTAATATGATATTTTTCGAAAGAAATACTACTTGCAAATACTAATGGAATATTTGCAAGAATTCCAGTTAATCTATTTGCCCAATGTTTTTTAAAAACTAATTTATGTGTGCATTCGTGTATCAAAACAAATAAAGAATGATCGATAATTGCACCAATTAAATAAGCAGTAATAAAAACAATCCACCAACTATAATTGCTTACAAAAATGCCTAATGAAATTTGAAGTGCAACTAACAATACAACAAACCAAAAAGTATTTTTATTTTTTCCAATTAGGTTTCTAATTTCTGGATGTGTTTTTAAAATTTCTTTTGTTCGAGATCGGTGTGGCTCTACAGCATTAGAAAAAACAAAATTTGATTTCTGTGGCATAAGATGGCAAAGTAATTATAATTAAATTAAAATTGATAAACTAATTGGGCTGTTTTTCTTAAAATATAGCTAAATAAATGATTGCACTCAGCTACTCAGTACAAATTGTTTATTTTGCAAAGTGTTTAAAAAAGTAATAAGACAACAATATAAAAAACTTAGATCTGAAATTCCGTCGAAAGAAAAATTACAATTAGATGATTTATTGCTTTTACAATTTCAGCAATTGAATTGCAATTCAATTCAATCATTACTAACTTATTGGCCAATGGCAAATACAAATGAGCCTAATACTCATTTATTTTCATCGTATTTACGACATACAATTTTAGGATTACAAATTGCATATCCTTTATCGAATTTTGAAGCAAACGAAATGAAAGCAGTTTTAATTGATGAACAAACTGTTTACACTACCACAGCAATTGGAATTACTGAACCAAAATTTGGAGATGTTTTGCAACCTGAAAATATTGATGTAGTTTTTGTTCCATTATTAACTTGTGATATTAATGGCAATAGAGTAGGTTATGGCAAAGGATTTTATGATAAATTTTTATCAAAATGCAATACCAATGTAATTAAAATTGGATTTAGTTATTTTGATCCTATTGATAAAATTGATGATACAAATAGTTTTGATATACCTTTAACATTTTGCATTACACCACACCGTATTTATGAATTTTAATTCTTTTTTTTTAAAATCATTTCGAGTATTATTATTACCTTTTTCCATTTTATTTGGTTTAGTTATAGCCATTAGAAATTATTTGTACGATACTAATAAATTAAAAAGTGCAACTTTTAATTTTCCTATTATTTGTATAGGAAATTTAGCAGTTGGTGGCACAGGCAAAAGCCCAATGGTTGAGTATTTAATTAGATTGCTAAAAGATGATTTTAAAATTGCAACTTTAAGTAGAGGCTATAAAAGAAAAACAAAGGGATATGTTTTAGCAAGTAACAAATCAACTGCTTTAGAAATTGGGGATGAACCCATGCAATTTCATTTAAAATTTCCTGAAGTGGCTGTAGCTGTTGGAGAAGAAAGAATTGTAGCCATTCCACATTTGTTACAAGATTTACCCAATATTGAAACAATAATTTTGGATGATGCATTTCAACATCGAGAAATTAATGCAGGTTTTAATATTTTACTTACCGAATACGAAAATCGTTTTACACAAGATTTCTTTTTGCCAACTGGTGATTTGAGAGATGAAAAAAAATCGTATAAAAGGGCTAATATTATTATTATAACAAAATGTCCAAGTGATTTATCTCAAGAAAAAAAGAAAAAATTATTATACGAAATTCATGCCTGGCCAGGGCAACAAGTTTTTTTTACAACTATAGAATACGATACTCCTTATCATATTTTTGAAAAAGAAAAAACTAGGGAATTTACCGGAACTGAAGAAGTGCTTTTAGTTTGTGGAATTGCAAATCCGAAACCACTTAAAGATTATTTGCATAACAAATGCGAAACTTATTATCAAATTAATTTTAACGATCATCATATTTTTAACATTGATGATTTAAAAAATATTAAACAAAAATTTGATGAAATTGAAACACCAAATAAAATAATTTTAACAACAGAAAAAGATGCAGTAAGAATTACTAAATTTAATAACGAACTTTCAAATATTCCAATTTATGTTTTACCAATAAAGCATAAATTTTTATTTAATGAAGGTGAAATTTTTGATGCTGCTGTAGTAACTTACATCAACCATCAAATAAAAACAAAAAATACAAATGCCGAAATCGAAGAAAAAAAAATCTAACCAATCAACAAATACATCATTAATATCAACATTAAAAGGTGTTTTAGAAATAACAAGAAGTGGAATTGGTTATGTTGTAATTGCTAATGCAAGTGGCGATGTAATTGTACGTCCAGGAGATTTTAATACTGCCCTAAATGGAGATACAGTTAGAGTAAAAGTTACCAGAGAAAATTTAAACACAGGAAGAAAAGAAGGAAAAATTGTTGATGTTGTTTCTCGTAAACAATTAGAATATATTGGGCATTTACAATTAAGCACCAATTTTGCTTTTTTTGTTCCATCAAGTAATAAACCTGTTCCAGATTTTTATATTCCACTCGATAAATTAAATGGTGCAACGAACAAACAAAAAGTTGTTGCACGATTAATTAAATGGGAAAAAAGTGATAAAAAACCGATAGGTGAAATTATTGAAATTATGAATCCTGAAGATGAGAATGATGCTGCTATGAAAGAGATTTTAGCAGAGGCAGGATTTTCACTTTCATTTCCTGATGAGGTAATGGAAGAAGCTTTAAGTCTGCCTGAAAAATTAGATAAAGATGAAATAAAAAAAAGAATCGACTTTAGAGATACGCTTACTTTAACCATTGATCCGGCAGATGCAAAAGATTTTGATGATGCCATTTCAATTAAAAAAATTAAAAAAGATTTATACGAAATTGGGGTGCATATTGCCGATGTTAGTTATTACGTTTTGCCAAATACTAAATTAGATGAAGAGGCTTACAAACGAGCAACATCAGTGTATTTACCAGATAGAGTAAACCCTATGTTACCAGAAAAAATTAGTAACGAACTTTGTTCTTTAAGACCCCATGAAGACAAATTTACATTCTCTACAATTTTTGAAATAACATCACAATCTGAAATTAAAAAAACAAGTTTTTGTAAAACAATTATTCATTCTAATAAAAGATATGCATACGAAGATGTGCAAGAAATAATTGAAGGAAAAGATGATATTTATAAAGAAGAAGTTTTACTACTCAACCAAATTTCACAAACTTTTAGAAAAAAAAGATTTGCAAATGGAGCCATAAATTTTTCTTCGAAAGAAGTGCGTTTTAAATTAGATGAAAAAGGAAAACCTATTGGCATTGTAATAAAAGAAAGTAAAGAAGCTCATCAACTAATAGAAGAGTTAATGTTGTTAGCTAACAAAGCTGTTGCAGAGTTTGTATTTAAAACCAAATTTAAAAACGAAGAAATTCCTTTTCCCTATAGAGTTCACGATACACCTGATGAACAAAAGCTACAACCATTTATTGTTTTTGCAAAAAAATATGGGCACACATTCGACATTACATCACCTCAAAAAATTGCTGAAAGTTTTAATCAATTATTAGATGATGCCAAAGGAAAACCAGAACAACAAGTTTTAGAAACTTTAGGAATTAGAACAATGGCTAAAGCAGTTTATACTTCAAAAAATATTGGACATTATGGATTGGCATTTGAACATTATGCTCATTTTACTTCACCAATTCGTCGTTACCCAGATGTATTAGTGCATAGAGTTTTACAAAGTATTTTGCAAAATGAAACTTTGATTGATAAAAAGATGGAAGAGAAATGTAAGCATTGTAGTTTAATGGAACGTGCTGCTATGGAAAGTGAAAGAGCTGCAAATAAATACAAACAAGTTGAATTTATGCGAGAGAAAATTGGACAAACATTTGAAGGTGTAATTAGTGGTGTTGCTGCATTTGGTTTATTTGTAGAAACTATTGAACATAAATGTGAAGGATTAGTAAGTATAGTTAGCCTAAGTGATTACGATGATTTTAGATTAGTTGAAGGAGATTATAGTTTAGTAGGAAAAAGAAGTGGTAGAGTTTTTAGAATGGGAGATAAAATAACTATACTTATAGTTGCTGCTAATTTAGATAAAAGACAATTAGATTATGAATGGGTTTCGATTGGTGACAAACCAGAAAAAGAAAAAAAGAAAAAGAGTAAATAATTTTTAATGGTTAGTGGTAAATTGTAAATGGGAATTTGGAATTGGGAAATGGGAATTGGGAAATGGGAATTTGGGATTTTAGCTCTCTTTATCGGTTGCTGTCTCACCAAATAATCTGTTGAAAGTTCATTTGTTCTTGACGTTTATGAAAGATATTCATTAATCAAACTTACATAATTTGGAGTATTAATTTTCGGTTGGTGATTTCGCAATCTTGTAGGTCAAATAAAATTTTCGAATCAACTCAAGATTTCTTTTAGAAAAACCCTTGCCAAATTCAAGGGTTAAATCATGAGATAATTTATCAAGAATGAAACTACCATAATCTGCTTGTTCTTTTCCTTCTTGTTCTTGTTCTTGTTCTATTATTCTTCTTCCAAGTTCAAAATAAGTTTGAACCATAATTGAATTGACGGAACGAACAAGGCCATATTGAGCATCTTTAATCAGTTGCTTTATTTG
>JANOVK010000326.1:0-2136 GCA_031417315.1 Chitinophagaceae bacterium | reverse complement strand
AACGCTTGACAACAATATCAAAGACGGAAACAGTTTAGTTGATACAGATTTTTACGAAAGTCAACTTGACTTCGGAGAAGAAAAGAAAATTAAACCTTTCAATTGGCAGAAAGGTTTTGCTGATGTTTTCAAACAAGGTGGCTTTGATGTGGCAATTGGGAATCCACCTTACTCACTCATTGGTTCAGACAGAAAAACCGAGCAAGATTATTTTACATCTGGGAGATTTGAGTTTAATTCTTACAAGATAAATACTTATATCTTATTCCTTGAAAGAGGGCTTAAACTTCTAAAACTTGATGGTGGACTTTTAGGTTACATTATTCCGAAGTCTCTTGTCTTTAATACTTTTTTTGATTCAACAAGAAAGCAGATTCTAAAGGATTATGCAATACCGCAAATTGTTGAAATTCGTGAAAAGGTATTTGAAGACGCACAAGTAGGTGATAGCATTTTATTTTTTGGTGAAAGGAAAAATAATCCAACCAAAAATTCTCTCTCCTATTACAAAGTAGAAAATGTATTTCCTGACTTCAAGGTTATTGAATCCTTCGTGACAAATCAAAATGTTTTACTAAAAGAATATGGAGGGAGATTTTTCTCAACAGGAATTACCATAAGAAGTGAAACCAATCCTCTAAGTAGTTTTTGCGATGTATTTAATGGGCTTAATCCAGGCAATGTTCGGCATTTACTTCTTTCTACTGAAAAAGTAAACTCAAAATATAAGAAGATGCTGCTTGGAAGAGATATTCAACGATATGCTCTTACGTGGACAGGCACTTGGGTTAATTACGATTCAACATTAAAAGACAGACTAAAGCCATCTGATATTAAGTCAAAAGCAGGAATGACGGCACAAAATAAAGTTGACTTTGCTCTACGGGATGAAAACATTTATCTTGGAGAAAAAATTGTTGTTAGGAAAACAGCAGATCATATTGTAGCAACTTATGATGCGAACGAATTTTATTATGATAGTCTGTCTTATGGAATTAAAATGCACGACAACGAGGATCTTTCAATATTTTTCATTCTTGGGTTGCTTAACAGCAAACTCTTGAGTTATCTGCAGGAAGGTTTGTCAAATAATAAAGACAAAGTCTTTGCAAAAGTTTTGGCAACGAACCTTTCTGCACTCCCAATTCCAAAAAAAATATTTGCAATTAAACAGCAAAAAGAGAGACACGATGAAATTGTAAAGTTGGTAAACCAACTTTTGCAACTCAATAAAGACCTACAAACAACAACATTAGAAACAAAAAGAGAACCGCTAAAAGATAAAATTGATTATTGCGAAGTCAAAATAAATCAGTTAGTATATCAACTTTATAACTTAACAGAGGAAGAAATAAAAATTGTAGAAAACAAATAAATTTTTAATTATGATTATGGAAGAAGAGAAACAAAATGATTTTGAAAATAGAGCTTTTGAGACTTTAAATAAAAGTCAAGATGATTTTGAAAGACAAATAAGTTTTATCAGTGCAGGTTCTTTAGGTTTATCTTTCTTATTTATTGAAAAAATCGTGAAACTTGATACTTCATGTTCTAAATGGTTACTTATATCAGGTTGGTGTTTTTTAGCAGCAACACTTTTTTTAAATTTAATTTCTCATCATTTATCAGCTCGGTATAATTTTAAATCTATTGAAAAATCACAAAACAATTGTGATCATTTCAGCTATCAGAAAAAAACAAATAAAATTATTAATTGCGTAAATTTTGTTACACTAATATTATTAATTCTTGGCATCTCATTTATTTTAATATTTTCATCAATAAATATCTAATTACATGTCTAAAATTTATAAGCCTATGACAGTAAAAACAAATATTAAGACTGGTCCTCAGAAAATGGGGAGAGTTGTCCCTCCAGTAAAACCTATTATTATTATAAAAAAATCCACACAGAAGAAACCATAAAATTTTAGTTAAAAATTTAATCTAAGCTGAAATAATAATTGTACACAAAAATAATGGAAATTGAAAAATTTGATACGATATTAGAAGATTTAGTTTTCTATTTTAAAGTAAATAGAAAAAATATTTTTGATGCATTGTTTTTGCTACTTGCAGATAGTAAAGATTTGGAGTATCAAGTAGATTTATGGGATGTTGATATTTCCTATGAGA
>JANOVK010000325.1:0-2483 GCA_031417315.1 Chitinophagaceae bacterium | reverse complement strand
AGGGCGAGATGGCGGACGCGGGCCATGTTTTTGGCACCATGGCCGCGCCTGAGGCGGGACTGGTCTTCCTTGAACTCAACATCGAGCACCCAATGCAGGCCGTTTTCGATGGCCCAATGGGCGCGGGCGGCTTCGGCAAAGGCCTTGGCTGTCAGGACGCGGGACGAGATGTAACAGCGCCTTTCGGTCTTGATTGTTGCGCCCACCTCAATGCAGGTCTCGATCATGGCGATGGTCTTGAGGCCCTGGAAGCGCGGCTCATCGGGATAGCGCTGCTTGCCGCTCATCCAGTCGACGTGTTGCGAGACGCGATGCCTGCGGGTTTCGATGCGTCCATGGTTTTTTTCGGTTTGCGTGAGAACGTCCATTTCAGCGGCAGGGCCTGTGTCAAAATACAGTTCGATCTCGGCAAGAGCGGTTTTCTGGTTGTCCTTGGTGGCCAGAAGATAATCGCCGCCAAGATCGACAATCTTCGCTGCGATCTCCGACTGGCAACCCATGGCATTGATTGAGACCAGACAGCCCGCCAGTGCCCCGGACCTGGCCAGTTCCTCAAGCAGCAGCGGTATTGCAGTGATTTCATTGGATTTGTCTGCCACCGCCCGCTGTCCCAGCACAAGGCTGTGGGTGGTCGCATAGGCCGAGACCAGATGCAGTGCGGCTTGGCCCTTGCCCCGGTCATGGCTGCGCCGCGAGGTCTTGCCGTCAATGGCAATCTGGCCCACCGCACCCGGAAGGCGTTCGGCCACAAAGTTCAAAAAACATGACGCAAACAACTCCGGTCCGATCCGGTTCATCACCACCCGGAGCCAGTCGGCGCAGGGAATGCCGTAGCGGTATTCCTGCAGGCCGCGCAGGAAGCCGAGGTGCTTCTTTCCCCACAAAACGATGTCGTCATAGTCGTCACAGGCGGCAACTGTCCCGCACACCACCAAAAGCAGCACCTCACTCAGCGGGTACATCACTTTGAAAGACTGACGATTGTCTTCGATCTCCGCAAAATGATCCAACAAACTCTTGGCACGTCCAACAGAAACTTTGTTCATGGCTTTCTCCCGAATCATCGAAAGCCAATTGAATCACGCAACAAGCCAATCCGTCATCAATTCATCCCAGCCGTTAACCTGAACTCGTTACCCTGCTCTTTGGACGAATAGTTTGCAATCTCAATATTTCGGAACTATGGCTTTGCTTCCTTTCTGGTTCAACATTAAACCTGCTGGTGCGACAGCGGAATAAGGGTGCGGTACATTGAATAGTCTTGGTAAAACAGCCATGCGCGAATACAAAATCTGTAGTTCTTGTGTGATGGATACCAGCGATCCAAATATTCAATTTGATGACAATCAAATTTGCGAGTATTGCAGAAACTTCAATTCAGAAATCAATCCGAACTGGCATACTGGTGACAGGGGCGTCGCCGAACTAGCCGCTATCGCAGAAAATATCAAATCACATGGCAAAGGCCGAGATTTTGACTGCATCATTGGATTGAGCGGCGGTCTTGACAGCTCGTACACAGCGTACATTGCGAAGGAAAAAATGGGTCTCAGGCCATTGCTGTTTCACGTTGACGCAGGGTGGAACACAGACCAGGCGGTTGGAAACATCGAGAAGCTCGTTGATGGCCTGGGAGTAGAGCTCTACACCGATGTAATCAACTGGTCTGAAATGAAAGATCTCCAAGTTGCTTTTTTACGGTCACAGATAGCGGACCAGGACATGCCGCAGGACATTGCCTTCTTTTCATCGCTTTATAAATTTGCGCGGCAACACGGCATCAAGCACGTGCTGACGGGTGCAAACTTCTCCACCGAGTGCTGCCGAGAACCTGAAGAGTGGGGTGCCTACCCCGGCATCGACAGGACGCTTATTGAAGATATACACGGGCAATTTGGAAAGCGCAAATTGGACACATTTCCACTCGTTGATATTTTTACTTACAAGGTTTGGTATCAGAAGATTCTTGGAATGCAAATCGTCAAACCCCTCAATTTGGTACCCTATGTAAAAGTTGATGCTGAGGAGGAACTTGCTCGACTTTTTGGTTGGAAAAAATTCCAACACAAGCACCATGAGTCACGTTTCACCCGGTTCTACGAGGATTATTGGATGCCTCGCAAATTTGGCTTTCACAAGCGACGCGCCCATTTTTCAAGTTTGATCATGACTGGACAAATGACTCGCGATGCGGCGCTTGCTCGTTTGGCAGCACCAGAAATGGACGAACATTTCTTGGAGCAAGAATTTGAATACGTTGCAAACAAGCTTGATTTGACAGTCCAAGAGCTTCAAGAAATCTTTGCGGGGCCAAACCGCACTTACCATGACTACAAGAACAAGCGATGGGCCATAGGCGTTGGTGCCAATGTGTTGCGACTACTTGGGCTCGAAAGACGGCTATTTCGATGATTCACATTATCGATTATGGTTTGGGAAATGTTCAAGCCTTCGTGAACACTTACAAGCGGTTGGGTATACCC
>JANOVK010000324.1:0-14581 GCA_031417315.1 Chitinophagaceae bacterium | reverse complement strand
CTTAAATGAACAGCAGCCATTTCTAAGTATGAATCAACTTCTTCTTTAATACGAATAAGATGACCATTTTTTTCTAAATCCAATAAACATTGTTCTAATGAAGCGTAACTCATTTTGTTATTTTCTATTTGCTAAAGGTTGGTGTCTCATCAAACTTAATTAATTTCTCTGTGGTTGGTGAGACACCAACCACTAACATAATTTCAATTGCAAAGTTGAAGATTGAAAATTTGTTATCCTAAACATTTTTTCAGTCATTGCGAGGCACGAAGCAATCTTTAATGAAATTATTTTTTGATACTGCTTCGTTCCTCGCAGTGACTATAAATTTTGTTTAATACACCCATATCGTCTTTTCGAGTGTGGAACGAACGAGAAATTTGTTTTACTTAAGGTTGTTGAAGAACAACAAATAAGGCGAGGTAGAAAATAAGCATCAATCGTAATGAAATCTACATTGAATAATATAACATTTCTGGTCAATTCCTTTTTTGCCTTCAACTTTATAAACAAGTCTGTGTTCACCTGTAATCCTTCTCGACCAATAACCTTTCAAATCGTATTTAAGTGGCTCTGGTTTTCCCGTTCCCTGAAATGGAGTTTTCTTAATTTCGTTTAGCAGGTCTTTTATTTTGTCAACAACAGAGTTGTCTGTTTCAATCCAATATTGAAAGTCTTCCCAAGCGTTTTCAGTAAACTCAAAATTCATAAAAAAATTTTATACTTTGAATTTTCGTGTTTTTCTTTCTTTTAATTGGTCTATAGACTCATGCAGTCTTTTTCTATTTGCAGCAGTAGATAATAAATGTCCAGTTTCGTTAAGAGCGTTATACTCCTTCATTGATAAAATTACAACAGCATCTTCCTCAGATGATCTTGATACAACAATTACATCGGAAGATTTAGAGGCATCGTCTAAATACTTTTTAATATTGTTTCTTAATTGGGTTATTGTTACTGCCTGCATAATAATTTTATTTTGTACGCACAAATGTACAAGATATTGTACGAAATTCAAAATATTAGTTTTTATAGCTTAAATTGAAAACAGTTTCTTCATCTTACAATTTCGAGTGAGGAACGAACCAGAAATCTGATTAAAAAAATTAATGTCATTGCGAAGGTTCTTGCCTGAAGCAATCTGTTGGTTTGTTCTAGAGACTGCTTGATTCTTCGCAGTGACTATAAACTAAAAATCAACAAATTTCTCAGCAAAACTTTGAAATAAAAAAACAACACAAGTCATTGCGAGGCACGAAGCAATCTCTTTTACCATTTAGAAACTTCTTGAATCCATAAATCAGTCCATATTGGATTTAAGTTATTGATTAAATCAATTTTTTGTTGACGATTACCACCTTTAATTCTTTTTTCCTCGGCAATTGCAAGTTCAATATATTCATAATGTTTATAATACAGAAGCTTATCAACATTATACTTCGAAGTAAAACTATCCTTGTAATATTTTGAAATATGTTGTTGAATTCTCACAAATAAATTGGAAGTTACACCTGTGTATAAAACAGTATGATTCTTGTTTGATAAAATATAAACTGTACCTGTTATTTGTAGTGGTTTCACAATTTACAAATGTAAGTTTTAAAGTCATTGCGAAGTATGAAGCAATCTTTATGTAAATTATAATTTGAGACTGCTTCGTTCCTCGCAGTGACGAAAATTTAACCCCTCATCTCCTTAAACTTATTCATCAAACCATTTGTAGAAGCATCATGACTTGTTATGGTTTCAGTGTTTTGCAAATCTGGTAAAATAGAATTGGCTAATTGTTTGCCTAATTCAACTCCCCATTGATCGTAACTATAAATATTCCAAATTACACCTTGCACAAATATTTTATGTTCGTAAAAAGCAATTAAACTGCCTAAAGTTTTGGGAGTAATTTCTTTAACCAAAAATGTACTTGTGGGCTTATTACCAGCAAAAACTTTAAAAGGAGCTAAAGTTTCAATTTCTTGTTCAGTCTTACCTTGAGCTTTTAATTCTGCTACAACTTCTTCATTAGTTTTTCCATTTAATAAAGCTTCTGTTTGTGCAAAAAAATGACTAATTAATTTTTGATGATGATCTCCAAGATTGTTATATGAAATAGCAGGTGCAATAAAATCACATGGAATTAATGCAGTACCTTGATGTATCAATTGGTAAAATGCATGTTGACCATTAGTGCCAGGTTCTCCCCAAATAACTGGTCCAGTTTTATAGTTAATTGTATCTCCATTTCTATCAACAGATTTTCCATTGCTCTCCATATTGGCTTGCTGCAAATAAGCTGCAAACCTGTGCATATATTGGTCGTAAGGCAAAATAGCTTCACTACTTACATTAAAAAAGTTTACATACCAAACGCCCAACAAAGCCATAATTACTGGAATATTTTTATCGTAACTTTCAGTTATAAAATGTTCATCTGCTTCAAAAGCTCCAGTTAATAAATCATCAAAATTTTTATAGCCAATCGTTAATGCAATAGATAAACCAATTGCACTCCATAAAGAAAATCTTCCACCAACCCAATCCCAAAACTCAAACATATTTTCTTTATCAATTCCAAAATTTACAACAGCTCTTTCATTAGTGCTTAATGCCACAAAATGTTTGGTAATATGTTGTTCATCTTTTGCAAAACTTAAAAACCAATCTCTTGCAGAATGAGCATTGGTCATGCTTTCTTGAGTAGTAAAAGTTTTTGAGGCAATTAAAAACAAGGTTTCTTCTGCATTAATTTTTTTAAAAGTTTCTGTGATATGAGTACCATCAACATTACTCACAAAATAAGTTTCAATGCCTTTAATCCAATATGGTTTTAAAGCTTCAGTAACCATAACAGGACCTAAATCACTTCCTCCAATTCCAATATTTACAATGTATTTTATTTTCTTTCCAGAATAACCTTTCCATTCTCCACTATGCACTTTATTGCAAAAGCTTTCCATTTGTTGCAACACTTTTTTTATGTTGATAGAAATATCTTCACCATCTAACATAATGGGCTGATTGCTCTTATTTCTTAAAGCAGTATGCAACACAGCACGATGTTCTGTTTCATTGATTTTTTCTCCATTAAACTGAGCAGTTATGGCATCTTTAAGTTTACATTCTTCAGCTAATTGAATTAATAATTCTAGAGTTTTATCGTTGATGATATTTTTAGAATAATCGAATAATATATCTTGTTGTTGAATAGAATATTTTGCAAAACGGTTTTCATCTTTTTTAAACAAATCTTTCATTTGTGTATTACACATTTCATCATCAAAGTGCTTTTCAAGCTCTTTCCAAGACTTTGTTTTTGTTGGATTAACTTTTGGAAACATAATAAACAATAATACTAAGTAAAATGCAAATGAAAAAGAATTGGGAATTAAATTAAATAAAAAAGGTTTAGAAAAATCCTAAACCTTTTTATAGTGGCGGTGAGAGAGGGATTCGAACCCTCGGTACAGTTTAACCCGTACGGCAGTTTAGCAAACTGCTGATTTCAGCCGCTCATCCATCTCACCTTTTTTTGAATGGGTTGCAAATATAGAAGCTAAAAATAATTAGCAAAACATTTTATCTATTTTTATTTCATAACTAAAAGTTAATCTAAATTTCAATCATTACATTTGCAACCTTAATAAAAATAATAAAATGGCAAATACATCAGACATAAGTCGTGGGGTGGTTTTAAAGTTAGATGGTAGTTTATATTGTGTGGTTGAATTTGGAGAAAATAAAACTGCAAGAGCAGCTGCAAAAGTATGGGCAAAATTAAAAGGTGTTGATAATAATAGAACAATAGAAAAAACTTGGAATAGTGGTGAAACAGTTTATCCTGTAAGAGTTGAAAAAAAGGATTTTCAGTTTTTATATAAAGATGATAATGGATACAATTTAATGAATAATGAAACCTATGAACAAATTATTGTTGCAGAAGAAATGATTGATGGAGTTGCTTATTTAAAAGAAGGTGCAGAAGTAGCAGTTTTAATTAATACTGAAACTGAACAACCTATTGGTGCAGAATTACCAGAAAAAATTGTTGTAAAAATTACTTATTGCGAACCTGGGGTTCGTGGAGATACAGCAACAAGAGCTACAAAACCTGCAACTATTGAATCTGGTGCAACTATTAATGTTCCTTTATTTGTTGAAGAGGGAGAAACCATTAGAATAAATACTAAAACTGGCGATTATGTTGAAAGGGTAAAATCTTAATAAATAAAATATTTTGTAAAAAAAAAGACGCTTTATTAAAGCGTCTTTTTTTATTGGTGAGAAATTAAACTCTATAATAATCTCCTCTCCAGTTTTTAATACTTTGTTTGATTTCTTTTTGAGAAAGATTTTCTTTTATTGCTCTGTCCATTAATGCTAACCACTCATCATCACTTGCAAAACGCAATGCAATAATTTGAGACATTTTTAAATCTGATGGCAACATCTTGCCTGTCATTAAATGATGTCTGAAATTTTCTTCAAGCCTTATTGTTCTATCTTGTGCTTTTAACGCAAATACTCTTGCATACCAAGCAACAATTCCAATTAATAAAGTTAATATTAGTATTAAAATATTATCACATAAATCTGCACTACAACTTTCACCACAACAGCAGCAGCAAATTCTAGCTATACACATTGCTAACGCAACTAATAATAATAGAAACGCTACATAATGAAACATGGGTACCATTCTAGCATGGTTTTTAAAATTTTGTTCTTTCATAATTTATATTTAAGCAGTAAATATAAAACTTATAAAATAGGGTATTGAAAAATTCCTTATTTCAATAAATTTGCAAACGAATTAAAATTTTATACATCACTCAAACATCAAATATATTATCTTCTCCAATCGAGTATTTAAAAGGCGTTGGTCCATTGCGTGGCGATTTATTAAAAAAAGAATTAAGCATTTTTACTTTCGAAGATTTATTAAATCATTTTCCTTTCAGGCATATTGATAAAACAGTTTTCTCAAAAATCGAAAACATTAATTATCAAACAGATTATATACAAATTGTTGGAAGATTAAATTTTTTGGAAACAATAGGAGAAAAACAAAGTAAAAGATTAGTGGCAATAGTATTTGATAATACTGGTTCTATTGAGTTAATTTGGTTTAAAGGAATTAATTATGTAACTAAAATATTAGAATTAGGCAGAGATTATATTGTATTTGGGAAAGTTGGATTTTTTAATGGAAAAGC
The DNA here is from genome assembly GCA_031417315.1 of Chitinophagaceae bacterium. Classification (GTDB taxonomy): domain Bacteria; phylum Bacteroidota; class Bacteroidia; order Chitinophagales; family Chitinophagaceae; genus CAIVPM01. Next base: position 9,371 of record JANOVK010000324.1, on the reverse strand, counting down.
ACAAATTGCTCACCCAGAAATTGAAATATTTATTCCACAAAACGCAGCACGAAAATCTTTTTTAGAGCCTGTATATCCTACTACAGAAAAATTAAAAGCAAGAGGAATCAGTTCAAAAAATATAGCTAAACTTACCCATCAATTATTTTCTCAGTTACAACTAAACGATATTCAAGAAAATTTAACTTCAGAAATTTTAGCTCCATTAAAACTTCTTGATAGAAATATTGCTTACAGAGCTATTCATTTTCCTAAAGATGAACAAGAGTTTCAGTTGGCTTTAAAAAGATTAAAGTTTGAAGAATTATTTTTTGCACAAATAAGAATGGGTTTGGTTAGAATACAAAGACATAAAGCCAGTAAAGGAGTTGTGTTTGAAAAAGTGGGAGATTACTTTAATAATTTCTATAATAATTATTTACCCTTTGCATTAACCAATGCACAAAAGAGAGTTTTAAAAGAAATAAGAATGGATACTGCAAAAGGTATTCAAATGAACAGATTATTACAAGGCGATGTTGGAAGTGGCAAAACTATTGTTGCATTATTATCTATGTTAATTGCTGCAGATAATGGATATCAAAGTTGCATAATGGCACCCACAGAAATTCTTGCCCAGCAACATTTTAATGGATTAAAAGATCTTTTGAAAAATACAGGAATTGAAATTAAAATTTTAACTGGCAGTACTAAAATAAAAGAAAGAAGAATAATTTTAAAAGGGTTGTTAGAAGATACTATTCATTTTATTGTAGGTACACATGCTTTAATTGAAGAAACTGTTCAGTTTAAAAATTTAGGTTTTGTAGTAGTTGATGAGCAGCACAGATTTGGTGTTGCTCAACGTGCAGCACTTTGGAAAAAAGCATTAATTCCACCACATGTATTGGTAATGACGGCAACTCCAATTCCTAGAACACTTGCCATGACTGCTTATGGAGATTTAGATTATAGTATTATGGATGAATTGCCTCCAGGAAGAATAGCTATTACAAATGTGCATAGAAAAGAAAGTAAACGTGCATCAGTAATGGAATTTGTAAAAACTGAAATTGAAAAAGGCAGACAAGCTTATTTTATTTATCCATTAATTGAAGAAAGTGAAAAAGTAAATTATGAAGATTTAATGCAAGGATATGAGCAAGTAAAAAGCTATTTTCCCGATCATAAATACACCATAAGTATGTTACATGGCCGAATGACTTCTGAACAAAAAGAAACTAACATGCAACGATTTGTTTCTGGCGAAAGTCATATTATGGTTGCAACAACTGTAATTGAAGTGGGGGTAAATATTCCCAATGCAAGTGTTATGGTTATTGAAAGTGCAGAAAAATTTGGGCTTTCTCAATTGCATCAATTACGAGGTAGGGTAGGGCGAGGAAGTGAAAAAAGTTTTTGCATTTTTTTAACAGGGGCTAAAAGCAGCATTGATGCTATAGAAAGAATCAATATTATGTGTTCAACAAATGATGGTTTTAAAATAGCAGAAAAAGATTTAGAATTAAGAGGACCAGGAGATATTGGTGGTACAAGACAGAGTGGGGCATTAAACTTTAAGTTGGCTTCTATCGTCGATGATAAAGATTTGTTAGAATTAGCAAAAAACGAAGCAGACAAGCTTTTAAATGAGGATATAGACTTAAATTTGGAAAAGAATTATTCTATAAAAAAATACTTACAAATTAATAAGTCAAAAACAATTTGGAGCAAAATTTCGTAGAATAATTAAAAGATAAATAGATGATGAAATGGAAATTTATATTTGGAGTAATTTCAATTGTTTTCTTTACAAATGCAAATGCACAATACTTAGAATTTGTAGAGAATAAAGGGCAATGGAATAGTAATATTGACTTTAAAGGTAATTTTGTTTCAGGAGCAATAGCTTTAAAAAAAGATGGTGGTTATAGAATGTTACAGCATAATGCTGATGACTTACAAAAACTTCAAGATTTTTATCACCCTCATGGAAAAAGTTTAAATAAAAATTCAAATTCTGTAAAAAACATAGACTTGCATTCGAATGTATATGAAGTGAGTTTTGTAAATTCAAATCCAAACCCAATTCCAGTTCCAGAAAAAAAAATTGAAACATATAATAATTATTATTTAGATAATGACCCCTCTAAATGGGCATCAAATTGCAAAATTTATCAAGCTATTACGTATAAAAATATTTATCCAAATATTGATGTAAGATATTATACTGGCAGTGGAACTTTAAAGTATGATTTTATTGTTAACCCAGGTGGTAATCCAAAACAAATAATATTACAATTTGATGGAGTTGAGGAGTTGAAAATAAAAAATAAAAATCTGCATATTAAAACCTCGGTTAATGAAGAAAAAGAATTATCGCCTTATACTTTTCAGCCATCAAATAATGGGAAAAAAGAAATAAATTGTAAGTATAAATTAACTGGTAGAATTTTAAGTTTCGATGTAGATAATTACGACAACACAATACCATTAATTATCGATCCAATAAAAGTCTTTTCTACTTTAACAGGAAGCAGTGCAGATAATTGGGGATTTACTGCAACTTATGATGGACAAGGAAATTTTTATGCAGGAGGCATCGTTTTTGGTGGAGGATTTCCTATTACAAATGGTTCTACTTTTCAGGGAGGTGTAAATTCTGAGGATGGGAATATTTATGATATGGCTATTATTAAATTTAACCCTCAAGGTACTACAAGTATTTATGGAACCTATATTGGAGGAAGTTTAGGAAATGATCAGCCTCATAGTTTAGTTGTTGATGGAAATGGAGATTTAATTATTGCAGGAAGAACCAATTCGAATAATTATCCTATTACATTTCCAAAATTTGGACCCTGTGGTAACAGAGATATTATAATTACAAAACTTAATAGTTTAGGCAATATAATGGCATCAATAAAAATTGGTGGCACCGAAGATGATGGAATGAATATTAAACCAAAATATTCTAACACGCCAAAAGGAACTTTATCATTAAATAGAAATTATGGCGATGATGCAAGAAGTGAAGTTATTGTAGATGATGCAGGAAATATATTATTAGCATCCTGTACTCAATCAACAGATTTTTATATTACTGCAAATGCTTTTCAAAATATAAATGGTGGTGCAGCTTCACCTATGCCACGAAAACAAGATGCAGTTTTAATAAGGATTACTAACGATTTATCAAGCATAACCACCTCAACTTATTTAGGTGGAGATAATGATGATGCAGCTTTTGTTTTAGCTATTCATCCAAAAAATAAAAATATTTATATTGCTGGCGGCACTGCAAGTTTTAATTTTCCTGGAGATAAAACAGGTGTACTTAATAATACTTTTGCAGGTGGTGATTGTGATGGATTTGTTTCTATTTTAAACCCAGATGGAACACAATTGCTTAAGAGCTGTTTTTTTGGAACCACAGGCTCTGAAAATATTTATGGTATTCAGTTCGATAAAAATGGGTTCCCTTATATTATGGGAACAACTACCGGTCAATGGCCCATTGTAAATGCAATTTATAATAATGCATTTGGCAAACAATTTATATCAAAATTAAATGCAGATTTAAGTGCTTATGTATATTCAACTGCATGGGGTACTAATTCACCTGCCCCAAATATTTCGCCAACTGCATTTTTAGTAGATAGATGTGAAAATGTTTATGTTTCTGGTTGGGGAGGTGAAATAAATTCTGGTTATAATTATTTAAATAGTGGAACAAATGGATTGCCAACTACTACTGATGCTTTACAAAAAACGACTGACAATAGTGATTTTTACTTTTTTGTTTTAGAAAGAGGAGCTAAGTCTCATTTGTATGGAGATTTTTTTGGGCAAAATGGTGGTCAAACTGGCGAACATGTTGATGGTGGAACTAGCAGATTTGATAAAGAAGGTGTAATTTATCAAAGCCTTTGTGCTAATTGTGGTGGACCAAATAATATTTTCCCAACTACACCAGGTGCATTTAGTAGAGTTAATGGTTCTGCAAATTGTAATTTAGCTGCTGTTAAAATTGCATTTAATTTATCAGGTATTGGAGCTGGTGTGAGGTCTTCAATAAAAGGAGTTCAAGGCGACACATCTGGCTGTGTTCCTTTACTAGTGAAGTTTGTTGATACACTTGCACAAGGAGTAAAATATACTTGGAATTTTGGAGATGGCAGTGCAGATGTAACCACAATAAGACCCGACACATCTCATTTTTATAATAATACAGGACTATTTACTGTTAGATTAATTTCTGTTGATTCTTCAACTTGTAATATTGTTGATACATCTTATTTAACAATGAGAATTAGGAGTGATAGTGCACAATTAAAATTAACTTATACAAAAATTGGAGATTGTTTTTCAAATACTTTTCAATTTGATAATCGTGCATCAACTTTTCCACCATTAAAACCGTTTAAAAATAATTCGTTTCGAATATATTTTGGAGATGCTACTGCACCACAGCAAATGGGTTATCAAACAATAAATCATACTTATGCTTCAGCTTCAGCAGGTATTTATAATGGATGGATGGCATTAATTGATACAAATTATTGTAACGAACCTGATACCGTTTTTTTTAGATTAAATATTGTTGCAAATATTAAAGCCAAATTTGCACCACCAATAACTGGATGTTTGTCTAGTAAAATTCAATTTACAAATTCATCAGTTGGTGGAGAAAGTTTAATTTGGTATTTTGGAGATGGTAATACATCAACATTAAATAATCCTCAACATACATTTCAAAATACAGGATTTTATACTGTAAAACTTGTAATTACAGATACATTTAGTTGTAATAAAAAAGATAGTGTAAGTTATAATTTTGAAATTAGTAAATCTCCTAAATCATTATTTGCATATTCTCCTTTTCCAACTATTGCAAATACACCAATAAACTTTATTAATCAATCTCAACAGGCAAACCATTATGTTTGGTCGTTTGGAGATGGAGATACTATTATTACTACAAATTACAACCAATCAATTAAACATCTATATCAACAACAAAAATTATTTAAAGCTTGCTTAAAAGTATCGAATATTTTTAATTGTGCTGATACTTTTTGTAGAGATGTACAAGCCAAAGTGAGTACTTTATTTGATGTACCTAATGCTTTTACCCCAAATGGAAATGGGCTGAATGATAAAATTTTTGTAAAAGGATTTGGTATTAGTAAAATAAGCTGGAACATTTATAATCGTTGGGGAATTTTAGTATTTAGTACTAATAATTATAGTGAAGGTTGGGATGGAAGATTTAAAGGAGATTTACAACCACAAGATGTTTATCATTATACTTTAATTGTAGATTTTTTTGATAACAAAAGAGAAACTCGATCGGGTGATATTACTTTACTTAGATAAATAAATAGTGAAAGAAAAATTAAACATAAGGCAAAAAATAAATAGAAAGAATTATTTTAATAAAATAATTCTAATTTCTTTTTTGTGTTTTATTTTTTTTAATTTAAACTCACAAGATTTACATTTTTCTCAATATTCAAATGCTCCATTATTAACAAACCCAGCAAATACAGGCTTTTCACCTGAAAGCGATTTTAGAATTGGCTTTAATCATAGAACACAATGGGCATCTACAAACGTTCCATATAAAACATTAAGTGCTTGGGGCGATGTTCAGTTAATGAGAGATAAATTAGATAATGGATGGCTTGGTTTAGGTCTTGTTATGCTAAATGATGTTGCTGGTTCTGGAAATTTAACTTCTACTAAAAGTTATTTAAGTTTAGCCTATCATCAATTATTAGATGATAATAATTTATTGAGCATAGGCTTAAGTGGGGGATGGGTACAAAAAAGAATTGATTTTACAAAACTTACTTTCGATCAGCAATGGAATGGTAAATTTTTTGATATTGATTTGCCAACAAATGAACCTTTTGTTTCAAATAGTGTTTCTTATATCGACTTAAATGTTGGCATTAATTATTCGTGGTTTGCTAATGATAATTTTTATTTAAATATGGGTTTAAGTATGATGCATTTAAATACGCCACAAGAATCTTTTTTTAATTCAAAAACAGTTGATGCAAGATTAAATAGAAGGTATAATGCATTTGCAAAAGCAAGTATAAAAATTAGCGATGTATTAATTTTATCTCCTCACATTTATTATAGTAGTATGAGTACTTCAGAAGAAGCAGTTATTGGTTTTAATGGACAGTATAATTTAGGTGGAACAGGTGGGCAAAACCAATTATTATTTGGAATACAATACAGAAATAAAGATGCTGCAACTCCTTCCTTAGGATTTCAAATTGATGATATACAGCTAATGTTTAATTATGATGCTACTATTTCTACTTTAAATGCATTTAGTAATTATAGAAATGCTTACGAAATGTCTTTTTTATGGAATGGAATATTTGGTGGAATAAGTAAAAATGAACGATCTGTAAAATGTCATGCTCCTCGATTTTAAAATTGCAATCTTTCCAAGTGTAAATTTCCAAAATTTTGTAGTGATGAAAGTTGTAAATCTGCTAAAGCCCATCTTTTATCTTTTGCTTGATTTAGTGATGGAACAACTACACATTTCATTTTTGCAGATTTAGCTGCAATCATTCCATTTATTGAATCTTCGAAGCAAATACAGTTTTCATATTTACTGTTTAATTTATCTGCACAGTTAATATAAACCTGAGGATTTGGTTTTCCGAAAAGTAAGTTTTCTGCCGATGTTATTGCTTCTAAATAATTATCAATTTTTAATATTTCAACAACTATATTTATTAATTCTGTTGGTGATGAAGTTGCTAACCCTATTTTAAAACTTCGGTCCTTAAAAAAATTAAAAATATATTGTACACCTGGTAAAATAATTCCTTTAGTTTTTACTTTATTAATTACAGCATCAACAATTAATTTATCCAATTCTGGAATTAATGTTTTATCAAGTTTAAAATATTCAATCCAATAATCTAAAAATTCTATTGTTCTTAAGCCAATAGTATTTTCGTAAAGTTTTTCATTTATTTCAATTCCATAAATTTTAAAAACTTCGTTTGCTGCTTCTTGCCACAATGGTTCGCTATCAATTAACAAACCATCCATATCGAAAATAACTGTGTTCAAATTTTTATTGAATTAATGTGATTGAATTTATTTCTACTAATACTATTCCGATATTAGTTTGAATTTACTTTTGATATTAATTGAGCTACACTTTTTGTTCCCATTTTCTCATTAATATTTTTTCGATGAGTTTTAATAGTAAGTTCACTTAAAAAAAGTTGATCGGCAATTTCTCTACTTGTTTTTCCTATAGAAATTAATGCAATTATCTCTTTTTCTCTTTTGGTTAATTTAAGTTGATTTGTAAAACTATCTTCTTTATTTAATTTATGAATAATATTTGGGTCAAAATATTTTACATCACTTTTCATACACTGTAATGCTTCTATAAGTATATTTTTTCCTGATATTTTTAATACATAAGCATCGCCATTAAAAGTTTTTAAATCTAGCCCTATATCAATGGGTTGATACATGGTTAATATCATGATTTTAATTTGAGGTTCTTCGATTTTAAGCTTTTTTAAAATATCTATTCCATTAAAGTTGGGAAGATTGACATCTAATAATAAAAAATCAATTCGATGTATTTTTAATAACTCAAATAAATCTGATACTGAGGAAGTAATAAAACTTAAATTCAAGTCGATCGATTGTGTTATTATATTACTAATTCCTTCGGCAAATAAAAGATGATCATCTACAATACCTACATTATTTTTTTTCATTAATTTGATTAATAAATTCAATTGAAATATTAAACCCTTCTAATTTTTTACTTTCAATTCTACAAGTTCCATTTAATATTGATACGAGAGTTGAAATATTTTTTAAGCCAATACCATTTTTTTCTTCAGTAACATCAAATCCAATTCCATCATCTTCAACATAAACTGAAATTAAATATTCTTCATATAGAATTTGCAAAAAAGCATTTTTTGCTTTGGAATGTTTTATTATATTTTGTAAAAGTTCTTGAATAATTTGATAAATGATAATTTGATATTGTAAACTAATTTTATTTTTTTCTCCAATCCATTCAAATTGCAATTTGATGTTACTATTATTACTAATGGTATTTACAATATCGTTCAGGGCATTAAATAATCCTTTATCTTTTAATACGATTGGAGAGTAAGAATGACTCATATTTCTAACCTCATTTCCAATTCGTGTAATTTGGTTTGCAATACTATTTCTTCCTTCTTGTGTTAAAGGCATATTATCAGTTTCTAATCTTAAATATCCCAGATTAGCACCAACTGTATCATGTAGTAAAAAACTAATTCTTTCCATTTCTTTTTCTTGCCACGCAGCAGTTTTAATAAAAATTTGTTCTTGTTGGTATATACTATTTTTAAGTGTGTTTTCAGCTTCTTCTTTGTATAACTTAAATCGCCAGCCTAATAAAAATCCCATTAAAATTGCTTCACTAAAAATTGTCCAATAATTTGCATACTTTGTTAAAACATTAGTGCCAATTAATTCTCTTTGTTGAAGTACATAAATACCTATAAAAATAAAAAAGCTTGAATAGGATGCCAAAGCAAAACTTGCAAAACGTACTTTATTAATTACAAGATAAATGGATTGCACTAACATTGAAAGCAAAATAATCGGGCCTGTGAAATACAAAATAATTAACCAAAATCCTTGGGTTTGAAAGTTATTGTTATCAAACGTAACTAAAACAATAATTATCAAACAGAAATAAAAAATAAAAAATATTTTGTTTATTAAAAATGTTTTGGGAAATTTTTCTTTTAGATTGAGTAACTGATTAAAAAATAATAATAATGGAATTTCAACAAAAGCAAAAACAATGGGTCTAATTAAATCGTTAAAGGTTTCAATTTTTGTTGTAAAATATTTAAATAAAAGACCACTTTCTGCTGCAATATAGATAACTATTAAAAATAGGTAAACGCTATACCATAAATATAATCGTTGCTTTATTGTTATAAATAAATAGGAGTTATATAAAAAAAGAAATAAGCAAGTTCCAATTAAAAGCCCAAGTAATAAAGAACTATTATTATTTTGATTTATTAAGTAATTTGAATTGCAAAATATTATCGGTAAATCAAGTTTTGTAAATCTTTTATCTGCAGCAATAATTAAATCACAATTTTGATATTCTTCACTACGCAAAGGAAATATAAAAGTAGAAGTGTGTATTTGTCTAGTATTAAAAGAAATATTATCTCCCGTTATTGCAAATTCTTTTAAAATACTATCCTTATTAATTACCCAGCATTTCAAGAAATTTATATGAGGGTTTTGAATATTTATATAATCAAATTGGCCGTATTTAACAATTGAGTTTACAGGAATTTTAAGCC
>JANOVK010000323.1:0-1607 GCA_031417315.1 Chitinophagaceae bacterium | reverse complement strand
GAAGTCATGCCGCACTCTAGCCGAAATGGCGAAGCCATGACGGATTTGTCATCGAGTTATGAGCTTGTGCCGTTAGGGTTTTCAGGCTTCTCATCAAAAAAACGTTCAGGTACACAAATGAATCGATGCATCCCGCTGTTGTTGCTATTCCTGCCGTTGTACACCCTTGCGCAATCGACCGATGCCGAATTCGCGCCCTTGCTAAAGGTACGGAAAATCGCGGAAGTTGAAAAACTTGCGAATGAGCGCATCGCACTTACTCATAAGTCAGTAATATAGGAAACAATTGCGGAACCATTCGATGATAGATTGGTCGAATGGATATGAAAATAGACGGACGGACGCTGGATCACAAGACGCTGGAAACGATTCGCGAGATGGCGGTGCGTCGGGTGCAAGAGGGCGAGCGCGCGGCGGACGTGATGGCATCGTATGGATTTGCGCGTACCAGCATTTATAAGTGGTTGCCGAAGGTCAAGGGACGCGGCAACGGAATGAGGAAGCTCAAGAGCACGAAGGGAACGGGACGGCCACCGGTGCTGACGGCGGCGCAGGAGCGGCGGGTGTTTCGCTGGGTCAACGGCAGGAACCCGATGCAGTATGGTTTTGACTTCGGGCTGTGGACGCGCCAGATTGTGCAGGCACTGGTACTGGAGAAATTCGGCGTTACGTTGAGCTTGGCTTCGATTGGAGGGATGCTGGCGCGGCTGGGCCTGACGGCGCAAAAGCCGTTGCAGCGTGCCTACCAGCGGGATCCGGAAGCCATTGCGCGATGGCAGCACGAAACCTACCCTGCCCTTGCGCGCGCCGCCCGTGCGGAGAAAGCCGATATTTACTTCTGGGACGAATCGGGCTTTCGCGCCGACGCCGTGCAGGGCAAGACCTGGGGCGTCAAAGGGAAGACGCCGATAGTGCAAGTGCCCGGGCAGCGTCAGAGCATCAGCGCCGCGTCGGCGGTGAGCGCCAAGGGTGCCTTTTGGTTTGCCACGTACCAAGGGGCGCTTGACGGCGAGTTGTTCGTGAAACTGCTCAAGACGTTGATGCATCGGCGCAAGAAGCGGCTGCACCTGGTCTTGGATGGCTTGCCCGCGCACAAGACGAAAATTGCGAAGGCCTATGTCGCCTCGACCCAAGGTCGGCTGACGCTGCACTTCCTGCCGGGCTATGCGCCGGAACTGAATCCGGATGAACTGGTATGGAGCCATGCCAAGCGCACCGGCAATGCGCGCAGGCCGTTGCAAAAGGGCGAGAAATTGGCACCACGCATCGCCGCGCAATTTGCCGAAATCGGTAACAATCCAAAACTGGTACGCTCGTTCTTTGGGCATCCGAGTGTCGCCTATATTACTGACTTATGAGTAATCGAACAGTTTAGGGAGCTGGCCGCGTTAGTTCGCCCTGCAACTATTTCTCGCATCGCGCCCGATCCCGATGACGATGTGGTGATCGGCACAACGCTGGCGGCGCAGGCCGATTTCATCGTCACCGGCGACAAGTCCTTGCTCTCAGTCACCACCTATCAGGGCGGACACATCATCGGCGTCAGCGAGGCGGTACGAACGATCACTGCTGGATGAACGCGGCGCGATATTCCGCGTGACACTGGA